>JABDKP010000106.1 GCA_013002175.1 Ilumatobacter sp.
GCACGAACAGCTCGCGCTCGACTCCGACCGGGGCAAGAGCTGCGGCCAGGCCGCTCCGGGTGTCGCCGTGCGGATCGTCGCCGCCGACGGCCGCGTGCTCCCGGTCGGCGAGATCGGCGAGGTGAGCGTGCACGGGCCGAACGTGATGGTCGGCTACTGGAACAAGCCCGAGCAGACCGCCGAGGTGCTGAGCGACGACGGGTGGTACCGCACCGGCGACGTCGGCCGGCTGGACGACGAGGGCTACCTCATGCTCGTCGATCGGGCCAAGGACATGATCGTCACCGGCGGCGAGAACGTCTACTGCACCGAGGTCGAGGACGCGTTGTACACCCATCCGGCCGTCAGCGAGGCGACCGTGTTCGGCATCCCGCACGAACAATGGGGTGAAGCCGTGCATGGCGTCGTCGTTCTCCGCCCCGGTACCGACACGTCCGAGATCGAGCTGATTGCACACTGTCACGAGCGGATTGCGGGGTACAAGGCGCCGAAGACGATCACCCTGCAAACCGATCCACTCCCCAAATCGGGTCCCGGAAAGGTGCTCAAAAGACTGTTGCGTGAACCATTCTGGGAAGGGCGGGAGCGGGCGATCAACTGACGCGGCCCGCGCGCCAGCGGGTCGGCACGTCAGCGCTGCATGCCGCGCTCGACGGATGCGATCAGCTCGGGTCGCAGTCCGGCGGCGGGGATGATGCGATGGACCGAGCCGACGCTGCGGGCGCGTTCGACGCTGTGGACGGCGTCGAACTCCGCGGCGACCTCGCCCATCTTCTCGGTCCGAACCGCATCCCGGGTCGTCAACAGTTCGGCCCGCAGCCGACCGAGTTCGTGCTCGGGGTCGCCCGATCGTTCGGCGCCCGCGATCGCCTCGTCCAGCTGGCGGACGCGCTCGTCCGCGCGGGTCCGGGCCTCCACGTCACGGGTGAACACGACCGCTGCGGCCGGCGCCCCACCGATCACCGAGGCGTACGACCCTTCGACCGCGACCACTTCCATCTGGTCGTTGAGCGTCGCCGAGAACACGACGAACGCGCCGCCGTGGTAGCGGGACACGACGCAGAGCACGAACGGGCCGTCGAAGTTGACGATCGCCCGGCCGATCTCGGCGCCGTACTCCAGCTGCAACCGGCGCAACGACTCGGGAGAACCGTCGAACCCTGACAGGTTGGCGAGCATCACGACCGGTCGGCTGCCGCTCGCCGCGTTGATCGAGCGGGCGACCTTCTTCGACGACAACGGGAACAGCGTGCCCGCTGACCACTGCCCCGGCCCGTCCGCCGGCGTGACGCCGTGCCGCGGCATCGGCCGCGACTCCATCCCGATCATCGTCACCGCGTAGCCGCCGAGCCGACAGTCCCAGACGACGGCCATTTCTGCCTCGGCCATCTCGGGCCATCGTTCGAGCGGCTCGCAGTCAGAGTCTGCCAGTGCCGCCATCACGGTGCGGATGTCGAACGGCTTCTTGCGGTCCGCGTTCGTCTCGGCAGAGAAGATGTCGCCGACGGTGGTGAAGTCCACGCCGTCGACCTCGTGCGGCACCGGACGGACGTCGCGGTCGGTCGGATCGGCAGTCGATGCCCGTCGCGGCCAGCGCTCGCCGGGCGCGACGTAGGTCAGGTCGTAGTGGTGGAACAGCAGCTCGCACGCCGCCGCCAGGCTCGGCGCCCAGTACTGCGCCTCACCGTTGGGGCCCATGATCCGCTCGTACCCGCCGATGCCGAAGTTGTTCTCGGCGGAGACGCCGCCCGAGTAGTCGATCGCCTGCTTGCCGGTCAGCACCATCGCACTGTCGGGTGTCATCACGAGGATGCCCTTGGTGTGCATCAGCATCGTCGACTCGGCGTTCCAGTAGGGCTGGGCGCCGACGTTGATGCCGGCCACGACGACGTTGATCTCACCGCCGGCCTGGGTGTGCTCGATGATCCGCCGCAGCACGCGCGCGACCCAGTCGAGGTTCTCGCTGCCGGAGTCCATCGCGATCTTCGCTCCCGCCGAGAGTGCCAACCACTCGATCGGCACGTCCATCGACGCGGCCAACTCGATCGCTGCGAGCAGACGCCGGCACTCGGCCTCGGTGATCGAGCCCATCGCCTTCGTCGGGTCGCCGAGCACGGCGACACGCGCCAACCCTTCGGGGTGCCGCTCGGTCGGTGTGGACACGATGCCGACGACGATGCCTGCCTCGTTCTCCCCCGGCGGCCGGTCCACCGGCACGAGACGATCCCCATCACCGGCGTCGAGGTCGTGCTCGACCCACGTGCCGTCGGGTCCGGCGAGTATCGGCACGACCTCGTAGGGATAGGTCAGCCCGCGCCGGCGGGTCTGCATCACCTTGCGGGTGTAGTCGTCGAGCGGCTGCATCGGCTCGGTCGCCGGCTCGGTCATCCGCACCGTGACGCCACGGCCCGGCTCGAACGCGATCCGCAGCACCGCTTCGATCGGGGGTGCCTGCGGGTCCTCGGCCGCGAGTCGTCCGCTCACGACGACCTGTTCCAAGCCGAACCCCTCGGTCAGCGGCGCCAGCCTCCGGGCGACCTCGTCCAGTTCGGCGGGCGAGAAGTCGACGACCGGCCAGACGTACAACATGATCCGGTTCCATTCGAGCGCCGCAACCCCCGGCAACTCCACCCTGGCGCGCCGGATCGCGTCGAGGCACCCGACCAGGAGGTGCTCGACCTCGGGGAGCCCGACCACCTTGCCGTGGTCGTCGCGAACCGGCGTCACGTCACGCACCTCCGCGACGGCGACGAGGCGCCGGTCGGACGGGTTCTCCCGCGCGACGCAATCGAACAGGAACGCCTCGCCCGGCGCCGGGAGCGGACTGATCTCGAAGTTCGCCAGCCGCCACATCTGCAACCGGCGGGCGATCATCGGATGCAGCCCGCGGAACTTCACGTCCTCCTCGAAGACCCGGGGGTCGACGTCGTCGGCCTCGGCCGTCGCCGGCATCCAGTACGGCCGCACCCCGGCGCTGTCGGCGCGACGGAACGTGAAGAACTGGACGTCGCCGGCCGCGTGCGCCGCCGCGACGGCGACCCGCCGGACGACGATCGGGAAGTCGACCGCCCGGAGCGTGGTGTCGATGTCCGCCGCGAGATCGTCGGGTGTCGGCGCGATGTCGTCACCCAACGGGACATAGACATCGACGACCACGGTGTCGGGCGCCTCGACCTGCGCGACGATGTCGACGAGCCGGGTCAGCGTCGCACGGAGCTTCCCCCGCCGGGCGCGAACGGCGACGATGTGGACCGTGCGGCCCTTGTGGACGTACCGCGTCCGGACCGTCTCGACGCCGTTGTCGAGGTCGATGCGCACCTCGTCGAGCCGGCGGATCCGGTAGAAACGCCTGGTCAACACCTCGATCAGCCGTCCCGGTGTGGCTGTCGAGCCGAGCACGTCGTCGGCCGCGTAGATCGGCATCAGCGCCAGCGGACACCCGATCAGTCGCTCGACGTCGGCATCGCAGTCGTCGGGTGAGCTCGCCACCGTCGCGGCGAGCTGCTTCATCGTCGCGGCGATGTCCGCCCGTGCCCGGTCGATGTGCGGCCGGTCGAAGAGTCGGTACCGCACCGAGCGGGCGAGACCGGCGAGTGCCGGGTAGCGACGACGCGTCGCGTCGATCAGCCGGTCGAGCGTGCCCCGCAGGGCCGGGTCGCCGTGCGGGTCACGCAGCAGTGAGGCAACGATGTCGACCTGCTCGTCACGCCGCTGTTGGGAGACGAAGATGCGATACAGCGCCGCGCGCAGTTCGGGGGTCGGGTCGAGTTCGGTGACGCCGTAGTGGTCCAGGGCCCGCCGCAGTCGGTCGCCAAACCATTCCGGTAACCCCTCACGCTCGGTGTCGAGCGAGCGGAGGTAGCTGTTGAGGTGTTCTCGGGCGCCACTTCGACCGTCGCTGTCCGCATCGAGACGCTCGGGCGCGAGCACGCACAGGTCGGCGAACGCGTCCAGGAGGCGTGCCGCGGCGAGATCGTCGACGTCGCCGCGCTCGGCGACGTCGAGGGCGCGGGCGGTCGAGACGTCGAAGCCGAGGATCGAGGCCCGGATCAGCTCGGCGCCGTTGGCCGGCACCGCCGGTGGAAGTGACACCAGGGCGACGCGCCCACGGCCATCCGCGACGGTGTCGTCGTCGCCCTCCGGCTCGATGCGGATCAGTGGCGCACCGGCGACGACCTGGGCGTTCGCGGCGACGAACACGTCGCGGACCCGGCCGGCGACGGGGGCGGTGATCGCGATCTCCATTTTCATCGCCTCGACGACGGCGAGTTGCGCGCCGGCATCCACGACGTCGTCGACGTGGACGTCGAGGCGGACGACCAGCGACGCCGACGGTGCCCGGACGACCCCGGCGTCGTCGCGCGAGAACCGATGGGCCACGCCGTCGACCTCGACGAGGTGCTCGCTCTCATGCGTCGTCGAGACGACGCTGTGGGTCACAGCGCCGATCGTCAACCTGCTCTGGGACCGGCCCAACCGTTCGAGGTCGATGATCCTCGTCTCGCCGTCGAGGGCGACCTCGTAGCGGTTCGGCAGCACCTGCCGGACCGTGACGCGATACGACTCGCCATCGTGACGGAGCTCGATGTCGTCATCGGCAGCCGCGTCGAGGTGTGGCCGTCCTCGCGATGCGGTGCCGAAGAACGCGTCACGGTCCAGCACGGCGAGCAGCTCGGCGGCGTCGAGTGCCGCAGCGATCAGCGCGACGTCGGCAAGGCGCGTCGGCAGATGCTCGTCCGCGGCAGTGAGCTCGTCGAGCCACGACGTGTCGATCGAGCTCGAACGCACCTCGGGACGATCGAGCAGGTCCAGCAGGAACGACTTGTTCGTCGTACCGCCGCGCACGAGCACCGTCATCTGCGACAGCGCCCGATGGAGGCGTCCCAGCGCCTCGTCACGCGTCCGCCCGGCGGCGATCACCTTGGCGATCATCGAGTCGAACTCCGGAGGGATCACGTCCCCCTCGGCGACGCCGGTGTCGACGCGAATCCCCGAACCGACCGGCAGCGACAACGTCGCGATCGTGCCGGGGGCCGGCGAGAACGCACGCTGCGGGTCCTCTGCGTTGAGCCGGGCCTCGATCGCGTATCCCACGGTCGACGGCGGGTCACCGTCGAGCCGGCCGCCACTCGCGACGTGGATCTGCAGCTTGACGAGATCGAGCCCGGTGGTCAGTTCCGTGACGGGGTGCTCGACCTGCAGCCGGGTGTTGACCTCGAGGAACGAGAACGCGTTCTCGGCAGGTTGGAAGAGGAACTCGACCGTGCCCGCATTGGTGTAGCCGGCCGCCTGCGCCAGGCGTACTGCGGCCGCCCGGAGGTCGCGATCCTGCTCCGCGGTCATCGCGACGCAGTGCGACTCCTCGATCACCTTCTGGTTGCGCCGCTGCATGCTGCAATCGCGCACGCCGACCGCCCAGACCGCGCCGTGGCTGTCGCCGATGATCTGGACTTCCACGTGGCGGGCGTCGGACACGACGCGTTCCATGAACACGGTGGCGTCGCCGAAGCCCTTCAACCCCTCCGAGCGGGCGCTGGCAAATGCCTCGGCCAGACCGGCCGGCTCGGTGACCTTGCGGATGCCTCGCCCTCCGCCGCCCGCGGTGGCCTTGATCATCAGCGGGAAGCCGATCCGGGCCGCGTGGTCGTGGGCCTCCTCGACGGTCTCGACCGGACCACCGCTCCACGGGGCCACCGGCACGTCGGAACGCTCGGCGAGCAGCTTCGCTTCGATCTTGTCTCCCAGCGTCCGCATCACCTCGGGGCGCGGGCCGATGAACACCACGCCGAGGCGGTCGCAGAGCTCGGCGAACTCCGGCCGCTCGGCGACGAAACCCCATCCCACCCACGCCGCATCGGCGCGGGCGAGGACCAGCGCTTGTTCCAACGCGCCGAGGTCGAGGTACGGGCTCCCGGCATCGGGCGGTCGACCGGCGTCGATGCACACCGCCTCGTCGGCGTCCCGCACGAACATCGCCGTGCGCTCCGCCGTGGTGTGCAGCGCGATCGTGCGGAGGTCGACGCCCTGCTCGTATCGCAGTTCACGAACGGCGTTGATCAACCGCATCGCCGCCTCGCCGCGGTTGACCACGGCGACCCGATGAAATCCGACGTCCATGCCCGCACCATAGGTGAGTCGTGGCAGCAGCGATGGGCCACGGCGGGCCACCCGGAACGCCGACGGGTGCGTCGCATAGGGTCGGTCAGCGATGTCCGTGGCAAACGTGCTCTTCGACGTGCTGGCACCGGTCGCACTGGTCGTCGTCCTGGGTGCCGTCGTCGGTCGCCGCCTCGACTTCGACGTCGCCAGCCTGTCCCGGCTGTCGTTCTACGTCCTCGGCCCGGCATTCGTGTTCGCGGTGCTCGCCGACGCGGAACTCGACGGAAGCGTCGTGGTGCGGCTCGTCCTCGCCGGCCTCGCCGGCATGGCCGCATCGTTGGTCGTCGTCGCCGTGTGGGCCAGAATCGGCGACGTCGACTTCGAGATCGCGGCGGCCACCGCAATGACGAGCGCCTACGGCAACGTCGGCAACGCCGGGCTGGCGATCGTCGGCTTCGCACTCGGCGACGACGCGCTCCCGATCGCCGGGGTGCTGATGCTGACGATCAACATCGGCGGGCTGGTGCTCAGCGTCGGCCTCGCCGAGGCGCGATCGAGATCCCCGTTTCACGCAGTCGTCCGGGCGGTGAGCGCGCCGATGGCCGTCGCCGGCGCGCTGGCGGTCGTGGTCAACGCCGGCAACGTCGACCTCCCCCTCGTGATCGACCGACCGATCGGTCTCCTTGCGGGCGCGCTCATCCCGATCATGCTGTTCACGCTCGGGCTCCAACTCGTCCAGACCGGGGCGACGCGACCCACCGGCGATGTCGGCCTGATGCTGGCATGCAAACTGGCGCTCGCGCCGCTGGCCGCGGGCGCGGTCGCGGCAGCGCTCGGCCTCGACGGCGACTTCCTCGATGCCGTGATCATCCAGTCCGCGATGCCGCCCGCGGTGTTCTGCGCAGTCGTCGCGATCGAGTACGACCTCGCGCCCGACCGCGTGACGACGGGCGTCGTCGTCGGCACGATCGCGTCGGTGCTCACCCTTCCCGTGGTGCTCATCGCACTGTGACAGCGGTCATCGCGGCCCCGCGACCTGCACCGATGCGGCTCGGACATGCTTGAACGCTTGTGAAAAGAGGCGTACCGTCGAACGAGGGTCGCATCGACGGGATGCGATCCCCCCTCTGGAAGGGGACAACGATGAGTGACACGACCACGAAGACGGCCGACGCGGCAACCGACGTGTGGGACGACGCGAAATGGCACCGGTACGGCTACCTCGCCGGGGTGCTGTTCGTCGTGCTCCAGGTCGTGTCGTTCGCAGTGTCCGGTTCGCCACCGGATCGGGACGCATCCGCCGCTGAGATCGGCGCCTATTTCGTCGACAACGCCGACGGCATCAAGCTCGGCGCGATCCTGTTCGGAGTGGCGTTCATCCCGGCCATCTGGTTCATCGCCTCGCTGTGGCGCACAATTGCCAGGCTCGAGCCGAGCGGACCGCGGTTGGCCGTGATCGCGCTCATCGGTTTCGTGATGAGCGGCGCCATCTCGGCCGGGGCCCAAGCGTTGTTCGTCGCGCCCGCACTGCGACCGGACACGCTCGTCGGCTCCAGCGAGTTCGTGTGGGTCGTCGGCTTCGCGGCATTCGGCTTCAGCAGCGCCGCGACCGCCGCCCACATGATGGCACTGGGTGCGCTCGTACTGTGGAAGCGCTTCCTGCCGGCATGGATGGGCTACCTCGCATTCGCATCGGCCGCCCTCTCGGCGCTCGGCATCGTCGCTGCCGGCACCGAAGTCGCGGTGTTCGGGTTGCTCGTCCTGCTCGGCTTCCTCACGTGGATGGCGTGGGTGCTGATTGCATCGATCCTGCTGTACCGCTCGACGGCGCCGTGAACTGACGCGGGTGACATTTCCCACGTTCGGCCGGACGATCGACGGCGGATGGTCGAGATGAATCGTCGTCAGTCGCGGTCGGTGACCGGAGTGAAGTCGGGTGGACGTCGCTCGACGAAACTCTGCACGCCCTCCTTGAAGTCGGGCTGACCGAGCGAGTGGATCATCTTCGCGGTCGTGTCGCGATTCGACGCCTCCAGATCGAAGTCCCAGCCGTCGGTGAGCTGCCGCTTGATCACCCGCATCGACGACGGGGCCACGTGTTCCGCGATGTCGTCGGCGTACGCCAGCGTCTCGGCCATCAGCGTGGTGGCCGGGACGACCTTGTTGACCAGACCCATCTGCTGCGCCTCGTCGGCGAGCACGATGCGCGCTGACAGCAGCAGGTCCATCGCATTCGCGTGACCGACGATGCGCGGCAGCATCCAGGCGATGCCGTGTTCCGCGATCAACCCGCGGCGGCCGAATGCCGTGGTGAACTTGGCGCCCTCGGCCGCGAACCGCACGTCGAACATCGTGGCCTGTACCAGCCCGAGACCGGCGCAGGCTCCGTTGATCGCCCCGATCACCGGCTTCGGCACCCCGATGGTGTACGTCTGGTGCTCGTCGCGCACGGGCTCGGTGGGGCGGTCACCGGCACCGATCGACTGCAGCAGGTCCATGTCGGCGCCCGCACAGAACCCCCTGCCGGCACCGGTGACGACGATCGCCCGTACCGTCGGGTCCGCCGTCGCCGCATCGAGGAGGTCCCAGTAGCGGGCACCCATCTCGGCGGTCCATGCGTTCAGCCGGTCGGGCCGGTTCAGCGTGATCACCGCGACGTGACCACGCTGCTCGTACAGCACCACATCGGAGCGGTGTTGCGTCATCGGTCCTCCATCTCTCGACGTCTGCGTCGAAACTATGGGCTGCTGTCGGCCGAGGGCGGATCGGGGCGCACCGGGCGTGCCGTCAGCCGAACCGGACCGAGTGGATCGGTGGCAGGTGGGCCGACAGCAGCTCGAAGTGGTCGCCACCGTCGGGTGACCACCACAGCGAGCCGGTCGTCGAGCCGAGCATCAGCGTCGTGCCTGCGGCGTCGACGTCCATCCCGTGACGGTAGACGAGGTCATACGAGGCGCCCGTCGGCAAACCATCGGTCAGCACGTCGAACGTCCGGCCGCCGTCGCGCGTCCGGGTGACGACGAATCGGCCGTCGACCGGGACGCGGACCTCGTCGCTGACCGCCGGAACGAACCATGCCGTGCCCGGGTCGGCCGGATGCGCCGCAACTGCGAACCCGAACGTCGACGGGCCCGCCTCTTCGATCTCCACCCAGTGTGTCCCGTCGTCTTCGGTGCGGAAGATCCCGCAGTGGTGCTGGCACCAGATCACGTCGGGGTCGGATTCGCACCTGGCGAGACGATGTGGGTCCTGAGTGTCGGGATCGTCGGCGAGCTCGGGCGGCACGAAGTCCGCCCGCATCCCGGTCGCCGCGACCTGCCAGGTCGCTCCCCCGTCGGCGGTTCGCCACGCGCCACCGCACGACAGCCCGATCACCACCCGTCCCGGGCCGCGCGGGTCGACGCTGACGCTGTGGATGCCGGCCTCGTCGTACCCCCCGCCGAACCACTTGGCCCGCGCCGGCACGTTCCACAATGCGTCGACGAGCTGCCACGAATCGCCCCGGTCGTCGGAGCGGAACAACCCGCCGGGGATCGTCCCGCACCACAGCACGCCAGGCTCGTCCGGGTGGCCGGGCTCGATCGTCCAGGCCAGCTGCGTCGCCCAGTCCGTCTCCTGCTGCGTCATCGGGTTGACGTCGACGACACCCTCCGGCTTGGGCGGGTACTCGGGTGCCGCGATCTCGGACCACGACGTCCCGTCGTCGTCGCTGCGGTGCAGATGGACACCGAAGTGGCCGTGGTCGAGCGAGGCATAGAGTGCGCCGTCGCGGCGGTCGCGCACCGCGTTGGTCACCGAGACACCGTCGAACGCGGGCCGGCTGATCGTCGGCCCCTCGTCTGCTCCGACGTCCACCGTGAACAGGCCCTTGCGCGTCCCGACGAATGCCCTGCTCATCGCACTGGTCCTCGAACGACGTCGGTCATGTCGCTCCTCCGGAGAGCGCCTGGAACACGTGGACATCGTCGTCCGCGTCGACCCCGTCCGCGAGGCCGCCGCGATCCGCGATCAGCTCGCCGGCGACGAACACGGCGATGTGGCGCCGCACTGCGCCGTGCTCGTCGAGCACATACGTCCGGGCGGCCGGGAATTGCGCGAAGTATCCGTCGAAGACGCCCCGCAGGGTGTCGGCCTCGATCGTCGCGGGCGGGCAGTCGACATGCCGCTGCAGCGCCTTGGCAAAGGTCACTTGGGCCACGGCTCGACTGTACTCAGACTGCGACGACCTGCGCTGCCGCGAGCGGCCGATCGGCAACAGCGCCTCCGGCGATGAGCGGGCCACCGAACGCCGAGCGTCACTCGTCGAAGTCCTCGAACTCAGATCGCCATCGCCGCATCAGCTCGTAGAGATCGTGACGCGCCGCGGCCGGCAGCGGCACGTTCAGGAACACCTCGGCGTTCAGCGTCGCGGCGGCGTCCAACACGAGTGCCCGGCCCTGCGCGGTGATCGCGGCCAGCACGCTTCGGCCATCATCTGCGTTGGGGCGGCGGGTGACGTGGCCCGCACCCTCCAGCCGGTTGACCGCATTCGTCACACTGGCGGGATGGACCTGCAGCCGCTCGCCGATCTTGCCGACCGGCAGCTCGCCGACGCGACTGAAGTGCAGCAGCATCAGCACCTCGAAGCGGGCGAACGTCAGCCCGAACGGTCTGAGCAGATCGTCGATGGTCGTCAGCAGCACCTGCTGGACACGCATCACCGACGTGACCAGCGCCATGCCGTCACTGCTGTCGGCCCAACCTGCCGACCTCCAGTTGTCGCGGGCCAGTTCGATCGGATCGCGAGCCGTGCCCATCACCGTGACCCTAGCGAGGTTCTTGTCTTTACTTTGACATCAAAGTAAACTCCTGCGTCATGCCGACCAACCGAGAACTGTGGAACGAGGCGTACGACGCCGCGCCGCTGCGCGATGCCGACTTCCGCACGATGTCGGGGATCCCCGTCGATGCCGGCTATGGGCCCGACGACGGCGAATTCCCCGGGGTGTACCCGTACACCCGCGGACCGTACGCGTCGATGTACCGGTCCAAGCTGTGGACGATGCGGATGTTCGCCGGCTTCGGCACCGCAGAGGACACCAACTGGCGCTTCAAGGAGATCATCAGGGCCGGCGGCACCGGGCTGTCGACCGCGTTCGACATGCCGACGCTGCTCGGGCTGGACTCCGACGACGAGATGGCCCTCGGCGAGGTCGGCCGGTGCGGTGTCGCGATCGACACGCTCGCCGACATGCAGGACCTCTACGCCGGCATCGACCTCGACGAGATCACCACGTCGATGACGATCAACTCCCCCGCGGCAGTGATCCTCGCGATGTTCGTCGCGCAGGCCGAACTCAACGGCACACCTCGATCGGCGCTCGGTGGCACGTTGCAGAACGACATCCTCAAGGAGTACCAGGCGCAGAAGGAGTTCGTCTTCCCGCCGCGCCACTCGATGCGGCTCGTGCGCGACACGATCGACTTCACGGCGGCCGAAATGCCGAGATGGCACTCGATCTCGATCTCGGGCTACCACATCCGCGAGGCGGGTTCGACGGCGGTGGAAGAACTCGCGTTCACCCTCGCAAACGGGTTCGCGTACGTCGAACTCGCACTGCAGACCGGGCTGCCGGTCGACACCTTCGCGCCCCGCCTCAGCTTCTTCTTCAACGCCCACATCGACTTCTTCGAGGAGATCGCGAAGTACCGGGCGGCGCGGCGCATCTGGGCCCGTTGGATGAAGGAGCGGTACGGCGCGCAGAACCCGAAGTCGATGCAGCTCCGATTCCACTGCCAGACCGCCGGTGTGTCGCTGACGGCCCAGCAGCCCGAGGTGAACATCGTGCGCACCGCGATCGAGGCGCTGGCAGGCGTGCTCGGCGGCGCCCAGTCGCTGCACACCAACTCGATGGACGAGGCCCTCGCGCTCCCGACGGAGAAGGCGGCCCGGATCGCGCTCCGCACGCAGCAGGTGATCGCCCACGAGACGAACGTCGCCCATGTCGCGGACCCGCTCGGCGGCTCGTACTTCATCGAGTCGCTGACCGACGAGATGGAGCGCCAGGCCGAGGAGTTGTTCGCCCATCTCGACGAACTCGGCGACGGGTCGATGCTGGAGGGGGCGATCGAGGGCATCGAGGAGAACTGGTTCCAGGGCAAGATCAGTGACTCGGCATACGAGCTCGAGCGGCTGCGCAACGCCGGCCGAGCGCCGATGGTCGGCGTCACCGACTTCACCGAGGGCAACGACGACGATCAGATCGACCTGCTGCTCATCTCCAACGAGGACGAGCAGCGGCAGCGCAAGCGGCTCGACCGGGTCCGCCAGGATCGCGACCAGACCGCCGTCGACGCGGCGCTGGCACGGGTCCGCACCGACGCCGCCGACCCCGACGTCAACCTGATGCCGGCGTTGATCGACGCGGTCAAGGTCTATGCGACGCTCGGCGAGATCATGGGCAGCCTGGAATCCGAGTTCGGTCGACACGTCGAAGTGCCGGTGATCTGATGGGCAGTGATCGACATGGCCGGTGAACGGATCCTGGTCGCCAAGGTCGGTCTCGACGGCCACGACCGCGGCATCAAGGTCGTTGCCCGCATCCTGCGCGACGCCGGCTACGAGGTGATCTACACCGGGCTGTTCCAGACGCCGGCGACCGTGGCTGCGGCAGCCGTCGACGAGGACGTCGACGCGATCGGGTTGTCGATGCTGTCCGGCGCGCACATGACGCTCGCGCCGCTCGTCGTCGAGGAGATCCGCGCCCGCGGCAGCGAGATCCCGGTGATCCTCGGCGGCATCGTGCCCGACCACGACCTGGACGAGCTGAGCGCCGCCGGCATCGCGGCGGTGCTCACGCCGGGCGCCACCGCCGAGCAGATCGTCGCCGAGGTCACCGCCGTCCTCGCCACCCCCTCACAAACCCCCAGCTAGACCCCCATTGGTGTCTGACCCCTGCCTGACCCCTGCCTGACACCTGCCAGTTGTCGGAAGGGCCGTGGCGCTACGACCGACGCTCGCGACGCTCGCTCAGCACTCGCAGACGCAGAACTCGTTGCCTTCCGGATCCGCCATCAAGATCCAGGCGGTGCCGTGCTCCGCAATCGGTAGTTCGGCCAGCCGCACCGCTCCGAGGTCGACCAGGCGGGCCGCGTCGGCTTCGATGTCGTCGTGCTGGATGTCGATGTGCATCCGGTTCTTCCCGGTCTTCGGCTCGTCGACGCCCTGGAGGATCATCTTCGGCCCCACGCCGTCGGGGTCGACGATCGATCGGTACCGCGCGGCAGACCCGAACCGTCGATAGCCGAGTGCCGCGGACCAGAAGTAGGCGAGCAGGTCGGGGTCGTTGCAGTCGAGCACGAATTCGAGGCGTGCGGCCATGCGCCCAGTGTGCCGCAGGCACGGCTGCGCCA
>JABDKP010000163.1 GCA_013002175.1 Ilumatobacter sp.
GCGCGGGGGAGGACGACCCGGCTGCTGCGACCGCTGCACCGCAGACCGATCCGCCGGACACCGCCGCGCCCGGGACCGACGCGGCGCCGCCCGCGACGACGGCGGACGGGTCGGTGCCGGCGACGACGCAGGCTGCGCCGGTCACGACGCTCGCACCGCTCGCCCAGTTCCCGGGTTGCCCGACCGATGCCCTGGACGCCGCCGACGGTCCAGTCGACGTCCTGTTCTGGCACGGGATGACCAACGAGCTGGAGTCCGAGTTGATCGCGCTCACCGACGAGTACAACGCCGGCCAGGACCAGGTGCGGATCGAGCTGCAGAACCAGACGAGCTACGGCTCGACGATCGACAAGTTCATCAACGCGAGCCAGAGCAGCCGGCCCGACCTCGTGCAGCTGCCCGAGTACTCGCTGCAACAGTTCGCCGAGTCGGGCACCGTCGTGCCGATCGCGGCATGCCTCGAATCGAGCGGCCACGACACGTCGCAGTTCCTGCCGCGGGCGCTCAGCGCCTACACCTACGAGGGCATCCAGTGGTCGATGCCGTTCAACGTCAGCGACCCGGTGCTGTACTACAACCGCAAGGTGTTCGTCGCGGCCGGGCTCGACCCCGACGATCCGCCGGTCTCGCTCGAAGAGCTGCGGGCGGCCTCCCAGCAGATCGTCGACACCGGCGCCGCGTCGTTCGGCATCGTGATCGACAGCGGCCCCGACTCCGGCGGCGGTTGGTTCATCGAGCAGTGGTTCGGGCGCGCCGGCGCCCCGTACGCGGACAATGGCAACGGCCGCCTGGCCCCGGCGACCGAGGTGCTGTTCGACAGCGCCACCGGTGTCGAACTGATGACGTTCGTGCAGGACATGATCGACGACGGTCTGGCGGTGTCCGTCGGCGACAACCCCGATGGCTCGCAGTCGTTGCTGAAGATGGTCGACCCCGAGTCGCCCGGCGCGATGACGATCGGCACGTCGGCGGCGCTCGGCACGGTGATCCAGGTGCTCGGCAGCGGCACGTTCGCCGGGCTGACCCCGGAGGACATCGGCGTCGGGCCGATGCCCGGCCCAAGCGACGTGCCGGGTGCCCAGGTCGGCGGCGCGTCGCTGTGGATCGTCGCCGACAAGGGCGACGCGGTGACCGCTGCGGCGTGGGACTACATCACGCATCTGACGAGCGCTCAGTCGCAGTCGTCGTGGGCGGCCGGCACCGGGTACGTCCCGGTGCGCGTCGATGCGTTGGATCTCGACCCGATCGCCACCACCTATGCCGAGGACCCGCGCTTCCGGGTGCCCTACGACCAGCTGCAGGTCCGTGCGGACGACGTCACCGCCAATGCCCCGGTGCTGGGACCGCAGCGCGAGGTGCGCGTGATCACCGCCCGCGCGGTCGCCGCGATCATCGGCGGCGCCGACGTCCAGACCACGCTCACCGCCGCCGTCGCCGACGCCAACGCCGCGATCGCCGCCTACAACAGCCTCAACTGAGTCAAAGTTGTGCCAGGCACAACTTTGACTAGAGTCCGGCGCCATGGCCTTTCCTCCTTTCGACGGTTCCGCCTCCAAGCAGCAGGATTTTCCCGCTGCACCGGAGATGGGGATCGACACCGACAAGCGATACACCGCGAAGCTCGACACGTCGCTGGGCGAGATCGTGATCGCGCTCGATGCGATCAAGGCGCCGAAGACCGTCAACAACTTCGTCTTCCTCGCGCTGAACCACTACTACGACGGCGTGATCTTCCACCGCATCATCCCCGGCTTCATGTGCCAGGGCGGCGACCCGACCGGCACCGGTCGTGGCGGCCCGGGCTACCGCTTCGAGGACGAGCTGCCGAAGCCGCGTGAGTATCAGATCGGTTCGGTCGCGAGGGCCAACGCCGGCCCGAACACCAACGGCAGCCAGTTCTTCATCGTCTCCGGCCCGTCGGGCGTCGGCCTTCCGCCGCAGTACAGCCTGTTCGGGCAGGTGGTGAAGGGTCTCGACGTCGTCGACACGATGCAGAACGTGCCGACCGGCGGCGGTGACCGCCCGAAGACCGACGTCGTCATCAACTCCGTCGAGATCACCGTCGCCGACGACTGAGATCGAACGCGTGACCGAGGCGAACGCGTGAGGTTATTGCGCACTGGCTGCGCAATAACCTCACGCGTTGGTGTTGGGGTGACGGGGTGAGCGCCGAGATCTCCCGCGCGCAGGCTCGCCGGATCGCGCTCGGCGCGCAGGGCCTCGCGGACAAGCGACCGACGGGGCGCGTCGACCGCCGGCACCTCCGCAAGATCGTCGACCGGATGGGGCTGATCCAGATCGACGCGGTCAATGTGCTGGTGCGCAGCCAGGAACTGCCGCTGTTCGCCCGCCTCGGTCCCCATCCGCGCTCGCTGATCGCCGACGCCACCCGGGCGGGGGAGCTGTTCGAGTACTGGGTCCACGAGGCGTCGCACGTCCCCGTCGAGTTGCACCCGTCTCTGCGCTGGGCGATGGCCGGGCACCCGCGGTGGAAGGGGATGCGCCGGTTCGCCGCCGAGCGGCCCGACCTGATCGCGTCGGTGCGCGACCGGCTGCGCACCGACGGACCGCTCGTCGCCAGTGATCTGTCGATGCGTGAGCGCCCGAAGGGCGAGTGGTGGGACTGGGATGACGGCAAGTACGCGCTCGAGATCCTGTTCATCAACGGCGAGGCCGCCGCCACCCGTCGGCCCAAGGACTTCGCGCGGGTCTACGACCTGGCCGAACGGGTCATCCCGGCCGAGATCCTCGATCTTCCGACCCCGGACGAACGCGATGCTCGCAAGGAGCTGCTCGTGCGTGCGGCCCGGAGCCATGGTCTGGGGACAGCGTCGGATCTGGCCGACTACCACCGCCTCACGCACACGAGAGCGCTGTTCAAGGAACTCGTCGAGGAGGGCCGGCTCGTCGAGACGACCGTCGAGGGCTGGGGCAAGCCGGCGTACCTCCACCCCGATGCCGCCCGTCCGCGGCGCATCCGGGCACGCGCCCTGCTCAGCCCGTTCGATCCCGTCGTCTGGTGCCGCGAGCGTGTCGAGCGGCTGTTCGGCTTCCACTACCGGATCGAGATCTACGTACCGCGGCCGAAGCGGCGGTACGGCTACTACGTGTTGCCGTTCCTGCTCGGCGACGAACTGGTCGGGCGAGTCGACCTGAAGGCGGATCGCGCCGCCGGCCGGCTGCTCGTCCAGGGTGCCTACGGCGAACCGGGCATCGACGAGCGGGAGGTCGCCGCCGAGCTGGCCGCCGAGTTGCGGTCGATGGCGGGGTGGTTGGATCTCGATGCAGGGGTGACCGTCGAGGACCGCGGTGACCTCGCCGGCGCCCTCCGACGAGCCACCGCCTGACGCACCACCGGTTCACACCGTTCTGCGGACGTTGTGATGCGGAATCCGCAACGATCGGTCCACAGAACCGAGTCGGCGAGCTGGCGGGCCGCGTCAGGTGGGCAGGGCCCAGCGGAGCGTGCGGGTGATCAACTCGCCGGCAGGGCGCACCGCGAGTGCCTCGGAAACCGGGAGCCATGGCAGCCGCAACGGCCACCGCGTCCACGCCGGCATCAACGCGACGGCGGCGGCGCAGATCAGCGCATACGGGGCGCGCCCGGCGAACGGTAACGGCGGCTGGATCAGCAGGTACCGCGCGGCCTCACGCGCCTCGGGCGTGCCGCGGAGCTCGGGACGGAAGCGACGGAGATGCGCCCGGAGCTCACGCGCGGACTCGGGCGGTGCCTCCACGCCGAGCGCCCGGGCGATCACTGCCGAGTCGGCGACGTACCGGTCCCGGTCGTCGTCTTGGAGCGGGCGCTCGCCGTAGCGGTCGTGTGCGGCGAGGAAGCTGTCGAGCTCGGCGATGTGCACCCAGTGCAGCAGGTGCGGGTCGTTGGCGGCGTAGGGCCGTCCGTCGCGGGCCGTGCCGACGACCCGGGTGTGGACGCGGTGTACGACGTCGACGGCGCGCTGTGCCTCGGTCGCGGGACCGAAGGTGGTGGCCGCCATGAACGCGGCGGTGCGCTGCAGCCGGCCCCACGGATCGGTGCGGTAATCGGAGTGCTCGGCGACACCGGCCATCGCCAGCGGATGCAACGACTGGAACAGCAGGGCGCGCATCCCGCCGACGAACATCGAGGCATCGGCGTGGACCCGCCGGATCGGCGCGTCGTCATCGAACCAGCCCGGCTCCTCGCTGTCGAAGGCCGCTGCATCGCGCGGTGAACTGTCCGGCCCGACGACGCGATGACGGATCTGTTCGCCGAGCCACCGCTGCAGTTCCGCCCGCGGATCGCTCATCGGCGACTCCGGAGCGAGAGCGCGGTGCGAGAACTCATTGTCTCATCGTGCCACGATCGCGTGAGTACGCTCCGGACGTGCCCCCAACTTTCGAGGACGAGCCGTCGGACGCGCCGGCCGATCCGACGAACGGCGACGGTCAGCCGCTCGATCGCCGCGCCACCGACCGGATACTGCCCCGCTGGGTGGTCCCCGCGGTGATCGTGTTCTGGGCCGGATTCCTGCTCACGTTCGTCGCCCGCCATGTCTTCCACCGGTTGAGCGGGCTGCTGATTCTGCTCCTCGTGTCACTGTTCCTGGCGCTCGCCGTCGAACCGGGCGTCAACAAGCTCGCCCGCCGGGGATGGCGCCGCGGCCGTGCCACGATGTCGATCCTGCTCGGCGTGCTGCTGACGTTCCTCGTGTTCGTCGTCGCGATCGGCACGCTCGTCGGCACGCAGGTCGCCGACCTGCTGTCCGAATCCGACGCCTACATCACCGACACCGTCAACTTCCTCAACGACACGTTCGGCACCAACATCGACCCGCAGGAGGTGATCGACGAGTTCAACGATCCCGACGGCCGGGTCCAGCAGTTCATCCAGTCGCAGGGCGACGAGGCGCTGCGGCTCTCGCTGACCGCGCTCGGTGTGATCTTCCAGGGCCTGTCGATCCTGCTCTTCACGTACTACCTCGTCGCGGACGGCCCTCGGTTACGGCGGCTCATCTGCGCTCGCCTCACCCCGGCCCGGCAGGCGCGCGTGCTCAGCGCATGGGAGCTGGCGATCACCAAGACCGGCGGCTACCTCTATTCACGTGCATTGCTGGCACTGCTGTCGGCGTTCTTCCACTGGGTGGTGTTCCAGTCGCTCGGCACACAGGCGCCGATCGCGCTCGCACTGTGGGTCGGTCTGGTCAGCCAATTCCTCCCGGTCGTCGGCACGTACCTCGCCGGCATCCTGCCCGTGCTGGTGACGTTCCTGGACTCGCCGCTGAAGGCTGCGATCGTGATCGGGTTCATCGTGATCTACCAACAGATCGAGAACTACTTCTTCGCGCCCCGCATCACGGCCCGGACAATGGAGCTGCACCCGGCGGTGGCATTCGGTGCGGCCCTCGGTGGCGCGTCGCTGCTCGGCGCGATCGGTGCGATCCTCGCGCTGCCGGCCGCGGCGATGGCCCAGGCGCTCGCCGGCGAGTGGGGCAAGCGGTACGACGTGATCGACAACAATCTGACCACGATCCAGCCCCCACGCCGGTCATCGCGACTCGAGTCGCAGCGGAGTTCGCAAACGGAGGAGCCGCAAACTCCCTAGTGTGAGCACGTGACGCGAACGAGATTCGACGATTCGTTTGCTCCGGTCGCGGTGACCACCCGTTCCGGCCTGGAGGAATCGCTGCACCACGGTGCTGGCGTCGTCGTGGACGCAGACGGCGCAGTAGCGGCATCGATCGGCGACCCCGATCTGGTGATCTACCCGCGCTCGGCCTTGAAACCCATCCAGGCGCAGGCGATGGTCGAGCTCGGTCTCGACCTGCCGACCGAGCTGCTGGCGGTCGTGTGCGCGAGTCACAGCGGTGAGCCCCTGCACCTCGACGGCGTCCGGCGCATCCTCGCCGCCCACGGATTCGCCGAGTCGGACCTGCAGAACACTGCCGCACGCCCGTATGGCGCCGATGCCCGGGCGGCGGCGCGGGTGGCCGGCACGCCACCGTCAACGCTGCAGCACAACTGCTCGGGCAAGCACGCCGGAATGCTCGTGACGTGCCGGGTCAACGGGTGGACGACCGACGATTACCTCGCCGACGGGCATCCGTTGCAGCAGGCGATCACGGCCAAGATTCTCGACCTGATCGGGCCATCGACGGCATCGACGATGCACATCGGGGTCGACGGATGCGGCGCGCCGACGCACACCCTGTCGCTCCGTGAGCTGGCGGTCGCGTTCGCGGCCGTTGCAGTGGGGTCGGCCGTGTCGGTCGCGATGGGAGAACACCCGGAGATGGTCGGGGGCACGGGGCGCGACGTCACCGCGTGGACCGCTGCGGTCCCGGGCCTGATCGCCAAGGAGGGTGCGGCGGGGGTGATGGTCGTGGCAACGACGGCCGGCCGGGCAGCGGCGTTGAAGATCGCCGACGGTTCGGACGCGGCGCGCCGGGCGGTCACGATCGAGATGATGCGGCTCCTCGACGTCGACGAGGAGATCGTCGACGCGGTCGAGCCGACCGTCGCGGTGCCCATACTGGGCCACGGCGTACCGGTCGGTGAGCTGCGAGCATTGGCCTGGACGACGTGATCCCGGACGGCGCGTCAGCGCCCGGACCGCGCGTCCGATGAGCCCGATCGACTTCGTCTCGCTCGACACCGACTCGTTCGACTACGGCGCGGTCGCCGACGTCGCGCCGAAGGTGCGCCGGATCATCGCCCGCAACCCGTCGAAGTTCACGTATCACGGAACCGGCACCTACATCGTCGGCCGCGGCGACGTCGCGGTGATCGACCCCGGCCCGGTGCTCGACAGCCACCGCGATGCCCTCGCTGCCGCGCTGCGGGGCGAGCGGGTGCGAGCGATCCTCGTCACCCACTGTCATTCGGACCACTCGCCCCTGGCCGCCTGGCTGCGTGCGGAGACCGGCGCATCGACGTTCGCGTTCGGACCCCACCGCCGACCGGACGCGCCCGAATGGGACATCGGTACCGACCCGGACGGTTTCGGGATCGACCCGGACGAGGAGACCGAGGAGATGCCGGACGGCGACGGAGCGCCGCGGGTGGAGGAGTCGACCGACACGGACTTCGTGCCCGATGTCGCAGTCGTGACCGGCGACGTGGCCGTGCGCGGCGACGGTTGGTCGATGACGGCGCTGCACACCCCGGGGCACACGTCGAACCACACGTGCTTCGTCCTCGCCGACGGATCGGCGCGCACCCTGTTCACCGGTGACCACGTCATGGGCTGGAGCACGACGGTCGTCTCGCCGCCCGACGGCGACATGGCGGCCTACTTCGAGTCGTTACGCGTCGTCGCCGGGCGGGCCGACGACGTGGCGATCCCGACCCATGGCGCACCGATCCCCGACCCGTCCGGCTACGTCCATCAGCTCATCGCCCATCGCGTCGAACGCGAGCGACAGATCGTCGAGGCGGTCCGGGGCGGGCTCACGACGATCCCCGCGATCGTCACCGACCTGTATGCCGCGGTGCGGATCGAGCTGCACAAGCCCGCGGCTCGCAGTGTGCTGTCCCACCTCGTCAAACTCGTCGACGAGGGCGTGGTCGCGATCACCGGGGACGAGCCTCGCCCCAGGCTGGACAGCGTCTACGTCGCGCCGTGACGCGTCGGGACGGCCTTCATGCCGGCTCGTCGAGCTGCGCCACGAGTGACTTCGGGGCGACGCACCGGTAGGCCTCGGTGATCACCCCGGCCAGTTCGTCGTCGTCGCGGTCGACGTCGAGGCGCAGGCCGAGCCAACCGCGGTGGCCGACGTACGGCGGTCGGAAGTACCGCTCGGGCTCGGCCTCGACCATCTGCTCCTGGACGCCCGGCGGCGCGGCACACCAGATCGCGAGCCGGCCGTCACCGTGGTGGTCGTCGTGCACGGTCACGAACGTCTTCTTGTCGCGCACGAAGAACGTCGGCGCGCCGTGACTCAGCCGCTCGGTCGTCTCGGGCAGCGTGGCACAGATCGACCGGACGATGGCAAGCGCCGAGCTCATGATGGCAACGGTACGTCGCGCGCCGCTCAGATCGAGATGTCGGGCTCGGACGACGTGGTCTCGCCGGCAGCTTCCGCCCGGTTGCGATCGAAGACGTCGGGGGGCTCGGTCCACGGGTCGGGCAGCGTTGCGGCGCGGGCGGCGACGATCGCGGACCACACCCGCTCGGGCGTACACGGCAGATCGATGTGGCGGACGCCGAGGTGGGCGACTGCGTCGATGACGGCGTTCTGTACGGCCGGCGTCGCCCCGATCGTGGCGGCCTCGCCGATGCCCTTTGCGCCGAGCGGGTTCAACGGAGTCGGCGTCTCTGTCGACGAGACGTCGAAGGACGGCAGCTCGGCGGCCGAGACGATGCCGTAGTCCGCCAAGTTGGACGTGACCGGATTGCCATCGACGTCGAATCGGACCTCCTCGTACAGCGCCTGACCGACGCCCGCCGCGATGCCGCCGTGCTGCTGCCCCTCGACGATCAGCGGGTTCAGGACGGTGCCGCAGTCGTCGACCGCGACGTGGCGGAGCAAGGTCACCTGCCCCGTGTCGGCGTCGACCTCGACGACGGCGATGTGGGCGCCGAACGGAAACGTGCCGCCGCTCTGTTCGAAGTCGAGTTCGCCGCGCAGCGGCTCGCCCGCGGCTGCGGCGTGCCCGGCGAGTTCGGCCCAGCTGAGCGCCTGTGCCGGCACGCCGGCGACACCGATCGTGCCGGCTGCGGTGTCGATGACGATGTCGGCCGTGTCCGCTTCGAGGACGCGCGCTGCGACCTGCTTCGCCGCATCGACGAGCACCTCGGTCGCGCCGTGTACCGCGGACCCGCCGAGCTGGAGCGAACGCGAACCGCCGGTGCCGCCGCCGCTGCGGATGCGGTCGGTGTCGCCGTCGACGAGCGTGACCATGTCGACCGCGATCCCGGTCTGGGCGGTGACGAGCATCGCGAACGCGGTCTGATGCCCTTGGCCGTGGGAGAGCGTGCCGGCGTACACCGTCGCGGTGCCGTCGTCGTGGACCTCGACCGCGCCGAACTCCGTACCGGTTCCGCCCGCCGTGACCTCGACGTACGACGCGACGCCGATCCCGAGCAGACGATGATCGTCGGCGTCGCGGCGTCGGTCCTGCTCGGCGCGCAGCTCCTCGTAGCCGACGATCGATGCGGCGGTGTCGAGCGGCAGGCGGTAGCTGCCGGTGTCGTATCGCGGTCCGGCGATCGTCTGGAACGGGAACGCATCGTCGGCAAGCAGGTTGCGTCGCCGGATCTCGATCGGGTCGATGTCGAGTTCCCGGGCCGCCATGTCGACGATGCGTTCGAGTAGCGCAGTCGCCTCGGGCCGGCCCGCACCGCGATAGGCGCCCATCGGGGTGGTGTTCGTGACCGCGACGGCGATGTCGAACTCGAGCGCCGGGATCAGATACGGGCCGGTCGCCATGTTGCGCGTCAGGCCCGGCAGCATCGCCCCGACGTTGGGGTAGGCGCCGGCATCGTTGAGGATCCGCACACGCAGGTCGGTGAAGCGCCCGTCGGTTGTGCAGCCGAGCTCGACGAACTGGATCTGGCCGCGGCTGTGGGGGCGGGCGATCATGTCGTTGCTGCGCGGGGGGACCCAGACGACCGGTCGACCGAGGCGTTGCGCCGCTGCCGCGATCACCGTGTGCTCGGGCTGAACCCCCGCCTTGCCGCCGAAGCCCCCGCCGACCGCCGGCGTCACGACGCGCACGTCGGCGGCATCCAGCGAGAGCGCCCGGGCGAGCTGTCCGCGCAGGGCGTGCGGCATCTGTGTCGAAGCCCAGAGCGTGAGCCGTCCGTCCGCGTCGACCGCCGCTGCGGCGCGATCGGGCTCGAGCGGCACGACGGCGACGCGCTGGTTGACGAACCGCCCCCGCACCGTGACGTCGGCGGTGCCGGGGTCGCACCGTTCGGAGCCGACCGTCATCGTCGCCTGGTTGTCTCCGTGGTCGGGGAAGATCGGCGGGCTCGTCGGCGCCAGCGCCGCGTCCATGTCGGTGATCGCATCGAGCGTGTCGATCTCGGCCCACACGGTGGCTGCGGCGTCGGCTGCGGCCGCCTCGGACTCGGCGAAGACGACGGCGATGCTCTCGCCGACGAAGCGGACGCGGTCCGTGGCGAGCGGTGGGCGCTTGAAGTCGGCGTGTACCGCGGCGAACCCGTGATGTGGCGCAACCCGCAGTTCGGCCGCGGTCCAGACGGCGACCACGCCCGGCATCGAGGCGGCGTCGTCGACGTGCACCTGCCCGAGCAGCCCGTGGGCGACGTCGCTGTGGACGAACACCGCGTGCAGGGGCTCGTCGAATTCGACGTCGGCGAGATAGCGGGCGACGCCCGTCAGGAGCGCCGGGTCCTCGGTGCGCTGCACCCGCGTGCCGAGCACCGATCCCGGTGCGCTGGTGGCGCTGCGATCGCCCAACTCAGTGCTCCGCGGTGTCCGCGCGCCACATGTCGATCGACAGTGACGTCGGTGCACCGCGCGGGGCCTGGGTGAGCCCGCCGAACCCGGCGGTGCACTGTGGCTGGCCGATGTTGTACAGCCCGTTGCGGTCGCCGACGCCGAACGCGGTGAGCGGCGGGTTCGGCAGCGTGTCCCACATGATCTCGGTCTGCACGGACACGTGGTCGAGCCCGACCATGTGGGCGATCTCGTGCAGCATGGTGCCGAGCAGTTCGTCGTTCGTCAGCACATCGTCCAGGTCGGCGATCGCGTAGCCGCCCTTGACGATGTAGAGCTTGCCGCGGAGGAGCTCGACGTTGTTGCCGCTACCACTGCCGGCACCGCCGATGCCGATCACGCTGCCACCGAGGATGGGCGTGAACGTCGCATTGGAGAACCCGAAGACCGCCTCGGCCTGACCGTTCGGCGTGTTCGCGTCGATCGACGACGTCGCGAGGCTGCCGGTGGCCTCACCCACGTACTGGAAGTCGAATCCCGTCGCCTGTTCGACGCCCAGGATCGCCTGGTCGAGCACCGCCCGCTGCGCGGGGGTCGCGCCGGCCTTGTTGTTGACCGCGTACGTGATCGGCGAGCACGGATCCCAGCCCAGGTACCGCTTGCCGCCGAGCGTGTACGGGGCCTCGGGCTGCGAGCTCTCGTAGAGGTAGGTGAAGTCGGAGCTCGGCGGCGGCTTCGGGACCCCGCGGGTGTCGGTGCGTTCGTTGGGGATGGGGGTGATGCCGGTGTCGGTGACGCCGTTGATGTCGATGATCAGGTGGGCGGTTGTGATGGTGTAGAAGCAGACGTTGCCGGCGGCGTCGGCTTGGGCG
>JABDKP010000143.1 GCA_013002175.1 Ilumatobacter sp.
TCGCCAGCAGGAGCAACATCAGGAACAACGCCGGCAACAATCGCCGGAACCGCCGGATCCAGAAGTTCTTCAGGCTGACGACGCCCTGCTGCTCCTTCTCCGCGATCAGCAGCAGCGTGATCAGGTAGCCCGAGATCACGAAGAACACCTCGACGCCGATGTACCCGCCCTTCAACCACGAGCTGTTCGCGTGGTACAGCATCACCGCGACGACGGCGAGCGCGCGCATCCCGTCGAGGCCCGGCAGGTACGGGACCTGGCTGATGCCCTTCGACCGGCGCTGACGGGGCGCGGAGTCGACGGCGACGGTGGGGGACATCGTCCCCCAGTATCGCTCAGACGAGGACAGAACCGATGTTCAGATGAATATCTCTCGTGACGTCGGCGCGGTTCAGCGTGTACATGTGGAGCCCGGGCGCGCCTGCGGCGAGCAGATCCGTACACAGCTTCGACGCGACGTCGATGCCGATCTTGCGGATCTCGGCCGGGCTGTCCGCGGCGGCGAGGCGATCGGTCAGCCAACGCGGCACGGCCGCCCCGCTCATCGCGGCCATCCGGCTGATCTGGGCGACATTGGTGACCGGCATGATGCCGGGCACGATCGGCTTGTCGATGCCCTCCGCCGCCATCTCGTCGACGAGCCGCAGGTAGTGCTCGATGTCGAAGAAGAACTGGGTGATCGCGAAGTCGGCGATGCGCAGCTTCTCGGCGAGGTGACGTCGATCGCTGGCGCGGCTCGGCGACCGCGGGTGGACCTCGGGGTGGGCGGCGACGCCGACCGAGAAGCAGCCCGTCGTGGCGACATCGTTGAGCAGGTCGAGGGCGTAGCGGTAGTCACCGGCGACCGGCGAGCCGTCGGCCGGCAGGTCGCCGCCGAGCGCGAGGATGTTCTCGACGCCGGTGCGGCGGTACTCGACGAGGAGCGCGGCGACGTCGGTGCGGGTGTGACCGACACACGTCAGGTGAGCCATCGGCTCGATCGCGGTGTCCTTGCGCATCCATCCGACGACATCGCCGGTGCGATGCCGATCCGACCCACCGGCGCCGTACGTGACGCTCACGAAGTCCGGCTGCAACGTCGCCAGTTCCGCAACGGTCCGCCCGAGGGTGAGCGCGGCGGCGGTCGTCTTCGGCGGGAAGAACTCGAACGAGAGCGTCCGGCCGAGCGCCAGCTTGTGGGAAATCCGACCCATACGGTAGGGAATGTACTCCGTCGTCGTTCGGACGTCTCCTGAAATTGCAAACCTCCCGCTGGGCGGACCGTGTTCCACGATGCGGAACAACGTGGTCGGCGCCCGTCAGTGCCGGAAATGGCGTTCGCCGGTGAAGACCATCACGATGTCGTGCTCGTCGGCCGCCGCGATCACCTCGTCGTCACGCACCGAACCGCCCGGCTGGATCACGCACGACACGCCCGCCGACACCGCAGCATCGAGCCCGTCGCGGAAGGGGAAGAACGCATCGCTGGCGCACGCACCGCCGGCCGCTCGACCCGCCGCGCGGTCAGCCGCGATGCGCGCCGAGTCGAGCCGGTTCTGCTGGCCGGCGCCGATTCCGAACGCCTGGAGGTCGCGGGCGTACACGATCGCGTTGCTGGTCACCGCGGCGCACACCGCCCAGGCGAACTCGAGGTCGCGCCACTGCTCGTCGGTGGGCTGCCGGGCGGTCGCCACCTTCCACGACGCGCTGCGGCCGGCGACGGGATCCGGCTGCTGCACGAGCAGGCCACCGTCGATCGGCCGGAGGTCGAACGGGAGCGGCGACGGCGCGTTGGCGGCGATCACGCGCAGGTTCTTCTTGGCCGTGAGCGTCGCGAGTGCGTCGTCCGCGAACGCCGGCGCGACGACGACCTCGGTGAACACGTCGCCCAACGCCACGGCCATTTCGTTCGTGACGGTCCGGTTGACGGCGACGACACCGCCGAACGCACTGACCGGGTCACACGCATGGGCCCGCCGGTACGCATCGGTGATGTCGTCGGCCACCGCGACTCCGCACGGGTTGGCGTGCTTCACGACCACGCACGCCGGGTCGTCGAAGCGATGAACGAGTCGCCACGCGGCCTCGGTGTCGTAGAGATTGAGGTAACTCAGCGCCTTGCCGCCGTGCTGGGTCATCGAGTCCCACCAACTCGTCGCGCCCACCTGGCGGTAGCGCGCTCCCTCCTGGTGGGGATTCTCGCCGTACCGCAGGGACTGCACGTTGCCGAGCGCGAGATGGATCGACGTCGGCAGCGCGCCGGCGGCATCCGGCTCGGTCTCGTCGAACCACGTGACGATTGCGGCGTCGTAGGCGGCGGTGTGCGCAAACGCGGCGCGGGCCAGCCGACGCCGCGTCGCCGCACTCAACGCGCCGTCGGCGCGGAGTTCGTCGATCACGTCGGCGTACCGATCGGGCTCGACGACGACGCCGACGTGGGCGTGGTTCTTGGCCGCCGCGCGAACCATCGCGGGGCCACCGATGTCGACCATCTCCATCGCGCCGCCCCCGCCGTGTTCGAAGTCGTCGGGGTTCTCGCCGAACGGATACAGGTTGCCGACGACGAGGTCGATCGCGGTGATCCCGTACTGCTGCATGTCGGCACGATGGTCAGCGTCGGTCGGGTCGGCGAGGATGCCGCCGTGCACCTTGGGGTGCAGTGTCACGACGCGATGCCCGAGGATCGCCGGGACGCCGGTGAGCTCGGCGATGTCGGTGACCGCGACGCCCTCGGCGGCGATCGTCTTGGCCGTCCCGCCACTGGAGATCAGCGACCAGCCGAGGTCCGCCAGCGAGCGGGCGAAGGCGGCGATGCCGGTCTTGTCGTACACGGACAGCAAGGCGGTTGGCACACGGCGATCGTAGGCACGAAGCGCCCGCCGTTCGGCGTCCATTCGAAGATCACTGGCCGCCGGTCGCAAAGAGACTACGGTGGGAGCGCACTTCGACGGCAGTCAGGTGGACGTTCAGTAGGAGGGAAAACCAAAGTGGATTTCAGCAAATTCAAGACTTCGGACTGGTTGATGGTCGGCGGGGGCGCAGCGATGCTGATCCTCGGCTTCGTCCTCGACTGGACGACCATCGACACCGTTGTCGGCAGCGCCGGCGGCGACGGACCGTTCAACTACTTCTTCACGGGTGGCATCGCCTGGTTGCTCGTCGTTGCGACCGGCGTGCTGGCGTTCATGCGGGCCGGCGGAAAGTTGCCCGAGACCCAACCGTGGACGCTGATCTTCCTCGGCGCCACCGGCCTCGCCACGCTGTTGATGCTGCTGCGGGTCATCCTCGGCGCACGCTTCGAGTTCGCCGACCGCGGCATCGGGATGTACGGCGCACTCATCTGGTCCGCAGTCGCACTGGCCGGTGCGTTCATGAGCTTTCAGGCGTCGGGCGGCGAGCTCTCCGATCTGACGGACATGAGCAAGATCAAGGGCAGCTTCGACAAGTCCGACGACACGCCGCCGCCGCCGCCCCCGTCGTCCTGACGCCTCCGGCCTGCCGCCTCGCCAACGCGTGAGGTAATTGCGCACCAGCTGCGCAATTTCCTCACGCGTTCGTCGGGGGATGGGTACCGGCGACGAAAGTCGGTACCGTTCGGGTCGGCGCAACCCGCATCGGATCCCAGAGGGTCCCCAGAGTCCGACGCACACTGGGAGGCCCGATGGCCCACTTCACGTCACACCTCGCCGACTCGATCGCGAGGCGTCACGGAATCGTCCGCACCGGCGACCTGATCGCAGCGGGGTTCAGTCACCACGCGATCCGACGGATGATCGCCTCGGGCTCGCTCGTCCGTCAGCACCGCGACACCTACCGCGTCGCCACGGCGCCGGACACATTCGAAGCACGGTGCGTCGCGGCGTCGCTCGCCGATTCGACGGCGACCATCACGGGGCCCGCAGCCGGTCGCCTGTGGGGTTTCCGTCACGTCGTCCGGGTCGACGTCCCGATCGTGCTCGTGGAACACAGCCGGCATCCCTTCGCACACGGCGTGTTGGTCCGACGGTCGAATCAGCTCTCCGATCTCGATCAGCTCCTCAGGCCCGACGGGATCCGCCTCGCCCGGCCACCTCGAGCATGGTTCGATTGCGCCCGTGACTCGAGCGATCGGCGATTCGAGATGCTCACCGAATGGGTCATCGACAACCACACGCCCGTGCCCGAGCTGTGGGAGATGATGCGCCGGCTCGAACAACGTGGCCGGCCGGGACTGGCTCGAGTCCGCCGCGTGCTCTCCCAGCGCGCCACATGGCAACGCCCGGCCGGCTCCGGTCTCGAACTCCGTGTTCTCAAGGCGCTCGAGCGGTCGGGCGTTCCGGAACTGGTTCGGCAGCATCCGATCATGTTGCAGGATCACACGATCGTCCATCCCGACGGCGCCCGTCCGGAGATCCGCTGGGCGGTCGAGGTCGATCACGTGACGTGGCACGGCGGCCGCTTCGATGCGCAGTACGACAAAGCGCGAGATCGACAGCTCCGTCGCGTCGCGTGGCAGGTCGACCGGGTCACCGACCAGGAGCTGCGCGACGACTTCGCAGGATCGATCACCGAGCTCGCCGAGCTCTACCGCCTTCGATGCGCCGAGCTCGCCGCCTGACGCCCACACACGAACGCCGAACGCGTGAGGTTTTCGCGCGTCAGGTGCGCAATTTCCTCACGCGTTCGTTCAGCTGGGTGACAGGGTGGCGACGATGTCGGCCATCAGTTCGCCGGCCTCGGTCGGGTTCAGCCCGACCTTCACGCCCGCAGCAGCGAGCGCGTCCATCTTTCCCTGGGCCGTGCCCTTGCCGCCGGACACGATCGCGCCCGCGTGGCCCATCTTCTTGCCGGCGGGCGCGGTGACACCGGCGATGTAGGCGCTCATCGGCTTGCTGACGTTGGCCGTGATGTAGTCGGCCGCTTCCTCCTCGGCCGAGCCGCCGATCTCGCCGATCATCATGATCGCGTGCGTCTCCGGGTCGTCCTCGAACTCACGCAGGCAGTCGATGAAGTTGGTGCCGGGCACCGGGTCGCCACCGATGCCGACGCACGTCGACACCCCGATCCCCTTCTGCTTCAGCTCGTACAGCGCCTGATACGTGAGGGTGCCCGAACGGCTGACGATGCCCACGTTCGGCCCGTCGGAACTCGGCTCCTGGGCGATCTCGCCGGCGGTGATGCCGATGTTGCACTTGCCGGGACTGATGATGCCCGGGCAGTTCGGACCGAGCAGCCGGGTACCGGGGAAGTCACGCACGAGCGTGTTGTAGACCTTCGCCTCGTCCTGGGCCGGGATGCCCTCGGTGATGCACACGACGAGTGCGAGACCGGCTTCGGCCGCCTCGAGGATCGCGCCGGGTGCGAACTTCGGCGGGACTGCGGCGAACGATGCGTTCGCGCCGGTCGCGGCGACCGCGTCGGCCACCGAGTCGAAGACCGGGATGCCGTCGACGTCCTGGCCGCCCTTGCCGGGTGTGACGCCGCCGACGATCTGTGTGCCGTAATCCAGCGCCTGTTTGGAATGGAAGGTGCCCTGGTTTCCAGTGAAGCCCTGGCAGATGACCTTGGTGTCTTTGTTGATAAGTACGCTCATGGCTGGTCCGCTC
>JABDKP010000144.1 GCA_013002175.1 Ilumatobacter sp.
ATGATCACCTGGGGCACCAACCCCGGCATGGCGATTCCCGTCACCGGCCGCGTGCCGCGGCTCGAGGACGTCGACCCCGAGCGACGAGGCTCCGCCGAGCGCGCCCTGGCCTACATGGAGCTCGATCCCGGCGACCGGCTCGCCGGCCGACCGATCGACGTCGTCTTTCTCGGCAGCTGCACCAACTCCCGCCTTTCGGACTTGGAGGCCGCCGCTTCCGTTCTCGACGGCAAGACCATCGCGCCGGGGACGCGAATGCTCGTGGTTCCGGGCTCACAGCAGGTCAAGAGTCGGGCCGAGGAGCTCGGTCTCGACGAGGTCTTTCTGGCCGCCGGGGCCGAATGGCGCGAGGCCGGCTGCTCGATGTGTCTGGCGATGAACGAAGACCGCCTAGAGCCCGGTCAGCTCGCCGTGAGCACCAGCAACCGCAACTTCGAGGGCCGCCAGGGTCCGGGCGGACGGACCCACCTCGTCTCGCCGGCGGTCGCCGCGGCAACCGCGGTGCAGGGCACGTTCTGCACGCCCGCCGACCTCCCCGCCGTGGCCGGAGCGTCGTCATGAAGGCGGTCGACGTGATCACCGGTACCGGTGTCCCGCTGAAGCGCTCGGACGTCGACACCGACCAGATCATCCCGGCCGAATGGCTGAAGCAGGTCGAGCGGACCGGCTTCGAGAAGGGCCTGTTCTCCGCCTGGCGTGACCAGCAGGACTTCGTGCTCAACGACGAGCGCTACGCCAGTGCGAGCATCCTCGTGGCGGGTCCGGCGTTCGGGGTCGGCTCGTCGCGCGAGCACGCGGTCTGGGCGATCCAGCAGTACGGCTTCGACGCCGTCATCGCGCCCAGCTTCTCCGACATCTTCGGCAACAACTGCACCAAGAACGGGCTGGTGCCCGTCGTCCTGCCCGAGGCGACGGTCGAAGCGATCTGGTCAGCGATCGAACGTGACCCGCAGACGACGATCGTCGTCGACGTCGAGCGGCGCACCGTCGAGGTGCCCGGGGCCGACATCGACGAGCCCTTCCCGATGGACGATGCGACCCGGCACCGGTTCCTCAACGGACTCGACGACATCGGGATCACGATGACCCACGCCAACGCGATCGACGAGTTCGAGCAGACCCGCGCCGCCTGGCTGCACTGACGCACGCTGGTCGGCCGGCGCGCCGGTCGCGACGTGCGCCGCTGGGCGTTCAAGGACTGCCTTCCGTGGTCCGATGACCCTGCATGGATCGCCGCGCCGTCATCTCGATGATCGCCGTGATGGCGTCGGCGTGTTCTGCGCCCGCCGACGTGCTCGTGACCCGCGCCGACGGGACCGCGCCGCGCGACACGCTCGCCACGATCCCGCCGACGGTCCCGATCACGATCGACCCAAACGCGCCGAACGCCACGACCGCGCCCCCCATGCTGACACCGGCCTCGACCACGATCGTCACGACCCCCGGCGAGCGACCGATCGACCTCGTTCCCGCAGGAACGGTCGACGCGCTGCTGCTGGCCGCCGGTGACGTACCCGAGTGGACGCACCACGGGCCGTCCCGCGTGGCGGAGGAGCCGACGTTCGTCGCCGAGAACTGTGACGCGATGAACGTCGCGTGGAACGCGGCCGCCTCTGCGGGCACCCGATCGCGTGGCTCGGTCGGCGCGACCGCCTTCCGGAACACGGCCGTCGTGATGCCCGACGCCGCCGCCGCGACCGCCGTGCTCGACGCCGTTCGCCAGGTTCCGCACGACTGCCCGGTGATCGTGGAGACGATCGCCACCGAGTGGTGGACCGAGCCGTTCACGATGCCGCCCGGCACCACGCCCCACGCCGGCCTCGTCGTCGGCAGCGAGTGGGGTCCGACGACCGCACTCGGCTTCTGGCAGGTCGGTAGCACCGTCGTCGTGCTCGAGATCGGTGGCGACGACATGTGGCAGCACGTCAAACCGCTGTTCGCGACGATGTCGGCGAAGATCGACGGGGCCGGCGGCATCGATGTCCGACCCCCGGTGACGGAGCCGCACGACAAGCCGGCGACGACCGACCGGCGACCCGCGACGACCGTGCCGATCCCACCGGTGACCCTCGAGCCCGACTGGCCGGACACGCTGCCGACGAGCGACGTCTTCCCGCCGCCGTACGAGGACTGGTCCGAGCACACGCTGGCGCGCCTCGCTCCCCATCCCAGCGATCTCGGACCGGGCTGGGCGTACCGCAGCGGCTCGGTCAGGTTCGCCGAGCCAGCTGACCCGACCGAGATGATCGACGGGTGCGACGTGTCGACGCCGGCCACACCGGCGGGCATCGCCCTGCGCTACCGCCTGCGCACCGACGACCGGGACGAGGCCGTCGAGATCGAACTCGGTGCCGGTCCCGGCGCTGAGATCGGTGGGCTGATGGATGCGTACCGCGGGCTCGCGGAGTGCGACCTGTCGGCCGACGAGTACGTCATCGGCCTGACGCTGGTCGACGACGTCGAGGTCGCCGGCGCGACCGACACGGTCGTGATGACGGGCGCAGTCGGGTTCGGCGGCGTCGACGAGGTCTTTGCGATCACCGCCGTGGCGTTCGACGACCTCGTGATCTTCGTCTACCGCAGCGCCGAGACGGACTCCTTGGCGGACGTGATCGACGAGACCGTCGCGATCGCAGAACTCGTCGCCGCTCGCCGCTGAACTCGTGCGTCGCCGACCGGCGGCGGAACACTACGGTCGCATCATGTCCCGCGTCACATCTCTGACGACGGCAGCGACGTACGGCTCGGCGCTGCAGTCCCATGACGAGGTCACCGCCACCGAAGGCGTCGGCATCGTCGGCGACCGCCACGCCGGCGGCGTCCGTCAGGTCACGATCGTGTGCACGGGCGAACTCATGCTGGCCGCTGCCGAATTGGGCGTCGACACGATCGACGGCGCGGCGACGCGACGCAACATCGTCGTCGACTGCGAGCAACTCCCGCGTGAACACGGCAGCCGGATCGTGATCGGCGACGTCGAACTCGAGGTGTGGCGCGACTGCGCACCGTGCAACCTGATGGACGAGCTGTTCGGCGACGGCGCGCGTGCGGCACTGCGGCAGCGCGCCGGCGTCTCCGCGACCGTCGTGCGAGGGGGCACGATCCGGGTCGGCGACCCCGTCAAGCTCTGACTCAGGCAGGGCACGCCGGTCGAGGACGTGTGCCTGCGCGCTACGCTCCACCGCCCGTGAGCGCCCCAACGATCACCGAAGCTGAGCTACTCCGAGCGCTCGCGCGAATGCTGAACCTCGTCGGTCGTCCGCGAACGGCGCACGGTCGATGAGCACCGACGGCGACCACCCCGACGAATCCCGCAACTACGACTACGTGATCGACTCCGCGATGGCGCTGGCGGGCCCGGACGGGCAGGTGCTCGACTTCGGGTGCGGTACCGGCACGCTGCTCGATGTCGCAGAAGACCGCGGCGTCGGAGACCGCTTTCGAGGCGTCGACACGTTCGAGGGACTGTTCGCCGAATGGCTCGATCGAACACCGCCACGCGTGCGCCATCGAGTGGGCCCGATCGAGCATTCCCGAATCCCGCTCGATGACAACAGCGTGAGCGTCGTCGTGGCGAATCAAGTGTTCGAGCACATCGCCGACCCGGAGCCGAGTCTCGCCGAGATCTACCGGGTGCTGCAGCCGGGCGGCGCCTTCCTCGCCCTGTTTCCGACCCGCGACGTCTGGTTCGAAGGACATGTCCGGCTGTATTTCGCCCACGTACTCCGGGCCCGGCCCCGACTGCAGCGTCGATATCTGCGTACCATGCGGCGCCTCGGTTTCGGTCTGGATGCCGAAGACAGCACGCTCGACCTCGATCAGTGGACCGAGCACGCGATGCGGACCCTCCACGACGTCTGCTTCTATCACCGGTACCGCGACATCGAGACCTGCTGGCAGGCCGCCTTCGAGGCGGCACCGACGTCGTTGGAGATGAGCTACATGCAGTACCGCCTCGAGAAGTCACGCCGACTCGCACCGTTGGCCGGTATCGCCCGGGTCTGGCCGGTCTCCGCGGTCTTGGTGTTCGTGTGCAGGAGGCGTGCAGGTCGGGTGCTGCTGGTTCGCAAGCCGGCCGTTGCCTGACGGTCGGGCTCACTCAGCGTCACGCGCGGCCGGACGGCCTCATCTACGCTGCGTGCCATGCCGCTTCAGGGAGAGTACGAGCCGAGTACCTGGGACTGGGTCCGCGAACAGGTGGAGACCTACGAACGGACCGGCGGGCGCGAAGCGAACACTCTGCGCGAGACGGGCATCCCGATCGTCATCATCACCAGCCGTGGCGCCAAGTCCGGCAAGCTCCGGAAGTTCGCGCTGATGCGCGTCGAACACGAGGGCGAGTACGCGCTGGTGGCGTCGAAGGGCGGCTCGGCGGACCACCCCGGGTGGTATCACAACCTCGTCGCCGAACCGCTCGTCGAGATCCAGGACGGACCCGAGCCGCACGACTACCTGACCGAGATCGTCGACGGCGACGAGCGACAGGCATGGTGGAATCGCGCCGTCGACGTGTTCTCGCCGTATGCCGAATACGCCGAGAAGGCCGACCGGGAGATCCCGGTCTTCGTCGCCCGCCGGGTCGACTGACTCGCTGTTGCGCCTGAGTCAAAGTTGTGCCTGGCACAACTTTGACTCAGGTGGTGACGACGGTTTCGAAGTCGGTGAGGTTCATCAACCGGATGTCGTTCGAGAAGACCTCGATCGCCTTCGACGGCTCCATCCGCATCGCCCGCTGGAGGATCCGCACCTGGGTCGTCTGGTTGTACTCGACGAGCGTGATCGCCCATCCGTCGCGCCCGGCGCGCGCGGTGCGCCCCGATCGGTGCAGGTAGTCCTTGACGTCCCTGGCGGGCTCGTAATGGATCACGCCACCGATGTCGTCGATGTCGATGCCGCGCGCCGCGACGTCGGTGGCGACGAGCACCTTGAGCTTGCCCTCGGCGAACTTGCGCAAGGTGCGCTCGCGCGAGCGCTGCTGCATGTCGCCGTGCATCGCCTCGGCGTCGATACCGAGCGAGCTGAGGTTGCGCGCCACCCGATCGCAGCTGCGCTTGGTCTGGCAGAACACGAGCAGCTTCGGGATGCCCTTGCCGATCGACCCGATCACCTTGTCCTTGTCCATGTGGTGCACGGCGAGGAACAGGTGGTGCATCTCGCCGACGGTGTCGGTGGCCTCGTCGATCGCCACGGTGACCGGATCGGTCTGGTACGCCCGGATGAGGTGCGCGACATCACCGTCGAGCGTCGCCGAGAACAGCATCGTCTGGTTCCGTCCGGTGCAGTGCCGCAGGATCCATTCGACCTGCGGCGTGAACCCGTCATCGGCCATCCGGTCGGCTTCGTCGAGGGTGACGATCTGGCAGTCGCTGACGTCGCACTCGCCCGACTTCAACAGGTCGATCAGGCGCAGCGGCGTGGCGATGACGATCTCGACGCCCTTCGCCAGTTCGTCGACCTGGTGGTGTCGCGACGCCCCGCCGTAGACCGGCAGCACGTTCATGCCGGCGTGCTGCGCGACCGGTTGCAGGACCTCGGCGACCTGGACGGCCAGCTCACGGGTGGGCACGAGGACGAGCCCCAGCGGGCGCGACGGTTCGGCCCGGTCGGTGATCCGGGCGAGCATCGGGACGCCGAACGCGAGTGTCTTGCCCGACCCGGTCTTGGCGCGCCCGCAGACGTCCTTGCCGGTCATCGCGACGGGGACCGCCTGCGTCTGGATGTTGAACGGTTGGGCGAAGCCGCACGCTGCCAACCCGTCGTCGATGCGCTCGGGCACGCCGAGCTCGAAGAAGCCGGTGGGCGCTTCGACGGGGGGAAGGGTGTTCGTGGTGGTCAGGTTGGACGTGTTGACGTGTCCGCTGCCTGACGAGTCACCAGAGCGGCGCGGCGGCCGCTTGCGGCGGGGGGCACCCCGCCGTGCTGTTGATTCTGTCATGTTGTGGCTCAGCGTACCCGGTGCATCGTTGCACCGAGCCGGATGCGGACCCGTTGCCTGACCGTGCCGGGTCCGGCTAGAGTCGAGGGATGCCGATGCGCGCGCTCCTCCTGCTTCTGTAGGGCGACCGCTGCACCATCGCGTTCGCCCGCACCCTCCGCCTCCCGGCCGGGGGGTTTTTGCTTTTTCGGCAACCTCCCGATCGTCCCCGACCCGCCGCCGCCTTCATCCACTGAAATCGAGAGAACCCGATGCCACCCCAACCCGCAACCCCACGCCCGATGCGCTTCGACAAGTACGCCCCGTTCGTACCGGTCACGCTCGCCGATCGCACCTGGCCCGACGCCGTCATCGACACCGCGCCGCAGTGGTGCTCGGTCGACCTGCGCGACGGCAACCAGGCGCTGATCGATCCGATGGACCCGGCCCGCAAGCTGCGGATGTTCACCGAGCTCGTGGCGATGGGCTTCACGGAGATCGAGGTCGGCTTCCCGTCCGCCAGCCAGCCGGATTTCGACTTCCTGCGCCAGCTGATCGACGAGGACCTGATCCCCGACGACGTGTGGATCCAGGTGCTCACGCAGTGCCGACCGGACCTGATCGCACGCACGTACGAGGGCATCGCCGGGGCGCCGCGGGCGATCGTCCACTTCTACAACTCGACGAACCCGTTGCAGCGCGACGTGGTGTTCAACCTCGACCAGGCGGGCATCAAGGACATCGCGGTCACCGGCGCTCAGCTGTGCAAGCAGCACGAGGCGAAGCTGCCGCTGCGTGCCGACGGTTCGGCCACGACAGTGCGCTACGAGTACAGCCCGGAGAGCTTCACGCTCACGGAACCGGACTATGCGATCGAGGTCTGCGAAGCGGTGATGGACGTGATCGGCCCGTCGCCCGACGACCCGATCATCCTCAACCTCCCGGCGACGGTGGAGTGCTACTCCCCCAACGTGTACGGCGACGTCATCGAGTGGTTCGGCCGCACGATCAAGCAGCGCGACGCGGTGCTCGTGTCATTGCACCCGCACAACGACCGGGGCTGCGCGGTGGCGGCGGCCGAGTTCGGCGTGATGGCCGGTGCGGACCGTGTCGAGGGCACGCTGTTCGGCAACGGCGAGCGCACCGGCAACGTCGATGTCGTCAACCTTGCGATGAACCTGTTCATGAACGGCGTCGACCCGCAGCTCGACATCACCGACATCGACCGGTTGCGTCGGACCGCCGAGTACTGCAACCGGCTGCCCGTGCATCCCCGCCACCCCTACGTCGGCGACCTGGTGTACACCGCGTTCTCCGGCAGCCACCAGGACGCGATCAAGAAGGGGTTCGACGCGCTGGACGCGCGCCGCGACCCGTCGACGGGCGAGTACGAGCAGTGGGGCGTGCCGTACCTGCCGATCGACCCGAAGCACGTCGGCCGGTCGTACGAGTCGGTGATCCGGGTCAACAGCCAGTCGGGCAAGGGCGGCGTCGCGTACGTGATGAAGACCGAGCACGGGTTCGACCTCCCACGGCGCCTCCAGATCGAGTTCTCGAAGATGATCCAGCACGTCACGGAGGACTCCGGCACCGAGATCAGCCCGGCGGTGATGTGGGAGGCGTTCCAGGCCGCCTACATGCCGGTCGATCCGGAGTTCAAGCTGTTCAGCCACGAACTGCACACCAAGACCGGCGCCGACGGGGGCATCACCACCATCCAAGCCCAATTGGAAGTCGACGGTGTCGCCCACTCGATCAACGGCCACGGGGATGGACCGGTCGAGGCCTTCGTCGCCGCGTTGCTCGACGAGTTCGGGCCACTGGTCGGCAGCGACTTCGACGTGCTCGACTACGCCGAACACGCGATCGGACAGGGCGCCAATGCCCAGGCGGTCGCCTACGTCGAGACGATCGGCGGCGCCGGTGACGTCCGGTGGGGCCTCGGTACCGACCCGAACATCACGACCGCATCGCTGCGCGCCGTGCTCGCGGCCTTCGAGCGCCAGCGCAAGTGAGCACCCGGCGGCGCAGCGCGGCTACTGTCACCACATGCGCCAGCTGACATGGGCCGAGCACGAACGGGCTGACTGCCCGACGGGTGTACCCCGATGAGTTGGGCGATGTTCCGGCGCGCGATGTGGCTTGCGTTCCTCGGTGGAGGCATCGCCGGTGTCGTCGCCTGGGTCCGCAACCGCGACAGCGGCGCGTCGGCCACCCCCGAGTGGCCGCCACTCGCAACCGTCGGTGACCCGACACACGACGCGTCGCCCCGGTCCGGCAGCGCGACAGCGCCGGGCCGCGGCAGTGCGGCGTCGAGCAATCCGTCCACCGGCGCCGCGTCCGTCGTCAACGCGCTGGTCGACGCCCCCGAGGCCCGTTCGGACACGTCGGGCTGGGTCGTCCCGCTCGACGACGGCACCTGCCCGGCCACCCACCCGGTCAAGGCCAACGACAACTCGGGCATCTACCACGTCCCGGGCGGCCGGTTCTACGAGCGGACCAACGCCGAGCGGTGCTATGCCACGGCCGAGGCGGCGGCGGCCGACGGCTATCGCGCGGCGAAGGCCTGATGCCGACGGCGCGTCACCACCATCAGCAACCCGCAGGAGGAACCATTCGATGAAGGTCAGCGTTGATTTCGACGTCTGTGCGTCAACAGGCGCGTGCATGCAGGTGTGCCCGGAGGTCTTCGAGGTGCGCAGCGACGGCTATCTGTACATCCTCCAGGAAGAACCCGGACCGGAACTCGCCCCCAAGGTGCACGAAGCCGCTGACCTGTGCCCGACCGGAGCGATCACCGTCACCGAGGACTGAGCCGACCCCGCGGCCGGCCCCAACGGCTGTGTAGCGTGCCCGCCGTGGGGTTTCACGAGCAACTCGATCGGTCGTGGACCGCCTCCGGGTCGATGCTGTGCATCGGGCTCGATCCCGACCCGGCCCGGATGCCACGCCCGCTCGACGGTCTCGACGACGCGATCGAGCGGTTCTGCCGGGAGATCGTCGACGCGACCGCCGATCTGGTCTGCGCGTTCAAGCCGCAGTTCGCACACTTCGCCAGCCAGCGCGCCGAACCGGCGCTCGAGCGGCTGTGCGGCTACATCCGTGAGACCTACCCGGACGTCACCCTGGTGCTCGACGCCAAGCGCGGCGACATCGGCTCGACCGCCGAGCACTATGCACGCGAGGCATTCGGCCGGTACGGGGCGCATGCGGTGACGGTCAATCCGTACCTCGGCACGGACTCGGTGGAACCGTTCTTCGACCATGACGGCGGCGTGATCGCGCTGTGCCGGACGAGCAATCCCGGCGGCGGCGACTTCCAGTCACTGGTCGCAGATGGCGAACCGGTCTACATCCACGTCGCCCGACGCGTCGCGGACCAGTGGTCGCAGCTCGGCGACTGCGGCCTCGTCGTCGGCGCCACCTACCCCTCCGAACTCGCCGAGGTCCGCGCGGTCGCGCCGGACCTGCCGTTGCTCGTGCCCGGCATCGGCGCACAGGGCGGCAGCCCGGCCACGGCCGCCGAGCACGGCACCGATCGGCACGGCCGCGGCCTGATGGTCAGCTCGTCGCGCTCGGTGTTGTACGCCAGCAGCGGAGCGGATTTCGCCGAGGCCGCTCGCGCCGAGGCGGAACGGCTCGCCTCGGCGGTGCGGACCTCGGCCGGCTGATCCGGGCGGGTCAGGCGGTCATCGCGTCGAGACCGGCGACAACAGGAGCGGCCAGCGCCCGTCCGTACCGCAGCGCGCCCGACGACCACACCGGGCACGTGCCGGTGACGCCGGCCACGGCCTCCGCGCTGGCCGGGCAGAAGTGGATCCCATCGGGTGCCCTGACCACGTTGACGGCGACTCCGTCGGCGTCGAGCCCACCGGTGCACGGCTCGTCGGGCAGGCACGGCAGTGTCGCCGTCCACCGACCGTCGGCGAGCACCGCGGCACCGGCGTCGACGTAGCGCACACCCTCGTGGTCCCCGGCGAGGTCGGCATACAGGGCGTTCAGACCGGTCGACTGCCCGCGCTCGGAGGCGGCCCGGGTGATCGGTCCGGAGGCGAACACGACCTGCGTCCCGCCCGGCGCGAACGTCTCGATGACCGCCAACGCGTCGGCGGCATAGCGGGCGAGGAATGCCGCGCCGGTGAGCGGTGTCCCGGCGGCGTCCTGCATGCACGGCGTGAAGTTGTTGCCGCTGAACTCGACGACGACGGCGCCGGGCCGGATCGTCACGGCGTCCGTCGCCATCTGGTCGAGCCAGTCGCAGATCGCAGTGCCTCCGAACGTGTGCACGACGACATCGACGCCGGGCCGGTCGGCGAGTGCGTCGACGAACGCGTCGCGCGCTTCCCAGGCCAGCGAGTCGCCGTACAGCGCGACGACCGGGCGCAGCAACGGCTCGACGACCGGTTCCGCCGGAGCGGGTGGGGCGAGACGTACGGCGGGGCGGACCTCCGGGGCGGCGACGGCCGGTGCGATCACCTGCGGCGTCGGTGCTGGAGGAGGGGCGACACGCAGTTCCGACCCGGCGGCACGGGTCCCGGCCGACGCCGGCGCCGATGCTTGCGAGGGATCCGCTGCCGGCGACGCCGGTGATGTGGAATCCGCCGTGACGGAAGCCGCGACGTCGAGCGGCACTGCCGACGCCACGGCTTCCGGCCCGACGGTCGCACCGGGCGCCGCAGCAACTGCCCCCGGTGCGAGCACCATCGCCACGAACGCACCGATCACCGCGAGGCTGCGGCGAGGCCGTCCCTCGGCGGCGCTCGGCTCCGTGGCTGCGGTCATCGGACGTCCTCCTGAACGGCTCGAGTGGACGGTTCCATCGTCGACTCGTTCGGCCGGCGGCACCGCCGCCGTTGGCACGTCCCATGTGTGCGCGTGACGACACTTCGTCCGTCGGGGCCTGCGGATCCGGCGAAGTAGCGTGCGGCCTGTGCCGGATTCTCAACAGCCGTCGCCGCCGCGCCTCGACTGGAGGTCGCTGAGCGGCCAGGCCGGCCTCGACGAACGCGAGCTCCGCGCGGCGTGCCGGCGGCGCCGGTACCGGCGCGGCGACACGGTCTTCCACGAAGGCGACCCCGCCGGTCCGTTCCACCTGCTCGACATCGGGCGCGTCGCAGTCCGGCTGACGACGCTCTTGGGCGACGTGTCGACGATCGACATCCTCCAGCCGGGTGACACCTTCGGCGAGCAGACGTTGATCCACGGCGCCGGCGACCGCAGTGCCACGGTCGTCGCGCTGGATCGGGTCGAGACGCTCACCCTCGATGCCGCGACGTTCGACGAGTTGGGCGCACGCAACCCGGCAGTTCAGCGCTTCCTCCTGATGGTGCTCAGCAACCGGCTGCGGGCGACCAGCCATCAACTCCTCGAGGCGAGATTCCTCTCGGCGGAGCAGCGGCTGGCCCACTGTCTGTCGCGACTCGCCCACATGTTCGCTGACGAATCGACCGACGTGATCCCGCTCACCCAGACCGACATCGCGTCGATGACCGGGGTCACCCGGTCGACGGTCAACCGACTGCTCCACCAGGCGGCGGCCGACGGCACGATCGAGATCGCCAGGGGTCGGCTGCGCGTCCTGGATGCGGCCCGGCTGCACCACCGGGCGCGAACGATCTGACGGGCGCCGACGATCGGGCTGACCGGAGGCCGGCGCGACCGGCCTGACCAAACGCCGTCGTGGCGGATCAGCCGGACAGCGTCGAGACCTCGAGGATGCCGGGCGCGTTGCGCAGCTCTTCGAGCGTCTCGGCGGGGATCGCGGCGGTCGGCGCGATCAGCATGACGGCGGTCCCTGACCCTTCGACGCGACTCACGTCCATGTCCGCGATGTTGACCAGCGCGTTGCCGAGCAGCGTGCCGACGGTGCCGATCACCCCGGGCCGGTCGTCGTTGCTGATCACGACCATGTGGTCGGCGGGCGGCACGTCGAACGGTGTGCCGTCGATGTTGACGATGCGCTGCTCGTGCCGAGGACCGGTGAACGTGCCGCTGATCGAGTGCTCGCCGCCGCGCAACGTGAGCAGGTTGACGTAGTCGGCCGATGTCGAACAGTTGACATCGCGCACCTCGACGCCGTGCTGCTTGGCGAGCTGTGGACCGTTGACGTAGGTCACCGGCTCGTCGGAGATCGCCCCGAAGAAGCCCTTGAGCACGGCCAGCTCCAAGATGCGGGTGTCGTACCCGGCGATCTCGCCCTCGGTGCAGATCTCCAGGACGGGTGGCAGTTCACCGGCGAGCGACACGAACAACGCACCCAGGCGCTCCGCCAGCGGCAGGAACGGACGGATCGTCTCGTTCGCCTCCGCCGCATTGACGTTGACGGCGAACGGTACGAAGTCGCCGCTGAGCGCCAACTCGACCATCGAGGCGATCGTGTCACCGGCCTTGTCCTGTGCCTCGCGGGTGCTGGCACCGAGGTGCGGTGTGACGATCACGGACTCCAGCTCGAACAACGGCGACTCGGTGGTCGGCTCGGTTGCGAACACGTCGAGCGCCGCACCGGCGATCACGCCGTCACGGATGCACTCCGCGAGGTCATGCTCGTCGACGATGCCACCGCGGGCGACGTTGATCACCCGCAGCGTCGGCTTCGCCTTCAGGAGGAGATCGCGATTGATCAGGCCGAGGGTCTCCGGCGTCTTCGGCAGATGAATCGACAGGAAGTCGGACTCCGCGACGAGCTGGTCGAGCGGCAACAGCTCGACGCCCATCTTGCGCGCGCGGTCGTCGGACACGAACGGGTCGTACGCGGCGAGTCGCATGCCGAATGCCTTGGCGCGATCGGCGACGAGCTTGCCGATCCGGCCGAGGCCGACGACGCCGAGGGTCTTGTCGACGAGCTCGACGCCTTCCCAGCGGCTGCGCTCCCACCGCCCGGCGACGAGCGCCGTGTGCGCCTGGGGGACGTTGCGAGCCTGCGCGAGCAGCAGTGCCATCGTGTGCTCGGCGGCGGACACGATGTTGCTCTGCGGGGCGTTGACGACCATCACACCCTGCGTCGTCGCCGCGGCGACATCGACATTGTCGAGGCCGATGCCGGCGCGCCCGACGACCATCAGGTCGGTCGCGACACGCAGTACGTCGGCATCGACCTGCGTGGCGGACCGGATGATCAGCGCGGCGGCGCCCGGCACGGCGGCCCGCAGTTCGTCGGCGGACAGCCCGAGCTGGACGTCGACCTCGTGGCCGGCCGCCCGGAGCCGTTCCAGCCCGCCGTCGGCAATTTCTTCGGTGACGAGGATGCGCGCCATGACGCCATGCCTATCTGGTAGTCCGGCCTCCTTCCACACCATTTGACGAACCGTTCATGCGCCCGGGTCCGCAGGGTGGTGGTCTCCGAGGACGGGCGCCGGCCGGATACGTTTCCCGGGTGCCCGTCGACGCCCACCCGACACCGCCAGGGTGGGCTGCGAGCGCCTACCGTGTGGCAGCGGCGGTCGGCCGCGGGCTCGACAGCGGCGAGATGCAATCGGGCCAGACCCCATCGAGCCGACGCAATCCGGCCGGACGAATCACAATGGAATGAGATCGGGAACGCGATGAGTACCTTCGACACGCATGATGCCGACGCCGGTTCGGGCGCGCATCCGTCGGCAACCGACGGCATCGACATCCGGACCCTGTCGACCGCGGCCGAAATGGAGGACGTGGTCCACGTCTTCCAGCAGGTCTGGGGATCGGTGACCGAGATCGTCCGGCTCGAGATGCTGATGGCGATCGCCCACTCCGGTGGGTATGTCGCGGCGGCCTACGACGTCCGGTCCGGACCGGCCGAACGGATCGTCGGCGCGTCGGTCGCGCTGCTTGCCCGGCACCACGACCGCCCGGCGCTCCACAGCCACGTCACCGGCATCCTGCCGGGCGCCCGGAGCGCCGGCCTGGGCCGGGCGATGAAGCTCCACCAGCAACAGTGGGCCGCAGCGCGCGACATCGAGTGGATCGTGTGGACGTTCGACCCGCTCGTGCGCCACAACGCGTTCTTCAACATCGCAGTGCTCGGTGCCGACGTGCACGGGTACCTGCCGCACTTCTACGGCACGATGACCGACGCGCTCAACGCCGGTGACGACTCCGACCGGCTGCTCGTCGCGTGGAGCGTGACGACCGATCCGTCGGCGGGTTTGCGCGACGGCGGCGGACTCGACGCCGGCACCGTCGACCGTGTCGCAACCCCCGAGGACATCATGGCGTTGCGCCGGACCGATCCGGCGGCGGTTCGCCAGTGGCGGATCGACACGCGTGACAAGCTCTCGGCTGCGCTCGCGGCCGGCCGGCCGGTCGTCGGGTTCACCCGGTCCGGCGACTACCTCATCGGTGTGGCGCCGTGACGTTCCGGCTCGGCGCGGTCGAACTCCGGCGGATCGCGTTGCCACTGGTCAGCCCGTTCAGGACGAGCTTCGGCTCGCAGACCGAGCGCGACATCCTGCTCGTCCGGGCAGAGCTGATCGACGACGACGGCGGGCGCTCGGAAGGGTGGGGAGAGTGCGTCGCGCTGAGCGAACCGAGCTATTCCGCCGAGTACGTCGAGGGCGCGCAGCACGTCATCGCGACGCATCTCCTGCCGCGGCTGCGCATCGCCGACCGGCTGGAAGCAGCCGATGTCGGCACCCTCCTGGCCAAGCTGCACGGCCACCCGATGGCCAAGGCGGCGCTCGAGATGGCGATCCTCGATGCCCAGCTGCGCGCCCGTGACCAGTCGTTCGGCGACTTCCTCGGCGTCACCCGCACGACGATCCCCAGCGGCGTCTCGGTGGGGATCCACGACACGATCGACGAGCTGCTCGCCGCCGTGCAGGGCTACGTCGACGACGGCTACGTGCGGATCAAACTGAAGATCGAGCCCGGGAGCGACATCGAGCACGTCGCCGCCGTCCGTGAGCTGATCGGGCCGGAGACGCCGCTCCAGGTGGACGCGAACACCGCGTACCGCCGCACCGACGGGGCCCATCTCCGCCGGCTCGACGAGTTCGACATGCTGTTGATCGAACAACCCCTCGCCGAGGAGGACATCATCGGACACGCCCGGCTCGCCGCCGAGGTGGAGACCCCGATCTGTCTGGACGAATCCCTCGTGTCGGCGGCAGGGACGGCCGACGCGATCGAACTCGGCGCATGCGAGATCGCGAACATCAAGCCGGGGCGGGTCGGCGGCTACCTCGAAGCGGTCCGGATCCACGACCTCTGCCGTCACCAGGACATTCCGGTGTGGTGCGGCGGGATGATCGAGACCGGGATCGGCCGGGCCGCCAACGCGGCGCTCGCGGCGCTGCCGGGCTTCACGCTGCCGGGCGACATCAGCGCCTCGACGCGGTTCTATGCGCAGGACATCGTCGTCGATCCGATCACGATCACCGACGGTCACGTCACCGTCCCGACCGGGGTCGGTCTGGGCTTCGAGCTGGATCGCCCGTACCTCGACTCGGTGACGACCGGGACACAACTGCTGACGTGAATGCTCGGCAGCCGCCGGACGAGCGGTGCGGATATGGTACGGCTCCATGACGCACCCGTTCCTGAGTGAAGAGTGGATGACCGCGGCCCGCGCGATTCGCGAGAAGTACGCCGACGAGGTCCCCGAGGTGGCGACGGACATCCGCATCAACCAGGTGATCACCGACGTGCCGTTCGGCGACGGGCAGGTCAACTGCTACCTCGACAGCTCGTCCGGGTCGGTCGTGATGGAGCTCGGCGAACTCGACGAACCCGATGCGACGATCACCACCGACTACGAGACGGCGCAGGCGCTGTTCGTCGATCAGGACCAAGCGGTCGCGATGCAGGCCTTCATGGGCGGCAAGATCAAGGTGCAGGGCGACATGATGAAGATGATGGCGATGCAGACGGCGATCCCGGCGAACGAGTTCACGGAGAAGATTGCCACCGAGATCAGGCAGATCACCGCCTGACACGCTGCGTCAGTCGACGTCGATGTCGGGTGACTGACGGTCGGCGACCGGGGCGAGCGAGGCGCGCAGCTCGTCGACGGTCCACGTACCGGACTTCTCGATCCGTTCGGCCATCTCCCACGACTGCACCCGCTTGATCACTCCGCCTTTGATGTAGAACATCTCGCCGGTGAACGGGCAGTCCGCCACGCTGAGATAGGCGACGAGCGGCGACACGTTCGCCGGATCCCACGGATCGAAGCCGGTCATCGGCGCAGCCATGATCGCCTCGAGCCCCGGCGTTGCCAGCGTCAGGCGGGTCCGCGCGCCCGGCGAGATGCAGTTGCTGACGACGTCGTACCGCTTCAGCTCCTTCGCGGCGATCTGGTTCAGCGTTGCGATCGCCGACTTGGCGGCGCCGTAGTTCGCCTGGCCGGGGTTGGCGAACAACCCCGAGGTACTCGCGGTGTGGACGAGGTTGCGGGGCTTGCCACGGCCCGCCTTGTGCTCGTCGCGCCAATACGAGGCGGCGTGCCGGGTCGGCGCGAAGTGGCCCTTGAGGTGCACCTCGATGACGTCGTCCCACTCCTGCTCGGTCATGTTGACGATGTAGCGGTCGCGCAGGATGCCGGCGTTGTTGACGACGATGTCGAGGTCGCCGTGGACCTCGATCGCATGCTCGACGACGCGTCGAGCGCCGTCCCAGTCCGCGACGTCGTCGGCGCTCGCGGTCGCCTGCGCGCCGAGCGCACGGGCCTCGGCGGCGACTTCTTCGGCCGGCGTTGCATCCGAGCCCGTGCCGTCGTTGGCACCGCCGTGGTCGTTGATCACGAGACGAGCGCCCTCGCGCGCGAAGCACAGTGCATGCTCGCGGCCGAGTCCGCGTCCGGCACCGGTGATGATCGCCACCCGTCCGTCGAGTGAGCTCATCTCCTGTCCTTTCCGTGTCACGTCCGCACCCTGCTGGACTCGGCTATGAACCTAGTGAAGCGAGCAGATCGGTGACGATTCCCGACGGCGCTGCAGGACGCGTGCGGTCACAGGAAGATCAGGTCGACCGCCGTGCCGCGCGGATAGAGATCCCCGATCGGTTCGGTGTCGATGCTGATCGACTGGAAGACGCCCTCGGTCGTGCCCAGCAGGCTGCCGATCGTGAATCCGGCGTCGGTCAACGCCTGCTGTGCGGCCGTGAAGTTGAGCCCCTCGAGCTCTGGGAGAGTGATCAGGTCGCGTCCCTTCGACACGGTGACCTGGAAGGTGCCGTCGCGGGGCAGTTCGGTGGCGGCACCGACGTCCTGGCTGATGACGATGCCCACCGGCACGTCGTCGCTGAACGCTTCGGCGCTCGTGACGTTCAGTTGCACGGCCGCGGCCGCGGCGATCGCTTCGTCGAGTGTCCCCCCGACGACGTTCGGCACGATGCGCGGCGCCGGGCCCTTCGACACGGTCATCGCAACCGTCGTCCCGGGCAGCACTTCGTCGCCGGCAACCTTGCTGGCGTCGCCGCGGACGACCCACGAGACCACGATGTCCGGGGGCACCTCCTCGTCGAAGACGTCGCCGTCGACGAAGCTGCTGAGCTGGAGCGCTTCGAGTTGCGCCTGCGCCTCGTCGGACCGCAGGCCGGCCACGTCAGGCAGCACCCGGAACAGCGGGCCCTCGCTGACGAACAGGCGGAATTCGGCACCCTCGTCGAGCTCGGCGCCGGCCGCCGGGAACGTCCTGATCACGGCACCGACCACCGGCTGTTCGTCGCTCCGCTCGGTGTCGATGATGATCTCCCAACCGTTGCCGGAGATCTCGTTGAGCGCGACCGCTTCGTCGACGCCGACGAGGTCGGGCACCTCGTAGGTCTTCGTGCGCAGCAACCAGAACGCGGCGAACGCCACGGCGGCGAGGCCGACGAGGACGAACAGACTGAGCGCGACGATCGCCCCGGTGCGGCGCTGCGGGCGTTCGTCGTCGTACAGGTCGCCGCGCCGACGACGACGCCGGCGGCCCCCGGAGGGCGGGGCCAGCGGCGTGGCCGGCATCTGCTCGGTCGGTGCGCCCGATGTGTCCGACATGCCGGTCGTCGGCAAGGTGGTCGTCGCGGCCAGCGCGGCCGGCGACTGCGCCGTCACCTCCACTGCGGCCGACTCGGTGGTCGCCGCCGGCTCGTCCAGCGGCGGAGCGACCGCGCCCGACCCGCTGGGTGCGGCCCCATCGCTTGACTCGTCGAGATCGCCCGGTGCGGCCCCTTCTGCCGCGTCGCCCGGTTCGTCGTGATCGGCCGGCTCGACCTGATCGGGCGAGGCGATGTCAGCGGTGTCGGTGAGGATGATCAGCGGTTCGGCACCGGGCGCCGCCGACATGTCCGTCGTTGGGAGCGGTCCAGCGTCAGCCGGCGCGGTCGGCTCGGACGGTTCATCCGAGGCGGGTTCGGACGCCTCGGTCGCAGGTGGAGTCGGCACGGTGTCAGCCGCGCTCGGAGGCGGCGGAACGACGTCGGTCGGCGGGGTCGGCGGGGGTGGCGGCACGACACCGGGAGCAAGCACGGGAGCAAGCACGGGGCCAGGCGGCGCGGTGTCCGCCGGGGTCGCGTTGTCCGGATCGTCCGCCGGTGTCGCAGTGTCCGCGCTGTCCGCAGGTGTCGCGGTGTCCGCCGGCGTCGCGGTGTCCGCCGGCGGCACGGTCGGCGATTCGCCGGACTCGGTGTCAGCGGCAGCCGCGGGTTGCTCCATCCCGAAGGTCTCGAACAACCCGGCGGCGACGATCGGGATCGGCTCGGGCCGCGGGAGTCGGCCGGCGGCCTGCACGAGGGCCCGTCCGAACTCGGCCGCCGACGACCGGTCCTCGGGATCGGGTCGGCCGGCCCGCTCGAGCACCGCGGCCAACGATCCGAGGTCGGCGGACACCGGCATCAGCTTGTCGACGCGCGCCGCAAGCGTCGCCACCGTCGAGTCGGCGGCGAACGGCACGCTGCCGGTGACCGCTTCCAACAGCGCCAGGGTGAGCGCGTAGACGTCGGTCTTGTCGGTGACGGACAGGCCGAGCGCCTGCTCGGGCGCGGCGTAGCGGGCGACATGCGTGGCGACGGTGGCCGGCTCGGTCCAGGCGTGCCGACCGAGCAGTTCGGCCATGCCGAAGTCGATGATCCGGAGCCGCCGGTCGGCACCGAACACCAGCTTCGACGGCGTCAGCTCGGTGTGCGCGATGCCGCGCTGGTGGGCCGCGTCGAGGGCCCGGCATGCCTCCAGCCCGACGACCAGCGCTTGTGACGATTCCAGCAACCGGCCCCGGTCGAACAGGTCGCGCAGACTGCCGCCACCGAGGTACTCCACGACCCAGAACACCGTCGACTGGTCGCCGAGATCGACCTCGCCCCAGTCGAGCACCGCGGCGATGTTGGGGTGGGCGAGGGCGCTGGCCATCTCGGCCGCCCGGCGAAAGTCCCGGCGGAATTCGTCCGATTCGGCCAACTCCGGTTGGACGATCTTGAACGTGACGGGCCGATCGCCCCCACTGTCGTATGCATCGGCGATGATCGTGTTCGCCCCGGCGGATACGACGTTGACGATCCGATACCGGCCCGCGAGCACCCGGTTTTCGAGCTCGTCGCCGTGATCGGGCCCGTCGTGAGCGGAATCGCCACCGGAAGCGTCGCCCGATCGTCCCGATGTGCCCGTTGTGTGCTGCGCCACCACGGCGAAACGCTACCGGCTGAGCAACTGGGAGTCGTGGCAGGCATCATGGAGAGGTGACCGACATCGAGCCGCACGAGGCGTCCGAGATCGACGCCGCCCCGGCACGCGAGCCGCGACGGCGCCGCCGGCTGGACCGGGGGCTGCTCGTCGCCAGTTTCGTGATCGCCTCCGGGATGGCGCTGATCATCTGGGGGTTCTTCTCCGCGATCACCGGCGACGAGGGGATCGACCGGCCGCCGGAGATCGAGTCGCTGTCGCCCGTCGAGAACGCCGTGCAGGTGCTCCAGCAGGAGCGCATCGCCGTCGACCTGACGTTCGGCCACATGGCGGTGCTCGTGATCGACGGCATCGAGCCCGAGACGACGAACATCGGCGAGATCGAGACCGAGCCCGGCCAACTGGTGACCCTGCCCCCGACCGCGATCTTCGACCCGGGCAGCTCCGTGATCTCGTTCCAGCCCAGCGACGACGCCGTCATCACCGAGTTCTCGCAGGGACGTCACGACGTGCAGGTGATCTACTGGCGGATCGACGAGGGACGCGAGAACGCCAGTCGGTACCGCTGGTCCTTCGTCGTCGTCTGACACTGTTGCGCTGAGACGACTCGGGCCGCTCCGCCTACTTCTTCGACTTCTTCGACTTCTTCGACTTCTTCGACTTCTTTGCCTTCGTCTTCTTTGCTTTCGGCTCCTGCACGGTGGAGTCACCGCCGTCGAGTGGCGCCAGACGCTCAGCGTCGGAGAGCAGGCCATTGAGGTCGTTGAACGTCGCCGAGAGTGCAGCCAGCACGTCGGGATCGGTCGCTTGCGCGGCGCTGACCCGCAGGTCGGCGATCGTCGTGCTCAGCTTCCAGTCGCCGGGCCGGTCTCGCCTGATCTCTGCGGCGAGCTCCGCCGCGCCACGGACGTCCTGCGCGTCGAAGGCCGCGCCCAGCAGCGTTGGCCGCAGCCATTCGTCGTCGGGGTCGAGCACGCGCGACCGCTCACAGCCCTTCAGCGCGATCGCGCCGGCCACGCGCGCCCGGTCGGCGTCGCCCGGTGCCCCACGCGACCGGTACAGGCGCGGCAGATTGCACGACGGGTAGTAGTCGTTGAGGTCGAGCATCATCCCCCGCTCGTAGTGCTCGATCGCCCGGTCGCGGTACACGGCTCGGCTGGCAGGGTCGGACTCGCTGTCCGCGAGTTTCTTGTAGCGGCCGCCGAGCAGGCCCTGCCGTTCGGAGCTGTCGCCCGCCGTCGCGATCAGCTGTTCCAGCGCACCGATCGCGGCCTGCGGGTCGCCGGACTTCGAGATCGCCAGCAGCCGCGCCTCGCGGATCGACGGCCGGGCACTGAGCCGCGGCGGCATCCGGTCGATCCATGCGACCATGTCGTCCCACCCCGCACAGTCGCGCAGCACGTGCATCATCTCGATCGAGATGCCGTCACTGATCGTCTCGCCCAGCGCGTCACGCTCGGCGAGTGCGGCGTCACGCCGACCGCGGGCGTCGACGATGCGATGGACGGCGCGCAACCTCCCGAGCAACTCGTTCAGGCTGGCCATGTCGTCTTGGAACTCGGTCACCCGGAGGTCCTCGTGGGCGGTGTCGGGAAACCCGGGAACTGCCTGGTACACCGGTGATTCGCCGTCTTTCAGCCCCTCGATGCCCAGCCGCACCTCCTCGCGGATCGTCGCCGCGGTCGCCGCGCTCACCGACCCGTCGCTCAGCGTGTACACGACGCGCGGCATCTGGTCGATGTCGAACAGGACGCGCGCCCAGTTCGCGGACGTCAGGACGCAGCCGTAGCGCTGCGCCGCATGCCGCACGCCGATCTCGTAGTAGACGTTGGCATTGCCGATGCTGATGTCGGCGACGACGAGGTCGGACATCGCCAACCGCTTGATCATCTCGACGATGATCAACGCCCCTGCGTCCTGGTCGGCCCGCACCGGCAGGTAGCCGCACGCTTCGATCGCCGGCCGCAGGGCGTGCTCCCAGAGGGCGTCGAAGTCGACCTGCTTCGGGCCCCGTTCGTCGGGCCCGAGGCCCGTTTCCTTGGTGGAGAAGGGCATCACCATGAAGCAGATCGGCTTCGCCATGGGTCCCCCGTTCGTGCTCGCGCCGCCGGCCACCACGATAGAGCTCTGACCGTCGAGCTGTCGAGGGAGCGTCAGGTCGCGTCGGGCAACTCGCCGGTCGACAGGAGGTGCTCGAACTCGTCGGCGCCGAGGATCGGCACGCCGAGCGTCTCGGCCTTCGTCAGCTTGCTCGCGCCGGGGCTGTCACCCACGACGAGTGCCGTCGTCTTCTTGCTGACGCTGCCAGGACTCTTGCCTCCGCGTGACGTGATCGCCTCCTCGGCGGCCTCACGCGTGTAGCCGGGGAGCGTCCCGGTGACGACCACGGTCGTGCCCTCGAGCGTCTGTGGCGTCTGCGCCCGCGCCTCGGCGGCGACCGCCGCGGCCTCCGGATCGCCGAAGTCGACGCCGGCAGCGCGGAAGCGCTCGATCAGGGCACGGTTCACGTCCTGCGCGAACCACTGCGCGATCGTGTTGGCGATCACATCGCCGACGCCCTCGACCGCGGCGAGCTCCTCGGTCGACTTCTCCATGATCGCGTCGACCGTGTGGAACTCGTTCGCGAGCGCCGCCGTCGCGGCGGGGCCGAAGTGGCGGACGCCGAGCGCGGTGAGGAACTTCGGCAGCGGGCGTCTCGTGGACGCCCCGATGGCGTCGACGAGGTTCTGCGCGCTGGTCTGGCCGACCCGGTCGAGCTCGACGAGCTGCTCGACGGTCAGCGAGTAGAGGTCCGCAGCGTCCTTGATCAGCCCGGCCGACGTCAGTTTCTCGACCATCTGTTCGCCGAGGCCCTCGATGTCCATCGCGCCGCGAGACGCGAAGTAGGCGATCTTCTGGTTCCGCTGCGCCGGGCAGTCCGGCGCGACACAGCGGGTGTCGGCCTCGCCCTCCGGCTTGACGAGCGGGTTGCCACACGCCGGGCAGTCGGCCGGGAACACCCAGGGCGTGCTGGTGCGCGGACGAGCGGACAGCACCGGCCCGACGACCTCGGGGATCACGTCGCCGGCCTTGCGGACGATCACGGTGTCGCCCGGCCGCACGTCCTTGACCGCGACCTGCTCCTCGTTGTGCAGCGTCGCCATGCCCACCGTCGAACCGCCGACGAACACCGGTTCCAGCACTGCGAAGGGCGTCGCCCGGCCCGTGCGCCCGACCGAGACCTGGATGTCGAGCAGGGTCGTCGTCCGCTCCTCGGGCGGGAACTTGTAGGCGATCGCCCAGCGCGGTGCCCGCGAGGTGAACCCGAGCAACTCCCGCTGGGCGGGGTCGTCGACTTTGGTGACGACGCCGTCGATCTCGTAGTCGAGGTCGTGGCGATGTTCCTGCCAGTGCAGGCAGTGTTCGGCGACGTCGTCGATCGAGTCGAACGTCCGCACGTGGTCGTTGACGGGGAACCCCAACTCGCCGACCCAGTCCAGCGTGGCCGCGTGGCTGGAGAACTCCGGCCCACCGACGACTTCGCCGAGTTGGTAGGCCCAGAACGACAGTTCGCGGCTCGCAGTCACGGCAGGATCCTTCTGACGCAAGCTGCCGGCAGCGGAGTTGCGGGGGTTGACGAACGGCCTCTCGCCCGCCGCGACGGCCCGCTCGTTGAGCCGCTCGAAGCTGGACGTGGGCATGTAGACCTCGCCGCGCACCTCGACCACCGGCGGCACCTCGCCCGTGCTCGCCGGCACCGCCAACCGGTGCGGCACGTCGCGGATCGTGGCGACGTTGGCCGTCACGTCCTCGCCGATCCGGCCGTCGCCGCGGGTCGCGGCCTGGACGAACACGCCGTCCTCGTACCGCAGACTCATCGCCAACCCGTCGAACTTCAACTCGCACACGAACGTCGCCGGCTCGCCGTCGAGCCCCTTGGCCACGCGGTCGGCCCAGGCGCGCAGCTCGGCCGCGTCCATCGCGTTGTCGAGGCTGGTCATCGGGACACGGTGCTCGACCGGGGCGAACGTCGCGCCGATGGCGCCACCGACGAGTTGGGTCGGCGAGTCCGGAACGATCAGATCCGGATGCTCGGCCTCCAGCGCCCGCAGCTCGCGCACCAGTTCGTCGTAGTCCGCGTCGCTGATCTCCGGGTCGTCGAGCGTGTGGTACCGCTCGTTGTGGAACGCGATCTGGGCGCGCAGCTCGGCGGCTCGCTCCGCGGGATCAGCCGATGGCGACGTCATGCGCTCGCGAGGATACGCGCCGGCCGGTCAGGCGCCGAGGGCGAAGCGGGTGGCGTTCGCCTGGTCCTTGACGCGCCGGCTGACGTCGACGGTCAGCCGGGCGATACGCCGCGCCACCGACACCGAGTGGTGATCGAGGCCCCCGCCGGGCGCGACGAGCGCCTGCCGCCGCAACGCAACCGGGTCGCAGCCCCGTCGGACGAGCTCGCACCACAGGTCGCTGAGCTCCCGCCAGTACCGATCGGCGCTGAACGCCACCGGGCCGTCGTTCGGTACGACGCCCCAGGCGACGACCCCACCGTCCTCGTGGAAGCGGCTGAGGTAGCCGGCCCACTCGACCAGCGCCCCGTCCACCGGCACGGCGATCACTCCCGGCCCGGACGCCAGCATCGTCGCGATGTCGCACGGGCGGTCGCACTGGATCCCGACCATCGTCCGCGAGTCCAGCGCCGCCATCCCGGTCGACATCAGGTCGATCGCATGGTCCGGTGGGATCGGGAAGTCCGGGGACATCAGATCCGCGAGCCGCGGCTCGTCGAGCAGCACCAACTGCTCGGACGTCGGCAGTGCCGCGGCGATTGCATCGGCGATCTCGACGAGCTGGGTCCGCACGACACGGATCGCGAGCGGGAACGCGATGTCGATGTCGAGCCCGGCCCGGTGCAATGCGGCGCCGAGCGTGATCGGACCGACGTGGTGCCAGACGATCGGAGCGCCGTCGATGCCGATCGTCGCCGAGAGTTCGAGCAGCGCGCGCAGCCCGACGTACGACTGATCGTCGAGGTCGGCGGCGAGACGCGCGCTGCCTGCGAGCAGGCCGCTGTCGGTCGACAACCGCCCGTCGACGACCGTGACCCCCGGAACGCCGGCGGCCGCCTGGGCGAGGCCGACCGAGCCGCCCGACAGGTTGGGCAGCGCGGGGACCGACACGAGCTCGAACTCGGCCAGCGCGAACGCGGCGGACGCAACCGGGTCGCGATGCGGCAGCGTGCTGGGCCCGATGCTGGCGCCGTCACGGAACGCAGACGTCGCCGCGGTCCGGCGCTGCGCGACCTCCGCCGGCGTCTCGCCATCGGTCCCGTTGTCGTCTGTGGCCATGTCGTCACCCCCTCGGCGGCTCGTGTTGACACTGTTCCACGGACCAGGCCGCCGCACCGAATCCGACCGTCGGCGCTGCGTTCGGCCCTCGCGTCGACCGCCCTGCGGCGCAGCATCGCGTGCGCCGGTCGGAACCAAACGCGCGAACTTCCGGCAACATGGGGCGATGGCATCGTGGGTCGGACGAATCGCGTGGGTGCTCGTCGCGGTCGTCGGCGGTGCGGCGGTCGACGGCGCGCTCGACGACCGCAGTAGCGCCGTGCGACTGACGGCCGCATACGGCGGTTGGGCGATGTGGGGTGCGGTGATGTTGGCGCTCGCGATCCCGTCGGTCCGTTCCTTGACGATCGCCCGGGTCGTCGCACCGCTGGCACTCGGCGCGACGTTCGCGTGCGCGGTCGGCGGAGCGACGGCGGTCGACGTCGCCGGCCTGGCCGTGCCGGGCGTGATCGCCGTCGGGGCGATCTTCTCGGCCGGGTTCGGCCGGGCGTTCGTCCAGTCGTCGTCCTACGGCGACGAAGAACGGCTGCCGTTGCGGTTGCCGGTCGCAGCCGGTGCCGCTGCGATCGTCAGCTGGGTGATCTGGGCCGCGGCCGTACTGACCGGGCCGCTGCTGCTCGCGGCACGGTCGTGGATCGCGGGTGCGCTGCTGTCGGCGGTCGCACTCGCCGGCGTCGTCGCGCTCGTCCCCCGCTGGCACCGGTTGACACGCCGGTGGCTCGTACTCGTTCCGGCCGGGCTGGTCGTCCACGACCCGGTCGTGCTCGCCGACACGCTGATGGTGCGCACCGACCAGATCGCCGGTCTCCGACTCGCCCGCGCCGACACCGCCGCCGCCGACCTGACCGGGCCGGCCAGTGGCTACGCCCTGGAGGTACAGGCGTCCGAGACCGTCACCACGGTGTTCGCGTTCACGCCGCAGGAGCCGAGCGGGCGGGCGGTCCACATGACTGCGTTCCTGGTCAGCCCCAGCCGCCCCGGTGAGGCGCTGCGCACGGCATCCGCCCGCGGGTTGCCCGTGTCGTGACGTCGGTCAGCCGGATCGCTGATCGTCAGACGGCAATGCCGCCGCCGAGGACCCGGGTGTCGGACGTGTCGTAGAAGACCACGCTCTGGCCCGGCGCGATCCGCCGTTGCGGCGAGTCGAAGACGACGTCGACATCGCCGGACCCGGACGGCTCGAGCCGCGCCGGCTGGGCGACACCGTGCGCGCTCGACTGGACCAGCGCCGCACCGCGGCACGGGTCGTCGACCCACGTCACGGCCCGCACCGTCACACCGGGGCGCAGCAATTCGGCATCGGCGCCGACGGTGACGACGCGTGCGGTGGTGTCGACGTCGAGGACGTAGCGCTTCGGTCCGCCACCTGGCAGCCCGATGCCCTTGCGCTGGCCGACGGTGACCAGCTCGACCGACTCGACGTCGCCGAGCTTCGTGCCCGCCGTGTCGACGACCGTGCCCCGGTGGAACGGGATCCGCTCACCGAGGAACGAGACCCGGCCGCCGGTCGACGTGATGAAGCACACGTCCTGGCTGTCCGGCTTGCCCGCGGTGCGGAGGTCGATCGACGCCGCGAGCTCGCGGACGCGCGACTTCTGCATCCCGCCGACCGGGAACAGCGTCGTCGCCAGCTGATGCTGGTCGAGCATGTGGAGGACGTAGCTCTGGTCCTTCGCCGGGTCGTCGCCGCGCTCCAGCGTCCAGCGCCCGTCGGGCGTGCGGCCGACGTTGGCATGGTGCCCGGTCGCCACCGCATCGAAGCCGAGCAGCTCGGCCCGCTCGGCGAGCCGCGCGAACTTCACCGACCGGTTGCACTCGATGCACGGGTTCGGCGTGATCCCCCGAGCGTGGGCGTCGACGTAGGGCCCGACGACGTGTTCGTCGAAGTCGTCGCCGAAGTTGAACACGAGATGGTCGATCCCGAGTTGCTGGGCCACCCGGCGGGCGTCGTCGACGTCGGAGACCGAGCAGCAGCCGGTGTCGCTGTCGCCGCCCCAGAGCTTCATCGTGACGCCGACGACGCCGTGGCCCGCGTCGCGCAGGAGCAGCGCGGCAACCGACGAATCCACGCCGCCGCTCATTGCGCACATCACCTTCATGGTGATCGCCTCATGTGGTGGCTCCCCGTCGCAGCGTCGTCACCGCATCGACGACGACCTCGATGCCGCGGTGCACGTCGTCCTCGGTCGTGGTGTGACCGAGCGACATCCGGAGCGCCCCGATCGCGAGCTCGCGCGAAACGCCCATCGCAGCGAGCACGTGTGACGGCTCCATCGCCCCGCTCGCGCATGCGGACGCGGCCGACGCGCACACGTCGGCCTCGTCGAGCAGGTAGAGCAATGCCTCGGACTCGATGTCGGCGATGCAGACGTGTGCGGCCCCGGCGACCTTGTCCGCCGCCGGCACGGTCTCGGTGACGCCGTCGAGGGCGGCCTGGAGGCCCTTGACCAGCTGGTCGCGGAGTTCGGTCAGCCGCAGCCGCTCGACGTCGCGCTCGGCGTCGGTCAGCTCGAGGGCGGTCGCCATCGCGACGATGCCCGCCGTGTTGTGCGTGCCGCTGCGCCGCTCGCGTTCCTGTCCCCCGCCGATGATCAGCGGGTCGACCCGCGGGCCACCGCGTTCGACGAGCACGCCGACGCCCTTCGGCCCACCGAACTTGTGGGCGCTGAGCGACAGCAGGTCGACGTGCGGGGTCACCGTACGCAGGTCGAGCCAGCACGCGGCCTGGACCGCGTCGGTGTGGACGAGTGCGCCGGGGGCATGCCGGCGCACGATTCGCGCCACGGCCGGGAGGTCGTTGATCGAGCCGACCTCGTTGTTGACCGCCATCACGCTGACGATCGCGACCGGCCGGTCATCGGCGACGATCCGGTCGAGCGTGGCGGCCAGCTCGTCGAGATCGACCCGCCCGGCGGCATCGACGCCGACGACCGCGCCGTGATGGTGCTCGACGACCTCGAGCACGGCGTGGTGTTCGACGGCCGAGCACACCGCCACGCCTCCGATGCGGCCGACGGCGCCGGTGATCGCCATGTTGTCGCTCTCGGTGCCGCAGCCGGTGAAGACGACCTCGTTCGGGTGGCAGCCGAGCACCGCGGCGACTCGGTCGCGCGACTCGTCGATCGCCTGGCGCGCCTGCCGGGCGAAGCGATGCGACCCGGACGGGTTCGCGTACTGGTCGCGCAGGTACGGCATCATCGCCTCGACCGCCTCGGCGCGCATCGGCGTCGACGCGGCATGGTCGAGATATGTGATCGCCGGCGAATTCACGCCGTCCACGCTACCGATCGTCACCAGCGGACGGTGGCGGGGCCGACGCTTCGCTGGTACTTGGCGATCACGCACAGCAGGTACGCCTCCGGGGGCACGGACTCGTGTCGCGGAAAGCGGATCGTACGGCCGAGACGGTCGGCGAGGTCTGCGGCGAGGGCGACGCGCACATTCGGAGCGAGCGTGCCGACACGGGTCAGGAACGACCGGATCACCGTGTACTGCTCGGTGGTGATCGCCGACGGGTCGATCAGGTCGGAATACGGCTCCAGCCCCGGTGGTGGTGAGAACCACAGCGCCGGTGCGGGCCGGTACTGCTGGGGGTCGCGGATCACGATCGTCCCGGCGATCAGGTCGCCGACGCGCTGGTGGCGAGGGGTGCCGAGCACGAACAGCACGCCGGTGATCCCGCCGGGGGGCAGCAGCTTGTCGACGATGCCGCCCATCGCCCGCAGCGTCGTCTCGCGCAGCGTGAGCGGCGCCCCGTCCACGGTCACCGCCCGCAGCCGCAGCGCGGCCTTGCCGGGGGTGCGTCCGCGCATCATCGTCTCGAACACGATCGGGTAGCCGAACAGCGCGCAGAACACCACGAACGCCATCACCGTGATCACGGTGGACTCGCCCGCACTGCCGAGCGTCAGGAGCACGATGAGGGAGATCACGAACAGGCCGAGCAGCACGATCATCAGGTCGATCAACGCGGCGACGAGGCGCGACGCGAAGCCGGCCGTCTCGAGATCGAGGACGACCGCCTCGGGCGTGACGATGCCGTCGGTCGGCCGGTTGCCCGCGGTGTGATGATGGGCCGCCGTCGACTGGGTCACGCAACTACCGTAGGCGGCGGATGGACATCGATGCGTTCGTTGCGACGCACCAGTATTCGTGGCAGCGGCTCGAGCACCTGACCCGACAGGCGCACAAGCTGCGCAGTGTCGGACCGGCTGAACTCGACGAGCTCGTCGGGCTGTACCAGCGCACCGGCGGCCACCTCGCCCACGCCCGGCTGAACTATCGCGCCGACGACGCGCTGATCGGCCGGCTGACATATCTCGTCGCCGAGGCCCACGCCGTGCTGTACGGCACGCGCGGCACCGACCCCGGACGGTCGATCGCGACGTTCTTCACGGTGGCGTTCCCGGCCGCGGTGTGGTCGATCCGCTGGTTCATCGCGTGGTCGGCGGCGCTGACGCTGGTGCCGTGGGTCGTGCTCCAGGTGTGGATCGGCGTCTCGCCCGAGGCGTTCGACCTGACCGCCGACGAGGCGGTGCGCACCGCGTACATCGAGCAGGACTTCGAGGCGTACTACTCCAGCCAGCCGGCCCAGAACTTCGCCAGCCAGGTGTTTCTCAACAACGTGCGGGTCGGGATCCTCGCGTTCGCGGCCGGGATCCTGCTGTGCGTGTTCACCGCGGCGATCCTCGTCTACAACGGCGCGAACGGCGGGATGGCCGGCGGGCTGTTCACCCATGTCGGCGAGTGGGAGCGGTTCTGGGGGCTGATCCTGCCGCACGGTCTGTTGGAGATCTCGGCGGTGATCGTCGCCGGTGGCGCCGGGCTGCGGCTGGGATGGACGGTGATCTCGCCCGGCGACCGGACCCGCTGGCGGGCACTGACCGACGACGGCCGCTACGTCGGCAACGTGCTCATCGGCCTCGTCCTCGCGTTTGCGATCGCGGGGCTGATCGAGGGGTTCGTCACCGGCCGGCCGTGGCCGACGTCGGTGCGCGTCGGCATCGGCGTGCTCGCGTTCCTCGCGTTCTGGGCCTGGCCGGTCGTGTACGGCCGGCGGGCCGCGACGATCGATGCCGAGGCCCGCACCCACGAGCGCCGCTGAGTCGCGGGCGCGTACGCTGTGCTCGATGGCCGCCACCGAACTCGGCGCATGGGAGCCGCTGCCGCTCGCCGCTGCCGTCGAGTTGTTCCGTGACGCGCCGCTGCGGTGGTGGATCTCGGGCGGGCTCGCGCTCGAACTGCACGTCGGCCGGTCGTGGCGGGGGCACGGCGACACCGACATCGGCGTGGTGCGCAGCGAGGCCGCGCGGTTGCGGGACGTACTGGACGGGTGGGACCTGCACCTCGCGTCAGGTGGCGAGCTGACGGCGTGGGACGGCCATCCCCTGCGGGCAGAGGATGCGGAGAACAACGTCTGGTGCCGACGCGACACGCGCTCGCCGTGGACGCTCGACGTGACGATCGGCGACGGTGACCGCGACGACTGGATCTTCCGGCGCGACCCGTCGATCACGCTGCCGTGGGCCGACGCGGTGCTGCACACGGATGACGGCGCGCCGTATGTCGCTCCGGAGATCATGCTGCTGTTCAAGTGCCGTGAGCCCCGACGAGCGAAGGACGATCTCGACGCGGTGACGGTGATCCCGATGCTCGACGCCGACCGGCGCGCCCGCCTCGCCGGCTGGCTGCCTGCCGACCACCCGTGGCTGCCGCTGACCGAGGTGTGACCGCAGCGCGGTGCGCCGCGTTACAGGCGGCCCTTCGCCTTGAGTTCGAGGTACTGGTCGACGACGTCGACGGCGAGTTCGCCGGGGCGGGCGTCGACGACGACGGCGCCGGCTGCGCCGAGGCGGGCGATCGTGCGCTCGCGGGACTCCAGCGCGCCGACGGCGGCGGCCGAGCGGTAGATGTCCGACGTCGCGGCATGGTCACGTTCGGCCGCCCAGTCCGCCACGTCGGGGTCGCGGACGGCGGCGACCATCACGAGGTGCGTCCGGGTCAGCGACACGAGCGCCGGCAGCAGCGAATCGTCGACGACGGTCTCGGCGAGGTCGGTGAACACGACGAACAGTGACCGCCGGCGGAACCGGGCCGCCGCGCTGTTGAACGCGGCACGGTAGGCACTCTCCTCCAGCGCCGGGTCGAGCAGGTACATCGCCTCGGCGACGCGGCCGAACTGCGCCTTCGAACTGCGCGCCGGCACGATGCCGCGGACCTGGCTGTCGAACGTCAACAGCCCGACGTTGTCGCCGATCCTCGACGCCACCTGTGTCAGGCCCAGCACCGCGTCCATCGCGTGCTCGACCCGCGGCGTGGCGCCGACCGTACCGGCCATGATCCGCCCGTTGTCCAACATCGCCACGACGTGCTGGTTGCGTTCGGCCCGGTAGTCCCGCACGACGGC
>JABDKP010000173.1 GCA_013002175.1 Ilumatobacter sp.
CGTCATGGTCGACATCGATCCCGACGACACCGCCGACGTCGAGCTGCCGACGGCCGAGACCGGCGACACCGGCGACGTTGTGGTCGACATCGATCCCGACGACACCGCCGACGTCGAGCTGCCGACGGCCGAGACCGGCGACGTTGCGCCGGACGACGAGGAGTTCGTCGACGAGCCGTCGAACCCGTTCGAGATCCCGCCGATCGTGATGGCCACCGAGGTCGATGAGGAGACGGACGCGTCGGGCGAGGTCGACGCGACCACCGCACGCCACGACGACGACACCGGTGGTACGCCGCTCGCGCCACCCGCGGTCTCCCGGGACATCCTCGAGGAGTTGCGACGCGCCGACGTCGACGGTCCGATCGTGGAGTTCGCGCCGCAGGACGACACGACGTCCGCCCGCCGCCGGCCAAAGCAGCCGGTCGACTACGACCCCGCGCCGGTCCCGATTCCGCTGCAGGTCCCGCGCATCCTCGGTCGCAAGCCGCGGGTCCGCAAGGTCACCCGCGTCGTTCGCCACGTCGACCCGTGGTCGGTGTTCAAGATCGCGATCATCGCCAACATCGTGCTCTACCTGATCATGTTGACGGCCGGCGTTCTGCTCTGGAACGTGGCGTACGCGACCGGCACGGTCGACAACGTCGAGCGGTTCTTCGAGTCGTTCGGGTGGCAGTCGTTCGAGTTCAACGGCGGCGAGATCTACCACAGCGCATGGATCGCCGGGCTGTTCGTCGCGCTCGGCCTCACCGGCTTGGCCGTGCTCGGCGCGACGCTGTTCAACCTGATCACCGACCTGGTCGGCGGGGTCCGGCTGACCGTGCTCGAAGAAGAAGTCGTCGAGACCCGCACGTCACCGATGCGGCGGTTCGTCGTCCGTCGGCCCGAGCCCGAGATTCCGGCGGTCATCCAGGATCCGTCAGGGTCGATCATCCGCGAAGCCGTGGTCGACGACACCGGCGGCCTCCCCCGCTGAGCGGTCGCCGACGCCGGACGCGTTTCGATCGTGCGGGCGATAACCTCACGATCCGCCGGGGCTATAGCTCAGTCGGTTAGAGCGCATCCCTGATAAGGATGAGGTCCCTGGTTCGATTCCAGGTAGCCCCACTCGAACGAGACTCCGGCGGAGTCTCGTTTGTGCGTTTACGGCGGCGTCGTGACAGGCACAACTACGACTCCGGGCGTTGTGAAACGGGTTGCGACCGGCACATGCTCTTGGCATGAAACTGCTGCGTCGAGCCTTCTCCGCCCTTGCGTTGACGGTGATGGTCGCGGCGGCGTTGCGGGTGCGCGGTACCGGCGGTACCCCGCCGCAGCACGGCGGCTGGCGCCCCCTCGAGTTGCCGGACCACTGATGTCGGCTCGCATCGCCCTGCTCGGGAACGGCGTGACCGGGCAGCGGATCACCAAGCGACTCGAGATCGTCGCACCGCATGCCGATGTCGTCCCCGTCGACCCGCGGGGCGATCTCAGCTCGGCGGCCGGCGCCGGCGTCGCGGTGCTCGCCCACGGCGGCCCGCACGCGCCGACGGCGAGCCGGCTGATCGCCACCGGTGTGCCGGTCGTGTCGATCGCCGATGCGGTCGGCGACGTCCGGGCCCTCACCGACCTCGACGACGACGCCCGCAACCACGGGGTGCCGCTCGTCGTCGGCGCCGGGATGTCGCCGGGCCTGACCGACCTGCTGGCGCGGCATCTGGCCGACCAGCTGGCTGAGTGCGACGAGATCCACATCGCAGTGCACGGCACCGCCGGGCCGGCGTGCGCCCGCCAGCAGCACCGGGCATTGGCCGGATGGGCGTTCGGTATGCACGGTGGCGAGCGCGTCACCCGTGCGGCGGGATCGGGACGCGAGCTGTGCTGGTTCCCCGAGCCGGTCGGTGCCTACGACTGCTACCGCGCCGAACTGCCGTCGCCGATGCTGCTCCACGAGACGTTTCCCGGCGTCCAGCGGCTCAGCGCCCGGATCTCCGCGAACCGACGTGATCGGCTGACCGCACGCCTGCCGATGCTCAGCCCGCCGCACCCCGAGGGGGGCGTCGGCGCAGTCCGCGTCGAGGTGCGCGGCAGTGCCGCGAACGGTGCCCGCAGGACGCTCGTCGTCGGGATCGCCGAGCAGGTCGCATCCGCCGCCGCGGCGACCGCCAGCGCGTTCACGAAGGCGGTGCTCGACGGGTCGATCCCGTCCGGCGTCGTCACCGCCGCAGACGACCGGCTGGACTCGGTCGGCCTGCTGCGGACCGTCGAACGCCTCGGCGTCCGACTCCAGGAATTCACCGGTATCCCCTCCAGCGGCATCCGTGTCGACCCGACCCCGAAGGAACAGTGATGGCAGACAAGAACGACGACCGTCCGATCGAGCTGCCCTGGCTCCCGCCGGCGCACATCGTCCCGGTGGCGGGGCGCGGCGAGTTCTTCGTCCGCCACCACCGTCACCCCGATCCCACCCGGCCGACGCTGTTGCTGCTCCACGGCTGGACGGCGTCGGCCGACCTCCAGTTCTTCACGGCGTACGAGGATCTCGCGGCGCGCTATTCGTTCGTGGCGGTCGACCACCGCGGACATGGGCGCGGGCCGCGCCCGGCGGCGGATTTCATGCTGGAGGACGCGGCCGACGACGCCGCCGCCGTCGCGCGTGAGCTCTCGATCGACCGCGTCATCGCGATCGGGTACTCGATGGGCGGCCCGATCTCTCTGCTGCTGGCCCAGCGCCACCCCGCGCTGGTGCAAGCGGTCCTGCCACAGGCGACGGCGCTGGAGTGGAGTGCATCGCTGCGTGAGCGGCTGATGTGGCGACTCGTGTTGCCGGTGATGGGTTCGGCGCTGCGGTCGTGGACCAACGCCCGGCTGACGAAGCGTTTCGTCGAGCGGGCGTTGCACGACGAGCACGAGTTGGCGGCGTACGTACCGTGGATGCTGGGCGAGATGCGACGAGCCGACGCCTCGGCGATCGTGCAGGCCGGCAAGGCGCTCAGCAAGTTCGACGCTCGACCATGGGCATCGACGTTGGATGTCCCGGCCGGGCTGCTGCTGACGACGAAGGACCGTTTGGTCAAGCCGCGCAAGCAGCGTGCGCTCGCGTCGGCGCTGCGGGCGAATGTGCGTGAGATCTCAGCCGATCACTTCGCGCCGGTGGAGACCCCCGACGACTTCGTGGCCGCCACCGTGGCGCTGGTCGACGCCCTCGCCGAAGCGCTTGCGCCGGAGCCGGTCGCGACGAGCTGATCAGGCCGGTTCGGGCGACGGTTCGCTTTCGGGCCCATCGGCCACGTGCAGCCGCTCGACCTGACGGGTGAGCTGTTCGATCGTGTCGGTCAAGCCATCGAGCCGGCTCGTGACGTCCTCGCCGGTCAGCATGTCCGACAGCGACACGCGGACGCTTGCGATCTCGCGGGCGAGGAACTCGGTGTCGGCCTGCGTCCGCTCGGCCACCTCCCTGTCGTTCTCCGCGGTGACGCGGTCGCGACGCTCCTGGCGGGACTGGGCGAGCAGGATCAGCGGTGCCGCGTAGGACGCCTGGATCGACAGGACGAGCGTGAGCAGCACGAGGCCGCGATCCCACGGGTCGAACTGGTAGCGCTCGGGCGCGAACGCGTTGTGGAGGATCCACAACGTGATGACGCCCGACTGCCACACGAGGAACCGGGCGGTACCGAGGAAGTTCGCGATCGACTCGCTGAAATTGCCGAACACGTCGGCGTCGTACTGCACGCCGATGCGGCGGACCGCGCGGGGCGCCGAGAGGTCTTCGTGCCGCTTCATCGAGCGGACGTCTCCGGGGTGCGGGTCGGCCGGTGTCGCGTCCGCCATCCGACGCCGAGCATGCGGTCGATCACGTCGTCGACGGTGACCGCGCCCAACAGCCGGCCGGCCTCGTCACACACTGCGACGGCGAGCAGGTCGTAGCTCGCGAGTTGCTCGGCGACCTCGCGGTCTGAGGTCAGTGGCGAAACGACCGGGATCTCGTCGACGACCCGCCCGAGTTCCATGTGGGGTGGCTCACGGAGCAGCCGCTGCATGTGGGCGACGCCGAGGAAGCGGCCGGTCGGCGACTTGTACGGCGCGTTGCACACGAAGATCTGCGTCGCGATGCTGACGACCCAGTCCGGGTCGCGCATCTGGGCGAGCGCTTCCGCGACTGTGGCGTGGGGCCCGAGGATGATCACCTCGGGCGTCATCAGGCCGCCGGCGGTGCCTTCCTCGTACGAGAGCAGACGGCGGACGGTCTCGGCGTCCTCGTCGTCCATCACATCGAGCATTTCTTCCTGCTGCGCCTGGGACATCTCGCCGAGCAGGTCGGCGAGGTCGTCGAACTCCATCTCGTCGAACACGCCCTCGAGCCGGTCGTGGTCGAGGCTCTCGACGAGGCGCACCTGCTCCTCCTCGGGCAGTTCCTCCAGCAGGTCGGCGAGCCGTTCGTCGTCCATCGCCTCGGCCAGCTGGCGGCGCTGCTCGGCCGGAAGCGCGCGGACGAACGCTGCGACCTCGGCCGGGTGGACGTCGCGCAGCCGGGCGGCCTCGGCCTGCATCTCGGTCGGCGCGTCGAACAGCCCGGGTACCGCCGCCGGGTCGACGAGGCGGTACGTCGTGCGGCGGCGCAGGCTGTTCTTGTTGGCCAGGCGGACCTTCTCGATCTCCCACCAGCTCGACCTGCCGTCGGAGTTCGGCCGCAGCGCGATGTCGGTCACCGTCTCCGCGTCGATCTTGCGGTCGATCAGTTCGGCGGCGATCAGCACTTCGCCGGGGCGCGGCTTGAACGGGTTGAGGTCGATGTCCCAACTCCGCAGCCGGACCCCGTCGCCGCTCAGCTCACCGACGCGGTTGGCGTTGACGAAGATGCGGCGACGCTGGCTGTCGGCGACGAAGCCGACGATGCGAGGCGGGATCGCGGGATGACCGCCGCGGCCCAGCTTGGCCGGGCGGCCGGGAATCGCGACGAGGTCCTCGATCCGGCCGATCGTCGAGCCGCCCGCATCCAGGAGGGGGAGCCGCAGCACGCGGAATGCGTAGATCAGATCCCCAGCCATCGTCGTCAGGATACTCCTGGTCAGCCCGGCGACCGGCGAGGGTGGCGGCCTACGTCGCGGCCGTGACCTGGACGAGCGTGTCGGAGAACGCGACGCCGCCGCCCCACTCCGTGAGCGTGTCGTTGGTGAGCATGTTGGCGACGTTGCCGTCGGGGTGGTGCGCCGTCCACCAACCCCACGGGATCACGACGACGCCGGGGCGCAGCCGTCCGCTGATCTTCACGGGTACGTCGAGCGACGCCCGGTCGTTCCACACCCGCGCCAGCGCACCGTCGGTGAGGCCCCGCTCGGCCGCGTCGCGCTCGTCGAGTTCGAGGAACGGGCCGCCCTCGGCCGGGCCGTGCTTCGGCAGGTCGGAGTAGCCCGAGTTGAGGAAGCGGGTGTGGTGTTTGGGCGTCAGCAGTTGCAGCGGGAAGCGGCGACGGAGGTCGGTGTCTCCGCCGGGGCCCTCGTTCGGTGCGACGTAGGTGGGCACTCGCGGTTGGCCGATGCCGGCGAGTTCGTCGGAGACGAGGTGGACCCGGCCGGTCGGCGTGTCGAAGTTGCCGTCGCCGAACGGCCGGCCGTCGTCCGGGTACGGCGCACGTACCCAACCGTCGGCCCGCAGCGCGTCGAGGTCGATCGTCGGCAGCGCGTCACGCATCAACGTCTCGTCGTCGTCGAACAGCGCCGGTTCGGTGTAGCCCATCGCACGCGCGAGCCGGCGGAACAGCTCCGTGTTCGAGCACGACTCGCCGATCGGAGGGATCGCAGCGGTGTTGTACGCGGTCCACAGCGAACCCCACGAGAACACGATGTCGTCGGCCTCGATCTGGGTCGTCGCCGGCAGCACGACGTCGGCATACCGCGCGGTGTCGGTCATGAACTGCTCGTGGACGACGGTGAACAGATCGTCGCGCGTCAGGCCACGGCGAATCGCGTCGGCGTTCGGCACGGTGACGAGCGGGTTGCAGTTCCAGTTGACGAAGGCGTGGATGCCCGGCCCGGTCGGCTCGCCGGCGGTGGGCGACGTGAGGATGTCACCGAGCCGACTCATGTTGAGCGTGCGCGGCGCGCCGCGATGGATGTCGGGCCGAGCGAGCACGTCCTCGTCGATCTGCGATTCGGTGTAGGAGCCGACGCTCTTCGCGATGCCGCCGCCGCGATGAGCCCATGCCCCGGTCAGCGCCGGCAGGCACGCCATCGTGCGGAAGAACATCGCGCCGTTCTCGTGGTGCTCGGCACCGATCAACGTCCGGATCGCGGCGTTCGGCGTGGCGGCGTAGTCGCGCGCGAGCTGCGTGATCACGTCAGCCGGCACACCGCACTCGGCGCTCGCCCGTTCCGGTGTCCAGTCGGCGACCGCGTCGCACAGCTCGCCGTAGCCGAGGGTGTGCGCGGCGACCCACTCGTCGGCGGTGAGCCCGTCACGGACGATCACGTGCATCATCGCCAACATCATCGACACGTCGGTGCCCGGCAGCGGCTGGATGAACCGGTCGCCACGGGTGGTGTCGATCGCGTCGGCGGTGACGGTGCGGATCGGGTCGATCACCACGAGGCGGGCGCCGCGCTGCCGCGCCCGCTCGATCGTGGGCCAGAGGTGACGGTTCGTCAGCTTCGTGTTGGTCGCCCACAGCAGGATCAGGTCGCTGTGCTCGAGTTCGGCGGGGTCGAGGCCGCGCCCGGTGCCGTTCGTCATCGCCATCGCGGCACCGACGGTCGGCCCGCAGATCGCCCGGATCAGGCGGGACGCGCCCAGGTGGCCGAAGAACCGGTCGCTCAGCCCCAGCATCGCGAGCATGCTCTGGTTGCCGGCGTCGGAGAACGGCATGACGGCCTCCGCGCCGTGCTCGTCGATGACCCGCCGCAGGTTCGTGGCGATGACGTCCAGCGCCTCGTCCCAGCTGACCCGCTCGAACTCGCCGGCGCCCTTCGGGCCGACCCGGCGCAGCGGGTGCTGCAACCGATCAGGGCTGTAGACGCGATCGAGGAAGCGGTTGACCTTCGGGCACAGCTCGCCGGCCGAAGAGGGGTGGGCCGGGTTGCCGCGCAACTTGACGGCGACGGGGCCGGCGTCGGCATCGTCGTCGACGGTGACCGTCCAGCCGCACGAGTCCGGGCAGTCGTGGTGGCAGGTGCCGTCGATCGTGCGTGTCCCCATGTACCAAGCGTAGGGGTCGCGGTCCGTGGCGGCCCGCCCGATTCGGACATGACGGTCGGCGATGTCATGCTGGTCCGATGAACGGGATGACGCGGGTCGTGCTGATCCGCCACGGCGAGTCGGCGTCGAATGCGGGCGGGTGGCTGTCGGGGCAGGACACGTGCGGCGGGCTGACCACGCTCGGGG
>JABDKP010000175.1 GCA_013002175.1 Ilumatobacter sp.
TACCTGATCACGCTGCTGCTGATCGCGGAGAAGGAGCAGCAGGGCGTCGTCAGCCTGAAGAACTTCTGGATCCGGCGGTTCCGGCGATTGTTGCCGGCGTTGTTCCTGATGTTGCTCCTGCTGGCGATCTGGACGGCACTGTTCGAGCGCGACGCGCTGGGCAAGTTGCGCGGCGACGTCATCGCCGGGCTCGCCTACGGCACGAACTGGTACCAGATCTTCATCGGTGCTGGGTACAGCGCGGCGAACGACTTCGCCCCGCTGCGGCACCTGTGGAGCCTCGCGGTCGAAGAGCAGTTCTACCTGATCTGGCCGGTCGTGATGCTCGTGCTGCTGCGCAACGGGAGCCGCAAGGTCGCAGATCTCAGCAAGTGGCTGTTCGGGGTGGCGGTGCTGATCACGGTCGTCGTCGCCGTGCTGTACCACGGCGGTCCGATCAACGCGAACCCCGAGAACTCGCCGGCCGCCTACTGGGAGCTCGGTGGCCGGTCGATCTCGAAGGCCGATGCGCTGTACCTGTCGACGATCACCCGTGCCGGCGGCCTGATGCTCGGCGCGGCGTTCGCGATGATCTGGCGGCCGCGGGCCGTGATGCGCGGGCCGCTGCGGCACCGGGCGCGCACCCTCGACGTGGCCGCCCTCGTCGGATTCGTCGTCCTCGCGGTGTTCTCGTGGAAGGTCGGCTTCATCAACACCTCCGGCGACAACCGGGCCGATCCGTGGCTGTTCAACGGCGGGTTCTTCGTGGCCGGTATCGCGACGCTGCTGATGATCGCCGCGGTCACGCACCGCGAGTCGCTCACGTCGCGGGCGCTGAGCGGGCCGACGCTGCTGTGGATCGGCACCCGGTCGTACGGCCTCTACCTGTACCACTGGCCGATCTACCAGATCGTGCGGAACACCGCGGGCACGAAGCTGCTGTTCCACGAGTGGGTGCTGTGCATGGTGGCGACGGTGATCATCACCGAGATCTCCTACCGCTACCTCGAGACGCCGATCCGGCGGGGTGCGCTGGGCAGGATGTGGTCGAGGCGCGAATTCCCACTGCGCCGGGCGGGCAACCGCGGCGCCGTACTGGGGGGCGCGTTCGTCGGTACCGCGCTCGCGATCTACGCCAGTGCCAGCCTCGCGACGGCGGAACTCAAACAGAACGAGGTCGCCGAGGATCTCCGTCGGGGCGCCGAGGAGACGTGCAGCGTGCTGGAGGGGAACTGTTTCGATGCCCCCGCGGTCGCCGGCGATGATGCGGCGCCCCTCGGCGCCGACGGCCTCGTACCCGAGACGACTGCAGTCGTTGCTGACGGCGCGGCCCCGGTCACCGAGCCGCCGGCCACGCCGGCCCCGGCGGCCGCTCCCGACAAGCTCGCGATCGGCGACTCGGTGATGCTCGGCGCCGCGGACGAGTTGGTGGCCGCCGGGTACGTGGTCGACGCCGAGGAGAGCCGGTCGTTCGGCAAGGGCATCGACATCGTGCAGGCGCTCGTCGACTCGGGCCAGGTCCCGAACCAACTGGTGATCCACCTCGGCACCAACGGCCCGATCAACTCGGGCCAGGTGGACCAGATGATCACGCTCCTGGCGTCGGTGCCCGAGGTGGTGCTCGTCCGCAACGACGTCGATCGTGACTATGCGGCGACCAACAACGAGTTGATGACCGGCGCCTCGGCCGCGCATCCGAACATCCACGTCCTGTACTGGGACGGGCTCGCGAGCCAGTGCCAGGGCGACTGCATCTACCAGGACGGCATCCACTTGAAGTCGACCGGCGCCGCGTACTACGTGCAGTTGATCGACGGCGTTTTCGCGGCCAACTGAGCGGCGCCGACGCGGTGCCGCCGATTCGGCGGCACCGGCGGCGATACTTGAGACCCCATGGCCGTGCTCGACCCACCGCAACCGGGGAGCATCCCCGTCGACCCGTCCGGGGGATTCGACCGCGCCCACATCAGCCGGGTGCCGTATCTCCCCGGCTTGGACGGCATGCGCGCCCTCGCCGTCATCGCGGTGATGCTGTACCACGCCAACCCGTCGTGGCTCCCCGGCGGGTTCCTCGGCGTCGAGATGTTCTTCGTCATCTCGGGCTACCTGATCACGCTGCTGCTGATCGCCGAACGCGAGCGGACGTACCGGATCTCGCTGACGAAGTTCTGGCTCCGCCGCGCCCGCCGGTTGCTGCCCGCCCTGTTCGTGCTGATGGGGCTGCTGACGATCTGGACGGCGCTGTTCGAGCGCGACGCGCTCGGCCAGTTGCGCGGCGACGTCATCTCGGGGTTCTTCTATGTGTCGAACTGGTATCAGGTCTGGGTCGGGCTGGGATACACGTCGTCGGGCGACTTCGCCCCGCTGCGGCATCTCTGGAGCCTCGCCGTCGAAGAGCAGTTCTACCTGGTCTGGCCGTTGGTGATGATCGCGGTGCTCGGCCGGTCGGGCACGCGGCGGGTCGCCACCAGCAGTCGTTGGTTGTTTCTCGGGGCGATCGGCATCACGATCCTCGTGGGCGTGCTCTACCACCCGGGTCCGGTGGGCGAGCCCGCGCAAACGCCCGAGGCCTACTGGTGGCTGGGTGATCGCGCGATCTCCAAGCTGGACACGCTGTACCTCAGCACCATCGCCCGCGCCGGTGGGTTGCTGCTCGGTTCGGCCTTCGCGATGGTCTGGCGGCCGTACGCGGTCGTGCGCGGGCCGCTCGGGCGTCGCGGGCGCACGTTCGACGTCGTCGCCCTGCTGGCGCTCGTCGGCTTCGGGTGGCTGTGCTGGACGCTGCACCTCGTCGACGTCAACGGTGCCGACGGCCGGCTGTTCCGCGGCGGCCTGTTCGCGTCGGGCGTGCTGACGCTGGCGATCATCGCCGCCGTCTCGCACCGGGGTGCCGTCGCCAATCGCGTGCTCGGCAACCGGGTGCTGGTGTGGATCGGCGTCCGGTCGTACGGGCTGTACCTCTACCACTGGCCGATCTACCAGATCATCCGCAACGTCGCCGGCAACCGTCTGCGCCCGCATGAGTTCGTCCTCGCGATGATCGCCACCGTCATCATCACCGATCTGTCGTACCGCTACGTCGAGACACCGATCCGGACCGGACGGTTCACCGCGCAGGTGCGTCGCCTGCGACGGAGCCGCTCGCCACGGCCGCGGCGTATCGCGTTCGCGGGCGTGGCGATCACCGCGGTGCTGTCGTTGTTCGCGGGTGTCGCGTTGGCGACGGCGGAGCTGAAGCAGAACGACATCACCGAGTCGCTCGGCGAGGGCGAGAAGTTCACGACCGACCTGACGCAGGGCGTGTC
>JABDKP010000184.1 GCA_013002175.1 Ilumatobacter sp.
ACCGTACTGCGCCGGGATCTCCCCGGCGGCCTGGTATCGACCCACAGGTCGGATCACCCGCCCGCCCGCGGTCACTAGTGCGGGCAACCGCTCGCTGACGTGCCGATCGCGAGCTGCCACTGCGATCATTGCCGGTTGACCGGGAACCATTGCGGGATTGAGCGGACGCTCGCGCGCGACCTCGATCTGGCTCTCTTGTCGCAGTGTCAGCCCGACACTGCGACAGCGGTGCCGGCGAGATCTCCGGCGGTGTAGACCGAATCCTGGTAGAGGCCCGTGGCCGAGCCACCGGTGACGGTGCCGGCGAGGTAGATGTCGTAGGACTCGCCGTCGACCACGTCGGGCGACGAGAACACGATCACGCTGTAGTCGTTCGCCGGTTCGAAGGTGATCAGGCCCTCGCCGTCGGTGGTCTCGATGTGGACGATCGTTCCCGCGGTGATCGTCGTGCCCGTCGTCAGGTACATCGATGCCTGGCTCGACCCGACGCCGACGCCCTCGGAGTTCCGGCCGTCGATGTTCGTGCCGATGAAGGTGCCACCGGTCATCACGAACGACCCTCCGCTGTAGTCGATGGCGCTGTTGCGGGTGTCGGTCGGACCGCTCACGACCACGACGCCACCGGACATCTCGACGTGTCCGTTCGCATCGATGCCATCGCCCTGCTCGGCGAGGTCGCCGGTGATGGTGATGACGGTCGTTCCACCGTTGATGTAGATGTAGTGGTCGCCGACCGCCTCGGCGCCACCCGGGCCGCCTGCGCCGCCGCCTGCGCCGCCCCGACCTCCGCCGCCGCCGGGCGGTGGTTGGGCGACGAGGCCCGGCTCCGTCGTGGCTGCTGCATCCGCACTCGCCACATTCAGGCCGTCGTCGTTCGACGTGATGTCGATGAAGCCGTCGTTGATCGCGATCACCTCGGACTCGATTCCCTCGTATGCGTCGGTGATCGTGATCGATCCGCCGTCGATCGTGACGAGGGTGTCGCCGTGGACCCCGTCGTCGCCCGATGCCAGTGTTACCGTGCCGCCGCTGATTGCGACCTCGTTGTTCGAGTGGATGGCGTCGTCCACCGCGGTTGCGTCGATCACGCCGCCGCTGACGACCACCATCACGTCTCCCTGGATGGCTCGACCGGTGCCGGACGCCGTGCCGGCGTCGATCGTGAGCTCGCCTCCGGTCACGAGGACGTCGGTCGTCGCCTCGACGCCGTCGTCACCGGCGGTGATGCCGACGACGCCGCCATTGACCTGTACGTAGCCGCGATCCGCGTCGTCCTCGTTGTCGGCCTTGATGGCGTCACCGGCCGCGTCGACGTCGATCGTGCCGCCGTCGATGATGACGTAGTCCTTGCCGCGGATGCCGTCGTCGGCTGCGACGACCTCGATCGAGCCGGACGCGATCACGAGGCCGTCCTTGCCGGCGATGCCGTCGTTGTAGTTGCCCGTGACGACGAGTTCGCCGTCACCGGCGATCGTGAGATCGGCTGCCGAATACAGCGTCGCGTTCGGCTCGTCGGTGTCCGCGTCGGCGAAGACGTAGGCGGCGCCGTCGGTCAGCCGGTTGGTCGAGCCGTCCGCCAGGAGCACGATCGTCTCGTCGGCAGTGAGCACCGCGATGGCTGCGCCGTCGGCGTTCGTGATGTCGACGCCCTCGAGGACGAGGGTGACGTCGTCGGAGTCCGCAGCGTCGACGACGACCTGGCCGTCGGAGAGGATGCCGCTGAGCGAGTAGGTCCCGCCGGTGGTGATGGTGACGGTCGATCCGTCGACGGTCACGTCTCCCGACTCGGAACTGGCCGACGTGTCGTCGAGCGAGATCTCCACGACCTGCGATTCGTCGTCGAGATCGTCGGTGTCGAAGTGAGATTCCTGGTTCGCTGCGGTCACCGCCCCGATCTCAGCGGAGGAAGTCACGTCGGTGGCGCTGACTGCGATGACGCTGCCGGCTTCGTCGTCCGTGGCCTCGGCCGCCGCCGCGGCACCCTCGGCAGCTCCGCCGGTGTCGGACTGCGCCGAATCGGCCCGGCCACATCCGGCGACCGCCAGGATCGTGGCGAGCACCGCAGCGCGGAGGACGGTGGGTCGTTGCTTCCTGGTCATGTGAGTACTCCTTCGCGTTCGTGCGGTTCGATGTCGGTGTTGATGTCGATGTCGGGGTGTCGGTCGGCGGCGGGGCCGGCCCGGTGCGGTCCGCTCGGCACCCGGCCGAAGTGCGCGCGCAGAACGGGGCTCCAGCGGTTGGCCGGGAGATCGGGATGGAGCGCGGCGAGGCCGGTGGCGAACTTCGAGATCCGGGCCGGACGGTGACCGGCGCGCCAGAGGAGGCGGTCGACGACCGATGGCATCCCGTCCGTCTTGGTCTCCACGATGAACTCGTCGAGCCCGGTCGTCGCGCCATCGGTGCCGATGCACCGATACCCGGCGTCGATGGTGACGCGAACGCCAACGGCCGGCAACGCGAGCGTGGCGCGCCGGTACACGCTGGTGAGCAGCGGTTCGAGTGCGTCGGCGTACGGCGCCGTCTCTGCGAACTCCGAGGCGAACTCGCGGATGTCGTCGATGCCGGCCGACGCTCCGTCGAGTGTCCGGCGATGCTTGACCGTACGGCCGCGGCGGTTCTTGGTCTTCACCTCGGCCAGGGTGAGGTCGGTGTCGAGGTAGGTACGGGTGCGCACCTTGAACCGGCGCGGACGGCGGGTCGCGGCCAGGCGATACGAATCGAGCCGGTTCGTGTCGAAGTAGACCGACCGGTAGCCGAACCAGCGCCGGCCGTCGATCTCCAGGGCGCGGACGTCGTCGGGCAGCGCGTCGAGCAGGTCAGCCAGCTCGGCGGCCGAGACGACGTACTTGCGGTCCTTGCGGGTGTGGAGGCGCGCGCAACGATCGAGCGTAGCCAGATCGATCGGTTCGAAACGTTCGAGCGCAGCTTCCGCGGTGGCGTGCATCAGACCGTGCTCCTGATGGCCGAGCCGGCCTCGGAGACGACCGGGAGATCGATGCCGAACCGGTAGCGGACTTCGACGTTGGTGGTCTCGTTGACGAGATCGACCTTGCGGACCTTCACGCGGTGCACGGTGGCGCCCAACAGTCCTTCGAGATGGGTCACGAGCGCGGCCTCGTCGGCGATGGCGGTGTCGAGATTCACGACCTGGGTCCGGTATCCGGCGAACAGCCGTGGGTGGTCCCCGATGTAGAGGGCCGCCACGATCGCCGCCATCAGCACCGGTGTCAGCCACATGGGGTCGACGGCCAGCCCGCCGAGCAACCCGAGGGCGAGCGCAGCGAAGTAGTACGCGACCTCTTCCTGGTCGAGCTCGGTGGAGCGCAGCCGGATGATCGACAACACGCCGAACAAGCCGAGCCCGAGCCCCGCCTCGATCCCGGTCGAGTTGAGCGCATGCGCAACGGCCAGCACGCCGATGTTGACGCCGAGATAGGAGGCGACGAGGTCCTTGCGGCGATGCCGCGGAAAGTACAGCGCGAAGACCAGGACCGAGATGGCGGCCAGGTCGATGGCGAACATGATGGTGGGTGGCATTGGGTGGTCCTTTCGATCTCGAGATCCCGGTGTACGGACGCGTCATGTGAGTTCGCCGTGAAGCGTCGAAGGAAACGGTTGGGATCCGGTAAGAGCCGGGTGTGAGACGCGCGTGCAGGCGCGCTGACGTTCGGGCAATTTCGACCTTTGACGACGGTCAGTCGCCGATGGTGAAGCCGACTTCTGCGCCCCCGCCATCGGCGGCGCCGGCGAAGGCGGTTCCGCCATGCTGTTCGGCGATCTGGCGCACGATCGCAAGGCCGAGGCCCGAGCCGGGTGTCGAACGTGCCGAAGCTGCCCGGTAGAACCGTTCGAACACTCCGTCGACCTCGTCCGGTGCGATTCCGGGACCGTGATCGCGCACGACCAGACGGCGCTCGACGAGTTCGATCTCGATCGGTTCGGTCGGTGGGCTGAACTTGTCGGCATTGCCGAGCAGGTTGGTGACCGCGCGGTCGATGGCGGCTGGGTCGCCGGTGAGTTGTGTCGGTTCGGTGTGGACGTCGACGGTGCGTCCGGTGCGAACGCGGAACCGTTCGGCGGCGTCGGCGACGACGGCCGCCATGTCGAACGTGGTGTCGGCGGATCGCGGCGCGCTCGGGTCGGTTGCCAGTTCGATCAGCTCACCGAAGAGCTCGCCGAGTTCTTCGACCTCGGTGGTGAGACCGGTCATCAACGCCGCGTGTTCTGCGGGTGGCAGGTCGGGTGCCCGCGCGAGGAGTTCGATGTTGGTGCGCAGGCTGGTGAGTGGCGTGCGCAGTTCGTGGGCTGCATCTTGCACGAGGCGGCGTTGCTGTTCGCGGCTCAACGCGAGCGCTGCGAGCATCCGATCGAAACTGTCGGCGAGGCGTCCGACCTCGTCGTCGCGGTCGAGGTCGAGCGGTGTCAGATCGGTGGCGGTTGCCACGCGCTCGGTGGCCTCGGTGAGCGCGGCGAGCGGTTCGGTGGTGCGCCGCATCAGGAACCAGCCGAGCAGGGCAGCGGTCGACGCGAGGACTGCACCGACGCCGGCCAGACGCCATCGCAGGCGGGACAGCACATCGGCGTTCGAGCCGGTCGGTGTCGCGACCTGGATGGCGCCACCGCCATCGATGGAGGCGGTGATCATCCGGAAGTCGGCACCGTCGATGGTGAGGTCGCGAACGCTGCGCTTGGTGCCCTTCGTGCCGGAGGAGATGGCGGTGTCCTCGGCGTTCACCGGCAGCGGTGCCCCGCTCGACGCGTCGATCGCTCCGGTCGCGTCGAGGGTCTGCACGATCGCGTCGGGGTCGACCGAGCGTCGGTCGTCCCCGTCGGAGGCCTTCCCGTCCGAATCGCTGCCGTCCGAATCGTCTCGATCTGAATCACCGTCTGCGCCATTGCGCGCCGGGCGGTCTCGCGTGCCGTCGTCCAGTTCTGCGACCCGTTGTTCGAGGAAGCGGTCGGTCTCGCTACTGAGCTCGCGCTGCGTCGACCCGTACGCGAGCAACGATGCCGCGGTGATCCCACACACGACCAGCGTCGTGACGATCAGGACGACGCGCGTGCGTAACGTCATCGCGGGTCGGGCGTGGCGGGACGAAGGACGTAGCCGACGCCGTGCACGGTGTGGAGCAGGCGATCTTCGCCTCCGGCTTCGAGCTTGCGGCGGATCAGGCGGATGTGGACGTCGAGGGCCTTGGACGAGGTGTCGGACTCGTAGCCCCAGATCTCCGAATACATGGCCGAGCGGTGCAGCACCGCTCGGGCGTTGCGCATCAGCATCACGAGGATCTCGAACTCGGTCGGGGTCAGCTCGATGAGCCGATCCCCACGGCGCACCTCGCGGGTCGCCAGATCGAGTGACAGGTCGTCGAGGGCGAGGGTGCCGACGTCGGCGTCGGCGTCGTCGACTCGTCGCAGCAATGCACGGAGACGGGCCAGCAGTTCGTCGAGTGCGAACGGCTTGGCGAGGTAGTCGTCGGCACCCGCGTCGAGGCCGTCGACCCGATCGGCCACCTCACCGCGCGCGGTCAGCATGAGGATCGGCGTGTGGTCGCCGCGGGCACGCAGGCGGCGGCACACGCTCAGCCCGTCCACGAAGGGCATCGACACGTCCAGCACGATCACATCGGGCGTCTGCTCGTCGATCGCCTCGAGGGCGCCGGCGCCGTCGTTCACGCCGACGACGACGTAGCCCTCGAAACGCAGCGCCCGCACGAGGGCTTCACGGACCTGGATGTCGTCTTCGGCGACGAGAACCGTGCGGGCGTTCATGGTCGACATTCTGACCGCCCGGGACGATCGTTCGACGTGACAGACGTCTTCGACATGCTCAGTTCGACGCCGTGCCACGACCGTTGCGTCCGTCGCGGCCAGTGCCGTCGCTGCGGTCGCCGCCTCGTCGTGGCCGATCCCGACGCGCTCGCGGACCGTCGTCGACGGTGTCTTCGTCGACGGTGTCTTCGTTGACGGTGTCTTCGTTGACGGTGTCTTCCGGTGCGGTGTCGTCGAGCAGGAAGACGTTGTCGGCGAGGTCGGCGGGATCGACGTCGGTGTTCGCCGCGATCACCTCGGCGAGGCTGCGCTCGTGATCGACGCCGTAGGCGACGGTGATCTCGGCGAGCGCAGGGTCGTTGCCGTAGAAGAACCGGTCGCCGTCGCGCAGTGCGGTGAACTGGGCGGTCCACATCGCGAGTTGCAGCTCACCGAACTCCGTACCCGGAACGTGCGCTTCCGACACCATGCCGGTGAACGCGTCCACATCGTCGACGTCGCCGTAGATCGCCCGCAGGCGCGCCGCGGTCGTGGTTCGACGTTCGGCGGTGACGGTGGTGCCGTCGGCTGCGTCGGTGCCGGCTACGAGTTCGTTGCCGTCACCGTCGGCGAGGAACACGAAGTCGAGGATGTCCGGGTCGTCGATCGGGTTGTCGGCGTCGATTTCGTCGTCGTCGGGGAACTCGTCGGTCGCCTCCCCGGTGATCTCGGTGAACGACTCGACCCGCGGCAGCCCGTACGCCTCGCGCAGGTCGTTGTAGGTCGGCATGCCGTGGTCGGCGGCGCGGATCACGTCGAGCGCGCCGAGGTCGTTGACAACCGTGAAGCACCCGGCGATCTCGGTGCCGTCGAGACAGTCGGCCGGGTTCTCGACGTCGGGGCCCGGCACCTGGAACAGCACGCTGCGCAATTGGTTGTCGATCTGCTCGTCGTTCGCGTAGGCCGCCTCCGACGCCAGACCGGCGAGCATGTTGCCCAGCCCGACCTGGGTGAGCAGGTCGGGGTTGCCGAACGCGACGCCGAGCGGGATCGCGAACTCGACGACGGTGTCGTCGACGGTGACCTCGACGCCGCCGGCCCGGAGCGCGTCGATCTGTTCGTCGGTGATCTCGGAGCGATCGATCGCCCCTTCGAATTCGCCGTGGATCGCCGAGTGGGCGCGGTACCCGACGGTTGCGAACTCGTTCGTAATCGACGGGTCGACCGTGGGGTCGTAGCCGGTGTAGTCGTCGAGTTCGACGCCCATTGCCGGGAGGAACTCGGTGTAGGTGATGTACTGCTGCAGCGCGGCAACCGATCGCTGGGCGATCTCGAACTTGGTCTGTTCGTCCATGTCCTCGGGGAGCAGATCGACGATCCGGTTGTGTTCGAGCGCGAACAGGGTGTGGACCGCGGTGAGCCCGATGTTCTCGTTGACCCGCACATCGCCGGCGACCACGGCAGCCGACGGATCCGCCCGCAGGCGACCCTGCAGGTCGTTGGCCGGCGACTCGGTGTCGGGGCGTGCGTCGGCGGTCGGGAGGTAGCCGTCGACGAGGAGCAGCGAGGCGTCGTTGTTGGTGGGATCGCCGTCGACGGTGCCTTCACGCAGCCAGTCGAGGCGCTCGTCGGAGCCGCCGTAGACCGCGAAGGCATCGATGTAGGAGCTGACGGTGTTGATCTGTCCGCGTGGTGTGTCGACACCGGTCCCGTCGGCCACGAGCGAGCGGGTGGTGGCGATCGCGCCGAGGTCGTTCGTGAACTCCTCGAGCGGGTCGTCGGCGTCGTAGGCGATGACGAGGTCTTCCTCGCCGCTCTCGCGCAGGGCGATGGTGTGGTCGATGAACTGGCCCCACACGAAGCTCCAGTGGGTGAGTTGGTTCTCGGAGAAGATGTTCTGGTTGCCGTCATTGAAGATCCGGTTGCTGATGTAGCGCTCGCCCGGGCCGTCGACGAGCTCGCCGACGCCGTCGGCGTAGTTGGCGTCCGCGATGCGTGGGTAGATCGTGCCGACCTGGCCCAGCGTCGGGTCGTCGAGGTTGTTGCCGGAACCGTCGAGGCTCCGGCCGTCGGCGAGGGCCGCAGCGAGGACGTCCGCCACCTGTGAGTCGGCGTCGTCGGCTTGAGCGTTCGCCGTCGCGGTGGATGCGCCGACGACGATCGGGATGACCGCGGCGACGAGCGCCAGCCGCCGCGACAGCGGCGGGCCGGACCGGTAGTGGTCCGAGGTCGGTGGGGTGGTGGTGGACATGGTGTGCTCCTGTCGAACGGGGTGCGGCGGAGCGGCGTCGCCGAGGGGAAGG
>JABDKP010000003.1 GCA_013002175.1 Ilumatobacter sp.
CGACGGCGCCGTCGGCCCCGTCCGGCAGGTCGGCATTGCCGGTGATACCCAACGCGCCACGGTGGTGGAGGCGATGGTGGAGCGGGCAGAGCAGCAGCAGGTTCCACGTCTCGGTCTCGCCGAGATCCTCCCAGTGCACGATGTGGTGGACCTCGAGCCACGCCCGCGCCGTGCAACCCGGCACCCGGCAGCGGTGGGCATCGCGGCGCTCGACGATCACGCGGGTGCGGTCGGGCACGATCCGCTGGGTACGGCCGACCGAGATCGGAATCCCCGAGGCGACGAACACCGGCGACAGCAGCCCGTCGCACGTGAGGTGCCGGCGGACCGAGTCGGGCACACGGCAGCGGGCGGCATCGGTCATCGTGCGATCGGTGTCGAGATGCAGGTTCGTGCGGAACCGTGACCGCCGGGCCGGGTCGGGCACGGCGTCGAGCGACCGCTGCGACACCTCGCGCAGTGCGTCGACCCAGTCGACGTCGTGCTGCCCGTCCTGGAACAGCCGGTCGCGGGCCTCGGTCAGCGCGGACTGCACGATGTGGCCGGTGTCGAAGTCGGCCGTCAGCGACAGCCGGAACACACCGTCGTCGCCGAACGTGAACCAACACGTCTCGTCGACGACATCAGCAGCAGAGGGCGCGGTGGATTCGGTGTCGCCGGTGCCGGCGGCCTCGGTGGTGTTGAGCGTTCCGTCGGCGGCCTCCTCGTCGGACGCCGCAGTCGGATCGGCAGCGCCGTCAGCCGGCTCGTCGCGGATCTCGCGGCCGTCGGCGTCGAGGTCGGGGAAGCGGTACCGGCGCAGGTTGGACTGGAGCTGCGACACCGTCATCATCTTCGCCAGCGTGCAGGTCTGCTCGTCGGTCCACCACGGTGCCCGGCGGGCGACCGCGGCCATCTGGTCGAGCGTCAGCTCGCCGCGCCGGAACGCGGCCATCGACACCGGCAGGTCGTCGGCCCGCTTCGCGATGTCGACGATCTGGTTCGCCGTTGCCCGTGACACGCCACAGCGCCACGCGAGCCACTGCTGCATCGTCCAGACGCCCTCGCCCTGCCACTCGCTGGGCCGGGCAAGCAACCCGATCACGACGTCGACCAGCTCGGCATGCTGTGCGTTGAGGAACCCCGTGATCGTGTTGACCGCAGCCTCAGGAGAGCTGCCCACCCGATCTGCGACCCCGGTTGCGATCATGGCATTATCATACAGGTGTGCTGTCACAGTGATTGAATCGAACAATTGTTGCTAGATGTCGAATCGGCGCAAGCCGGCAGTACATGGGACACTTGCATGATGCCGTCCGGCGTCGCATCCGAGTTGATGGACCTTGCCGGAGGTGACTCGTTCGCCGACGTACGCAGGGAGAGCGACGACCACCAGCAGTCACACGGCTGCGGCCTGCACAGCGCCAGTGGCCCGCAGATGCAGCTCGTCGCGGCCCTCGCCCGGTCAGCGAATGCGACGCGCGCCCTCGACCTCGGGTCGGGGCTCGGCTACTCGACGCTCTGGATGGCGAGCGCTGTCGGTCCTCGCGGTGCGGTGGTCGGCATCGACGACTGTGCCGAACACACGCGACGAGCGTCCGCCATCGCACAGTCGATCGGCTACGCAGACCGCGTGTCGTATCTGACCGGTTCGGTGGCGGACGTACTGCCCACGCTCGACGGTCCCTTCGACATGATCCACGACGACGCGTGGTTCGCCAAGACACCCGACCATCTCGACGCGATGATCGCGCTGCTGCGACCCGGCGGACTCTTGACGATGGCCAATTGGTTCCTGCTCGTCGACGCCCTCACCGGTGAGCCCCGCAACGACTGGAATGCGTTCGCCGGACCTTGCTGGGCGGACGACACGCTCGAGTACGCCCGTCTGCTGGCGGGTCGAACCGACCTCTCGGTGGTGTGGGTCGAGAACCCGCCGATCGGGTTCGCCACGATCCGGCAACGACCGGACGACCGGTAGACCACGCGGCCACCCCTCCGCTACTTCGTCTCGAGTTCCTTCGCGACTTGGCCGGCGAGGCGTTCGAGTTCGGTGATCTGCTGCTCGGTGAGCAGGCGGGGGCGGTAGTCGAGTACGCACAGGGTGCCGGCATGGGTGCCGTCGGACATCGTCAGTGGCGCCCCGGCATAGAAGCGGACGTGCGGGTCGCCCTGCACGAGCGGGTTGTCGGCGAAGCGGTCGTCGAGCAGTGCGTCGGGCACCTGCAACGCCTCACCGGACGCCACGGCATGCGCGCAGAACGACATGTCGCGCGGCGTCTCCGCGGCGTCGATGCCGTGCCGCGACTTGAACCACTGCCGGTCGGTGTCGACGAGGCTGACGAGCGCCACCGGCACGTCGAGCGCGTCGCTCGCTTCGGCGGTCAGCTCGTCGAAGCGGTCCTCCGGCTCGGTGTCGAGCACCTCGAGGTCGTGCAGCGTCGCCAGCCGCTGCTCCTCGTCGTCGGGCAGCGGCGCGTTCTGCCAGCGGCAGGCGCGGCGCAGCAGCCACGCGCGCAGCTTCGTGCGGACGTAGACGAGGCTCGCCGGCCACACCATCCACTCCTTCAGCGACGGCCCCAGCGTGCCGGGTCGGACGCCGGAGCCGCCGATCACGACCAGGCTCACGTCGTCGTCGTTGTCCCGGTCGAGCTCACGGATCGCGTCCGCCAGTTCGCCGACGTCGGCACCGCCGAGTGCGCCGTCCTCGATCAGCACGAGCGCCGGCGACTCGGTCCGCAGCGTCTCGAGCAGCGACTCGCGGTCGGACGCCGTCCAGATCTCGAACTGCTCGGCCGCCGCCGCCTCGCGCAACGTCGCCTCGATCTTCGGGGACGTGGTGGCGATCAGGATCGACCGGCGCGATGCCTCGATCGCGGGTGTCTCGGTGGCGACGAACCGCGGGCGTCCCTCGTCGCTGCGCTCCGCCGCCGTGCCGACGACGTCGATCTGCGGCCCCTCGGCTGCCGCGAAGATCTCGCCGGTGTACCCGGTCGTCTCGGCGTAGCGCTGCGCGAGTGCCAGCAGTTCGTCGACGTCGTCGTCGGTGCGCGTCGGGTCGTGGTGGAACAGCGCGACCCGGGCGACGTTGGCGTGGCGGGCGACGTCGATCACGTATTCGACGGTGCTGTGGCCCCACCCCGCCTTGGCCGCGTACTCGGCCGCGCAGTACTGCGAATCGTGGATCAGGAGATCGGCCCCCTCGATGAACCGGGCATGGGCGGCGTCGTGATGGTTCGACTCGACGTCGCCTCCGTGCGCGAGTGCACGGTGGTGGGGCTCGTGATCCGACGCGTACACGACCGTCGCACCGTCGGCCTCCAGCCGGTAGCCGAGCGTGAGTGCCGGATGGTTGAGATAGTGCGTGCTGACCTTGACGTCGTCGATGACGAACGACCCCTCGACGAGATCGTGGTAGTCGACGACGCCGCCGAGCTGCTCGATGCTGACCGGGAAGTAGCTGTATTGCATCTGCCCGGACAGCGTGTCGCCGATCGACGTGCCCAGCCCGGTCGGTCCGTACACGTGCCAGACGTTGCCGGGGTTGAACAGCGGCTCGAAGAATGGCAGCCCCTGGATGTGGTCCCAATGGGTGTGGCTGATCAGGATGTGGCCGGTGATCGGTTCGCCATCTGCTTCCGCCGTCAGTGCCTTGCCCAGGCCGTGCGCCCCGGTCCCGCAGTCGAGCACGACGATCGTTTCCGCTTCGGTACGCACTTCGACGCAGGACGTATTGCCGCCAAATCGAAGCGTCGACGGGCCGGCCTTTGCGATCGAGCCCCGTGTCCCCCAGAACTTCACGTACACGACTGCAACCCGTCCTCTCTCGCTTCGTCAGCGTAGATCACTTCGCCCGTCGTCGCTCGTTGGACGCTCGACCCGGCCCGGCGGTCGCGACCGGTCATGAGATTGCGCCCGCCGTCGACCCGCCTCATCGGTCAGACGGTACCGGTCGCCGTCGCCGGGCACCCGTCGACACGGTGGTGAGGAACGTGCCGGCCGACACGATCAGGATCCCGGCGACGCCGACGACACCCGGACCCTCGCCGAGGAACACCCATGCGAGGGTCGCGATCTGGATCAGCATCGTGTTGTTGATCGCCGCCGACTCGACTGCGGCAAGCCTGCGCAACGAGCGGTTCCAGAGTGTGAACGCGAGCGCGGTGTTGACCACGGCGAGCCACACGATGATCAGCACCACCGTCACCGTCAGCGCCGGCCACCCCTCGATGACCAACCCCGCGACGAGCAGCAGCACCGCGCCGACGCCCATGCTGCCGACGGTCACCAGGATCGGCGACAGCGCCGACGACCGGTTGACCGACCGGCCGAGCAGCGAGCCGGTGACGTTGGCGCTCAGCCCGATCACCGACGCCGTCATCCCGATCACCGTCGCGCCGAGGTCACCCGAGAAGTACACCGCCGCGCCGATCGCCACGAGTGCCGCACCGACGAGTTGCCGGCGGCTCGACCGTTCGCTGATCGACCGCGCGGAGAACAGTGCGACGAAGAACGCCGTCGGCGCCAACATCAGGCTCGACGTCGCCGCCGGCTGGCTGTCGATCGCGACGAACTGCGCCCCCTGGGTGACGGTGAAGAAGACGACGCCGAGCAGCGCCAGCCGCCTCCACATCGGCGGCCCGATGCCGGCGAGTTCGCGCCGCAGCGACGGCCGCGACGCAGTGACCGCCAGGAGCACGGATGCCGCGAGCGTGTAGCGCAGCCCGGCGAACGTCAGCGGAGCGAGTTCCTCGTCGTCGAGCCCGACCCGGATCAGGATCCACGAGGAACTCCACAGCACGGTGACGACCAGGGCGAGGCCGATCGCCCGGAGGTGGCCGGCGCGCTCGGTCGGGACCGGCTCGGTCGCGACCGGCTCGGTCGGGACCGGCTCGGAGGGGGCCGGTTCGGCGGAATGTGACTCGGGCATCGGACTCCTCGGCACGCGTTGATGTGCCGATCTCAATGCCTCCGGGCTTTTGTCCCTTCAGATGCACACCCGCAGCCGGGTGCTGTGGCGCTCGGTCCTGTCCGTGCAGCTGGTGCCGACGGCCGGATCCCTAGCCACCGATGTTGATCGGTGTGTCGACGGTAGCCGACGAGCGGTTCAGGCGCTGGCGGAGAGCCCGAATGCGGTGGGGATCTCGATCGCGTCCGTGACGTCGTTGGCGAGGCGGAAGCCCACACCGCGGACGGTGTGGATCACCTTCGTGTCCGGAGCGGCCTTGTCGAGCTTGCGGCGCAGGTTCGACAGGTGCACGTCGACGACGTGGCTGTCACCGACCCAACGTGGGCCCCACACGGCGTCGAGCAACTCGTCGCGGGTGCACACCTCGGTCGGACGGCGGCAGAGCTGCTCGAGCAACGAGAACTCGATCCGGGTCGTCTGAACCTCCTCGTCGCCGACACGGACCTCGCGGCGGCCGAGGTCGATGGTCAGCGGGCCGAGCACGAGCGACGACGATGTCGCACCCTCGATGCGCTGCTGCAGTTGACGCGGGCGGCGGAGCATCGCGTGACAACGGGCGGCGAGTTCATCGGTGTGGAGCGGGGCGGAAACGGCGTCGTCGGCGCCGGAGTGGAGGACGGCGGCACGGACACGGTGTTCGCCTTCGCCGGCGATGCACATCATGTACTGCTCACTGGAATCACGGAGCTCTTCGAACAACGGGCGGCCGTGCGGCGACTTCAGGCGGGAGTCGACCACGAGGATGTCGGGGGAGAACGACTGGGCGAGCATCAGGGCCGCCTCGGCGTCGGTGGGGGCGCTGACGCAGAAACCAGCGGCACGGAGACCGGCAACTGCGACCCGACGAAGGTCAGGATCTGCGACTGCGATCAGGATTCGAGGTGCAAGGTTGGTTTCTTGGTCCATTGAGATTCTTCCGCCAGAGGGTCCGCCGACCGGAGTGGATGTAGTTGTTCGTTAGTGGGATATCGGTCCCCCTTGCCCGGAACTCAAGGAGAAATGCACTCGTACCGGCAACGATGTGGTTCCGTGATGGCCACCCGCGGGTAAGGATGGGGCGATGACCGCCGACGAACTGCGCCGCCGGGTTGCCGCCGACGTCGCCGCGCGGCACCCCGTCGACGCCCGCGAAGCGCAGTCCATCCAGCGATTTCTCGATGCCTTCGACCAGCTCGACGACCCGTTCTCGCAGGCGGCCGATCCCACCCATGTCACCGGATCGGCGCTGGTGACGGGGGCGCGCGGGGTGATCCTCCTGAAACACAAGCGCCTCGGGATCTGGCTGCAACCCGGCGGGCACATCGATCCGGGGGAGACCCCCTGGTCAGCGGCGCTGCGCGAGGCCGCCGAGGAGACCGGCCTCGATGTGCAGGTCGCCGGAGCGGTCGATGCGGCGGGCGTCCCCGAATTGCTGCACGTCGACGTCCACCCGGGAGGGCGCGGGCACACCCACCTCGACCTGCGATATCACCTGCATGCCGGTGATGCCGACCCGGCGCCGCCGGCCGACGAGAGCCAGGACGTCGGATGGTTCGGCTGGGACGACGCGATCGAGCTGGCCGACCCCGGCCTCGCCGGCCTCCTGCACTCGCTGCGGCAGGGGTCCGATGGGCCATGAACCCGAACTTGTGTTCGTAGCACATCTGTTCGATACTGGGGTGGATGGGCTTCAACAACCCGTCCTGGACGTGGGACGAACTCGAAGCGACGCTGAGCGGCACCGCCCGTGACGGCCGCGCCCCGGGGAGCCCATCGTGGAACTCCGGTGGTGACAGCCCGGCCTGGAGCCGCAAACGTCAACCGTACGAACCGCCGGCCGATCTCGCCGTCGATGCCACCGCTCGCGCCGCCCACCCGACGGCGCGCACCGTGCCGTACGCCGAGTTGCACTGCCACTCGAACTTCTCGTTCCTCGACGGCGCATCGCACCCGGAGGAGTTGGCTGCCGAAGCCGCCCGCCTCGGTCTCGATGCCTTGGCGATCACCGACCACAACGGGTTCTACGGTGTCGTCCGCTTCGCCGAGGCGGCCAAGGCGGTCGGATTGCCGACGGTGTTCGGCACCGAGATCACGCTGACCGCCGACCGCACGGGCCGGCTGCTGTCGGGCTCGGCCGCGCGCACCGAATCCGAAACCACCGCGCAGGTCGCCACCGGCCACGTTGCCGACTCGCACGCCGCCGACCCCTCCGGCGCCCACCTCCTCGTACTCGCCGACGGCGTCACCGGGTACGGGCACCTGTCGCGGGCGCTGAGCGTCGGCCACCTGGCGGGGGAGAAGGGGGCCCCGCAGTTCGCGTTCGACGACCTCGCGTCCGCACTCCACGGCCATGTCTGGGCACTGACCGGCTGCCGGAAGGGCACCGTGCCAGCGGCGCTGGCCGCCGACGGCCCCGAAGCCGCCCGCCGCGAGCTGCGCCGGTTGATCGAGGCGTTCGGACGCGACCGCGTCGTCGTCGAACTGTGGGACCACGGCGACCCCCTCGACTCCGCTCGCAACGACGCCCTCGCCGAACTCGCCCGCCTGGAACGCGTACCATGCGTGGCGACGAACAACGTCCACTACGCCACCCCGGCGCAGCGCAAGCTGGCCACGGCCCTCGCCGCGGTGCGCTCCAGGCGGAGCCTCGCGGCGATCGACCCGTGGCTGCCCGGCACATCAGGTGCGCACCTCCGCTCCGGTGCCGAACAGCATCGGCGGTTCCGGCGGCATCCCGGCGCCGTCGAGCTGGCTGCCGAGATCGGCCGGGCCGCATCGTTCGACCTGGCGCTCGTCGCGCCGAACCTGCCGCCGTTCCCGTGCCCTGCCGACCCCACGACCGGCCGGGCGATGACCGAGATGCAGTTCCTCCGTCACGTCACCGAAGCGGGCGGCCGGCGGCGCTACGGCGAGCGCCCCAGCGCGAATGCGAGTGGCTTCGTCGAGGACCTGTCGCTGCGCGCCCGCGCATGGGCCACGATCGACCGCGAACTGGCGCTGATCGAGCAGCTCGACTTCGCCGGCTACTTCCTCGTCGTGTGGGACCTCGTCGAGTTCTGCCGCCGCTCCGACATCTACTGCCAGGGCCGGGGGAGCGCCGCGAACTCGGCGGTCTGCTACGCGCTCGGCGTCACCGCCGCCGATGCGGTGTCACTGGGGTTGCTGTTCGAACGCTTCCTGTCCCCCGAACGCGACGGCCCGCCGGACATCGACATCGACATCGAGAGCGACCGTCGCGAGGAGGTCATCCAGTACGTGTACGAGCGGTACGGCCGCCACCACACCGCCCAGGTCGCGAACGTGATCACCTACCGCGCCCGCTCGGCGGTGCGCGACATGGCCAAAGCGCTCGGCTACGAGCCGGGCCAGCAGGACGCCTGGTCGAAGCAGGTCGACGGGTGGGGCGGTGTCGACACCACCGCGCAGCAGCCCGACTGCTCGATCCCCGAACCCGTCCTGGAACTCGCCCGCGAGGTCGAGGACGCGCCACGCCACCTCGGCATCCACTCCGGCGGGATGGTGATCTGCGACCGGCCGGTGATCGAGGTCTGCCCGGTCGAGTGGGGGCGGATGGACAGGCGCTCGGTGCTGCAGTGGGACAAGGACGACTGCGCGGCGACCGGCCTCGTCAAGTTCGACCTGCTCGGCCTCGGGATGCTCTCCGCGCTGCACTACGCGGTCGACCTCGTGCGCGAGCACCGCGGCTACGAGATCGACCTCGCCACCATCCCGCAGGACGACGACGTCTACGCGATGCTCTGCCGCGCCGACACGGTCGGCGTGTTCCAGATCGAGTCACGCGCCCAGATGGCGACCCTGCCGCGGCTCAAGCCGCGCCGCTTCTACGACCTCGTCGTCGAAGTCGCATTGATCCGGCCCGGCCCGATCCAGGGTGGGTCGGTGCATCCCTACATCCGCCGGCGCAACGGCAAGGAGCAGGTCACCTACCTCCACCCGCTGTTGGAGAACTCGCTCGGCAAGACGCTCGGCGTCCCGCTGTTCCAGGAGCAGCTGATGCAGATGGCGATCGACGTCGCCGGGTTCACGCCCGCCGAGTCCGACGAGCTGCGCCAGGCGATGGGCTCGAAGCGGTCGGCGCGTCGGATGGAGCAGCTCAAGGAGCGGTTGTACTCGGGGATGGCGGAGAAGGGGATCACCGGCGACGTCGCCGACGAGCTGTACGTCAAGATGAAGGCATTCGCGAACTACGGCTTCCCCGAGTCGCACTCGGTCAGCTTCGCGTACCTCGTCTACGCATCGTCGTGGATCAAGTACCACGAGCCGGCGGCATTCTGCGCGGCGCTGCTGAACGCCCAGCCGATGGGGTTCTGGTCGCCGCACACACTCGTGCGCGACGCCCGCCGTCACGGCGTGGTCGTGCACACCCCCGACCTCAACGCCTCACTCGCCGGGGCGACCCTCGAACCGTTCCCCGCCCCGGACGCGGCCGCCGGGCCGGCAGCAGGCACGATCGCCGCCGGCTCGGACACCAGCTCGGTCGGCGGGGTGGCCGTCCGGCTCGGGTTGGGGTCGGTGCGCGGCATCGGCGGCGACCTCGCCGAAGAGATCGAGCACGTGCGCAAGGAGGGCGGGTTGTTCACCGACACCGAGGACCTCGTCCGGCGCGTCCCCGACCTGCAGCTGCCGCAACTCGAGGCGCTGGCGACCGCCGGGGCGTTCGGCGAGTGCTTCGGGCTCGACCGGCGGATGGCGCTGTGGACGGTCGGGGCGACCGCGCAGTCACGGCCGGGTCGGCTGGCGGGCATCGTCACCGGCGATGCCGCGCCGCGGTTGCCGGGGATGACCCCGGTCGAGGAAGCGGTCGCCGACCTGTGGGCCACCGGGGTCTCGCCGGACGGCCACCCGACGCAGTTCGTGCGCGCGGAGCTGGCGTCGATGGGCGTCCTGACCTCGACCGAGCTGTGGGACGCGACGCCGCAGTCGGTCGTCCACGTCGCCGGGGTGGTGACGCACCGGCAGCGGCCGATGACCGCGCAGGGCGTCACGTTCCTCAACCTGGAAGACGAGACGGGGCTGATCAACGTCGTCGTGTCGAAGGGCTGCTGGGCCCGCTACCGCACGGTCGCCCGTGAAGCACCGGCGATGGTCATCCGTGGCCGCCTCGAACGGGCCGAGGGTGTGATCAACATCGTCGCCGAACACCTCGCCCCGCTCCCGATGCCCGCCAAGACCACCAGCCGCGACTTCCGCTGACGTCAAAGTTGTGCCAGGCACAACTTTGACTCAGCCAGCCGGGGCGTGCAGTGCGAGGAACTGATCGACGGCAGTTTCGGCCCGCCGCCGGACCTGTTTGCCGGTCGCTGCCGGCTCGCCGAGCAGTACCCGGATCTGGTCGTCACGGATGATCAGGCCGTACAGCGTCGTGAACGCCGCCTCCGGGTCGGCGACCCGCACCTGGCCGGCCCGATCGAGTTCGGCGAGGTAGCGCTCGACCAGCGGCCCGACCCGATACCGGCCGGACGCGAGCAGTTGCTCGGCGAGCTCCGGTGACTGCATCGCAGCATGGTTCAGCGCCACCGACGCCGGTGATGTGAGCAGGATCAGCAAACCGGTCGCAAACCCGACCAGCGTCTCACGGGCCGGGGTGCCGCCGTCGAGCGCCCGTTGCACCGCACCGGCGGCGCGATCGGCGTTCCTCGCGATCATCGCCGCGAACAAGCCGTCGCGGTTGCCGAACCACGAGTACAGCGTCTCCTTCGATGCGCCTGCGCGGCGGGCGATGCCCAACATCGTCACGTGCGCATAGCCGTGCTCGAGCATCTCCTGCTCGGCCGCGTCCAGCACGGCCGCCTCGCGGGCCGCACGTTCGGAGGCGGGGAGACGCCCGCGGCGACCGGATTTGGTTTCCATCTTGACAAGTGTACTCATGCGTACGTATAACTATCCGTACCAAACCGTACGGATATCGAATCCGCCGACAGAAAGTCCGTCAGATGACATCGTCCATCACCGTTCCACCCGCCACGCTGTCCCGCACCTCCCAACCCGGCGCGCCCGAACCCGGCATGCGGGACACCACCGCCGTCGTCGCGCCCACCGCCGAGGAGAGCCCGCCGTGGTTCGCAGCCCTCCAGCGAAGCTCGCTGATCCTCGCCACCGTCCTCGTCGGCCTGGCCGCCGGCTTCTTCTTCACGTACCAGATCTCGGTGACCCGGGCGCTCGCCGAGGTCGACGACACCACCTACGTCGACACGTTCCAGGCGATCAACTCGACGATCCGCAACACGCCGTTCGGCCTCGTCTTCTTCGGCGCGATCCCGGCACTGTGCGCTGCCCTCGCCCTTCATCGCGGCGATCGGCACCGCCGACTTGCGATCGGCATCGCGCTGGTGCTGTACGTCGCGACATTCGCGATCACCGCCGCCGGGAGCGTGCCGCTCAACGACACCCTCGGGCTCGTCACCGATCGCAGCACCGACGCTGTGGCGCAGGCCCGAGCCGACTTCGAGCAGCCGTGGAACCGGCTCAACCTGATCCGCACACTGACCTCGCTCGGCGCACTCGTCGCCATGTCGGTCGCCACCCTCGGGCGATCGCGCGACAACGTTGTGCCTGGCACAACGTTGTCTCAGTAGAGCGGGTCGGGGGCCATGGCGAGGTGGAGGTCGGCGCCGGTGTAGGGGTGGGCGAGTGCGACGTCCTCGTCGAGCTCGGTGCCGAGGCCGGGTTCACGCGACGGCACGACGAAGCCGTCCTCCCACTGGATCGGCGTCGTCAGCAGGTCGGCGTGGAACCCCGACCAGTCCTGGATGCCCTCGATGATCAGCAGGTTCGGCAGCGTCGCCGCCAGCTGGATGTTGGCCGCACCGAGGATCGGCCCCGAGTACAGGTGCGGCGCGATCTGGCATCCCGACGCCTCGGCGATCGCAGCGATCTTCTTCGCCGTGAGGATGCCGCCGCAGCGGCCGAGGTTCGGCTGCCAGATCGCGGCCGCCTGATGGCGCGCCAGTGCCGCGAACTCCGAAATCGTCGTCAGCCGTTCGCCGGTCGCGACGGGGATCGTCGTCTGCCGCGCGACCCGCGCCATCTCCTCGGGCTGATCCGGTTGCGTCGGCTCTTCGAACCACAGCGGGTCGAACGGCTCCAGACGCCGCGCCATCCGGATCGCACCGGCCGCGGTGAACTGACCGTGGGTCCCGAACAGCAGGTCGGCGCGGTCGCCGACCGCCTCGCGGATCGCGGCGGTGATCGCCACCGACCGTTCGATGTCGGCGAGGTTCGGCTGGTGACCGTCGAAGGCCGTATACGGCCCCGCCGGGTCGAACTTCACCGCCGTGAACCCGCGATCGACCTCGAATGCCGCCTGCGCTGCGGCCTGGTCGGGATCGGTGTAGACGTCGGGCCGTCCGTCGGCAGGGTAGAGGTAGGTGTAGCTCCGCAGCCGCTCGTGCACCCGGCCGCCGAGCAGGTCGGCGATCGGCGTGCCGGCGTCCTTGCCGACGATGTCCCAGCACGCCATCTCGATGCCGCTCGTGACCCCCACGAGTGTCGGATCGGGCCGGAGTGCATACCCACTCGAGTAGATCCGCCGCCACAGCAGCTCGATCCGGTTCGGGTCGGCGTCGATCACCAGCCGATCGGCGACGTCGGCGACCATCGCCGCCACCGTGTGCGGCCCGACCGTCGCGACGTAGATCTCGCCGTAGCCGACGATGCCGGTGTCGGTCGTCAGCTTGACGACGATGAAGTACCGCCCCCCGAAGTGCGGCGGCGGGTTGCCGATCACGAACGTGGTGCAGTCGACGATCTTCACGCCGCAACAGTGCCATACCCGGACGCGTGCGTTCGTCCTGCCGCCCTCACACGCCGGTGTCGATCGGCACGGCCGGTTCGCCGCGCGCCACCAGGTCACCGAGCACCGTCGGCAGATTGCGAGGCGCAAAGACGACCGCGGACTCCGACTGGATCTCCGCCAGGGTCCACCAGCGGATCTCGTGGACGTGCTCGGCGCGCAACTCGTCCCAGCTGATCGACGGTCGCGGGTCGAATCGTGATGTTCGGACGAGGTGGATCTGCTCACGTTGGCCGTCCCACCGACCGTCGAGGAACGTGATCGTGTGCTCGCGGGTCCAGACATGCGGGCCGATCTCCACGTCGGCGAGACCGACCTCCTCGATCAGCTCGCGGCGCAGCGCCGTCACGTGGTCCTCACCCGATTCGAGCCCACCACCCGGCAGCGCCCACACGTGGCGAGATGGAAACACGAAGCGCACGAGCAGCACCTCGTCGTCCGGCGTCAGCAGCAACGCGCGTGCCGCCTGCCTGATGCGCAGCTCCGCCATCGGCCGTCAGTCGTTCGGCGTGTCGCTGAGCCCGTCGTTGAACTCCTTGTACAACCCGTAGATCTGCTTGCACTCCTCGCACACCGGCAACTGCTTCGGATCGCGCGACGGCACCCACACGAAGCCGCACAGGGCCTCGATCGGCGTCCCCATGATCCGGGCTTCCAGCACGACGGCCGCGGCATTCTCACCCCGCTTGACCTTGACGATGTGGGCCGCGGTCGGCTCGGCGGTCTCGGGGACGGGTTCGGTGTCCGGCGTGACGATTGTCGGCAGTGTTTCCACATCCGTCATGCCGCAAGTGTCGCACATCGGCTACGGTGAGCGTCGTGCTCATCACCCTGGTCGTCGTCGCCCTCGCCGTGATCGCCGGCGCGGCCGTCGTCGTGGGCCGTGACAGCGACGTCACGCCGATCCCGGTGCCGGTCCGCCGTCGCCCTGCCCGACGTACCAGCGACTGAGCCTCAGCCCCGCAGGGCCGCCAACTCGTCGCCGATGTTGCGTCGCGCCGCCTCGTCCCAGCGCCGTCGTCCGGTCGCAGTGTGGAAGATCGTCTCTCGATCGAGCAGCCCCTGGAGCACGCCCGCCCGTCCGGAGCGCCACCCGTGGTCGTCGACGTGGGCGTACTCGGCCCTGACCCGGGTCGCGTAGTCGCGGTACGACGGCGGTTCGGCGCCGAGGATCGCGAGATCCGCATCGAACAGCACCGCGGTGTCGACGTCCGGCGCTGCGGCGTGGTCGCGGGTCGCCTCGATCATCGTGGCGACCCGCTCGACCCGGTCGGCGGGCCAACCGAGGCGGGCGAGGTCGCGTCGGGCCAGGCGGGCACTGGCCGACTCGTTGGCTGGATGGGTCGGCTCGTACACCGCGTCGTGGTAGAACGCTGCGGCGACGACGGCGCCGAGGTCGTCGACCGGCTCGGTCGCCGCCAGCTCGTCGACATGGCGCAGCACCGCCTCGACGTGATCGATCCGGTGATATCGCCGCTGCCGCTCGCGATGCCGCACCACGAGGCGGTCGAGCAGCTCGGTCGACTGGTCGATGTGGGCCTGCCACGCCCGTTCGAGCTCGGTCGGCTCGGGCGTCGGCTCGTTCGGAGTCGCCGTCACCGCCCGATCATCCCACACCGAACCGGCGGCGCTTCTGCCAGGATGCACGCCGTGACGATCCTGATCGACGAGGCCCGCTGGTGGTTCGACGACCGCAAGTGGTGCCATCTCGTCAGCGACGAGTCGTACGCCGAACTGCACGATTTCGCAGGCGGCGTCGGCATCCCCCGCCGTGCCTTCCAGGGCGATCACTACGACGTCCCCGAGGAATACCGCTCCGAGTTGATCGCGGCCGGCGCGGAGGTCGTGGAGAGCCGCGAGCTGGTCCGCCGCCTGCGCGCCGCCGGGCTGCGGCTGACGCCCGCCCAACGGCGCAGCCGCGACTGAGGCCCGGCAACCGGTCACCAGCGGGGCGGGACGCCGGCGAGCTCGCGCGGGCTGTGGATCGACGTCCCGAGCACGAACCACTCGACGAGTTCGAGGCCGACGTCGGCGAGTACGTCGTCGGCCTCCTCCCAGCGCGACATGTCATCGGGGTCGACCGTGCCGTCGGGCCGCACGGTGGCGATGACGACGCCGCCGGCATCCGCGTCACGGATGGCGAACTCGGCGAGCATGTCGACGATGCCGAGCAGCGAGTCGGGTTCGACGGTGTCGATGACGACGAGCACCGTGCGGCCACGCCGCTCGCGGTCGAGCGTCATGATGATCGTCTCGTGACGCGACTCGGGCGACATCGCGCCGAGGATGACGGCCAGCGCAGAATACGGTGAGCGGATCGGGTCGACGCCTGCGGCGGGAACGTTGCGGGGGGTGGTGAACTCGAACATCGACGTCCTCCTGTGGGGGTGGTGGTCCAGGAGGGGGAGTCGGTCCGCCGAACGGTACCGAGAGGGTGTCGCGGCGTCCGTCAACTGATGGGGGAGGTGCGGCGACCAGGGCGTACTCTCGGGGGATGGCCGACGTCACCATCTACCACAACCAGCATTGAAACTCTTCGGTCAATGCCGTGCGCATTGCAGAGGAACTCGGTGTCGACTTCGAGACGGTGAACTACATCAAGGAGCCGCCCGATGCGGACACGCTGCGAGGGATCATCGCCAAGCTCGACGACCCGGTGACCGCCCTCGTCCGCCGCGACAGCAAGTTCAAGCAGCTCGAACTCTCCGATGACGACGTCGCCACCGACGATCAGGTCGTCGACGTGCTCGTGAAGCACAAGCAACTCCTGCAGCGACCGATCGTGGTCACCGCCGACACCGCCATCATCGGGCGCCCCAAGGACCGCGTCGCCGAGCTGCTCGCCTGAGCCGCGACGACCCCCGGCCGATGGTGCGACGTGACGCGGCCCGCCCGGCGCGCTGGACGCTGCTCCGGCTGACGCTGCGCGACCAACGGCGCAACCTGGTCATCGGCACCGCCGCCGGGCTGGTGTGGATGGTCGGCCGGGTGACCGTGCCGGTCCTGATCCGCTTCGGGATCGACCGTGGCATCGGCGAGGACCAGCACGTCTGGTTCTGGGCGGGCCTCGTCGCGTTGACCGGCGTCTTCGTCGGCGTCGCCACCGCGTTCCGCCGGTACCTCGCGTTCCGCGAAGCCCGCTGGACCGAGACGAAGCTGCGCGAGCGGCTGTTCGGGCACATCATGTCGCTGCACATCGGCTACCACGACCGCTCCCAGACCGGCCAGCTGATGAGCAGGTCGTCCAGCGATCTGCAACAGATCCAGGCGTTCGTCGTGATGATCCCGATCACGCTGTCGAACCTGGCGATGATCGCGACCGTCACCGTCATCTTGTTCCTGACGAACCCGTTCCTCGCGCTCGTCGCACTGGCGCCACTGCCGATCGTCAACCTCGCCGGACGCCGGTTCAGCCAGGAGATCCACCCCGCCGTGCAAGCGGTCCAGGCCGAGCAGGCACAGCTCGCGACCGTCGTCGAGGAGACCGTCGGCGGCATCCGCGTGATCAAGGGGTTCGGGTCCGAGGAGGTGCAGGCCGCGAAGCTGGTCACCGAGGCCGACGACATCCGCCGCGTCTCGATCCAGGCCGCCCGGATCCGGGCGAAGTTCCTCCCGGCGATCGAGCTGCTGCCCCAACTGGGGCTGATCGCGGTGCTCGGGCTCGGCGGCCTCCAGGTGATCGACGGCGACCTCACCCTGGGCCAGCTCGTCCAGTTCAACTTCTACGTCGCGCTGCTCGTCTCGCCACTGCGGATGCTGGGGATGGCGATCGCTTGGGCCCAGCGCGCCGCGGCCGCGATCGAGCGTGTCAACGAGGTGCTCGACACGGTGCCCGACGTCGCCGATCCCGATCCGCCGCGCCCGCTGCCGACCACGGGCGACCTCGGGGCCGTGCGGTTCAGCGACGTCACGTTCGGCTACGCCGGGCAGGCCCCGGTGTTGGACGGATTCGACCTCGACCTCGCCCCCGGCCAGTCGGTCGCCCTGGTCGGTGCGACCGGATCGGGCAAGTCGACGGTGGCGCGGCTGCTGATCCGGTTCTACGACGTCGACGCCGGGACGATCGAGGTCGACGGCGTCGACACCGGCGACCTCAGCCTGCGCGAGCTCCGCCGTGCTGTCGGCATCGTCTTCGAGGACACGCTGCTGTTCCACGATTCGGTCAGCGCGAACATCGCGTTCGCCCATCCCGACGCCGGCCGCGACGCCATCGAGCGGGCGGCGCGGCTGGCCGGAGCGCACGACTTCGTGATGGGCCTCCCCGAGGCGTACGACACGATGCTCGGCGAGCGTGGCTACTCGCTGTCGGGCGGTCAACGCCAACGCATCGCGATCGCTCGCGCGATCCTCGCCGATCCCCGCATCCTCGTGCTCGACGACGCCACGTCGGCGGTCGACCCGTCGAAGGAGCACGAGATCCGGTCCGCGATGTCGACGGTGATGGCCGGGAGGACGACGATCGTGATCGCGCATCGCCCGGGCACGATCGCCCTCGCTGAGACCGTCGTGCTGCTCGACGGCGGGCGGGTCGTCGCCGCCGGCCCCCACGAGCGGCTCCTCACGACGGAGCCGCGCTACCGCGAGGTGCTGGCCGCGATGGACGACCCGCAGTCCGCGCCGATCGGGGGTTCCTGATGTGGGGCATGAACGCCGTCGACGAGGACGACCGGCTCGACCCCGACGAGGCGAAGCAGGTCATCAGGCGGGCCGCCCGCCTGGCCGCTCCGTTCAAGCGGACGGTCGCGGCCGCCGTCGGGTTCTCCGCGATCAGCACGCTCGGCCTGCTCGCCGGGCCGGTGATCGTGCGCTACGGCATCGACGAGGGCATCGCCGCCGCCGACACCGGGGCGCTGCGGCTGGCGGTGATCGCCTACTGCGTGGTCGTCGCATGTGCCTACCTCGCGTCGCGTCAGCAGTACATCTTCATCAACCGTGCCGGCGAGGGGTTCCTGCGGCTGCTGCGGGTCAGGGTGTTCGGGCACATCCAACGGCAGTCGTTGGCGTTCTTCGACCGCAACAAGTCCGGCGTGCTCGTGTCCCGGATGACCGCCGACATCGAGTCGATGGCCGAGCTCGTGCAATGGGGGTTGCTCCAGTTCGTGTCCGCCGCCCTGCTGGTGTCGTTCGCGCTCGTGCTGCTCGTCGTGCTGTCGTGGCAGTTGACGATCGTGGCGCTGCTGGTGCTGCCGGTGCTGATCATCGCGTCGCGGAAGTTCCAGCGGGACTCGAATGCGGCGTACCTCGACGTCCGCGACCAGGTCGGGCAGAACCTGTCGACGCTGCAGGAGGGGATCGCCGGTGTGCGGGTCATCCAGGCCTACGCCCGCGAGCCCGAGCAGACGCGGCGGTTCGAGGCGTCGAACCGTGGGCTGTACCGCTCGCACGTCCACAGCCTGAAGGTCTCCACCTGGTTCTTCGGCGTCGTCGAGGCGAGCGGGATCATCGCGGCCGCGCTCGCGATCGGTGTCGGCGGCTGGTTGCAGAACCGCGGCGACGTCAGCATCGGCACGGTGATCGCCGTCGTCCTGCTCGTGACGCAGCTGTTCGAGCCGGTGCAGCAGCTCTCGCAGCTGTACAACACGATGCAGTCCTCGGCCGCGTCGCTGAACAAGCTGTTCGGCATTCTCGACACCGAGCCGGACGTGCGCGACGGCGACCGGATGCTGCCCGGCCAGGGCAGCATCGTCGTCGGTGACGTCGGTTTCCGGTACCCCGGCACCGAGGCCCTCGTGCTCGACGGCATCACGATCACGGTGGCCGACGGCGAACGACTCGCGCTCGTCGGGCCGACCGGCGCAGGCAAGTCGACCGTCGCCAAGCTGATCGCCCGGCTGTACGACCCGACCGACGGCACGATCTCGTTCGGTGGTGTCGACCTCCGCGACGCCACCGTCGGCTCCCTCCGCGAGCGCGTCGTCGTCGTCCCGCAGGAGGGCTACCTGTTCGGCGGCACCGTCGCCGACAACATTCGGGTCGCCCGCGCCGATGCCACCGACGCCGACGTGCGCGACGCGCTGCGCGCGATCGGCGCGCTCGAACGCTTCGAGGAGTTCGAGGACGGCATCGACACCGAGGTGCGTGAGCGCGGCTCACGCCTGTCCGCCGGGGAGCGCCAGCTCGTCTCGCTCGCCCGCGCCGCCCTGGTCGACCCGGCGGTGCTCGTCCTCGACGAGGCGACGAGCAACCTCGACCCCGGCACCGAGGCGATCGTCGAGCAGGCGCTCGAGCGGCTGATGACCGGTCGCACGACGATCGTCGTCGCCCACCGGCTCACGACGGTCCGCCGCGCCGACCGGATCGCGGTGATCGACCACGGGCAACTCACCGAGCTCGGCACCCACGACGAACTGGTTGCGCTCGACGGCCGTTACGCCGCGCTCGCGCACGCGTGGGCGAAGAGCCAGCCGACCGGCTGAGCACGTCTCACGGCCCACCCCCAGGGCGACGTGGGGGATTGTCCCGATGGCGGTGGCGTCCGGATTCGGTCTGAATGGGGCGATGCCCACGATGACCTTGACCGAGATGGCGACCGCCGCCTCCACCGACCGCAACCGCGCCGTCGACGCATATCGCGCCCTGGCGATGCTCGCCGTCGCGCTCGGCCACTGGCTCGTCATCGCGGTCGGCACCGACGCCGACGGCGAGATCGTCGCCCGCAACGCCCTCGAGGTCGCCCCGCACCTCGCGTGGCTGACGTGGGTGTTCCAGGTGATGCCGCTGTTCTTCGTCGTCGGTGGCTTCGCGTCGGCGATGTCGCTGGACGCCCACTGGTCACGCGGCGGCGCAGACCACGACTGGGTCGCCGGCCGTCTGCGCCGGATGGTGACGCCGACCGCGTTGCTCGCGGCCGTGTGGCTGGGGATCGTGGCGCTCGGCACGTCGGCGGGCGCGGGCGGGATGGTCGCGGCCGGAGCGGTCGGCGCTGCGATCCCGCTGTGGTTCCTCGCCAACTACACGATCGACACGGCGTTCGCACCGACCGTGCTGCGTTCGCTGCGCCGGCACCGGACCGGCACGCTCGCAACACTGCTCGTCGCGTTCGCGACGGTCGAGATCCTGCACCTCGCCGGCCTGCCGCTGATCGGCCACGTCAACTGGGTGCTCGGATGGATGCTCTTCCAGGTCGGCGGGTTCCTGTGGCGCGACAGCTGTCTGCCCACCGGGCGCCGACTGTGGGCATCCGCGGCTGCGTTGTGGGGGGCGGCCGTCGCGCTCGTCGCGCTGGGGCCGTGGCCGATGACGATGATCCACGTGTCGGGCGTGCCGTTCTCGCCGACCCACCCGCCGTCGTTGGCGCTGGTCGTCTTCGGCGCTGCGTTCAGCGCCACCGCAATCGCCGTCGCCCCGGCGGTCACCGCGTTCCTCGGTCGCAACCGCACCGCGTGGATGGCGGTCGTCGCCGGCAACGCGGTGTCGATGTCGGTGTACCTGTGGCACTTCACCGCGGCGGTGGCGGCAAGCGCTGCGTTCTACGCGCTGGGTGTGCTGCCGACAGCGACGATCGGTACCGGCGCGTGGTGGCTGCAGAAGGTGCCGGTCGTCGTCGCGTCGCTGATCGTGCTGGCGCCGCTCGTCGGGTTCGTGTCACGGGTCGAGCGGCGGGCGCTGCTCGCCCCGCGGCCGACACGGTCTCGTGCTCCCCGCGCCGTCGTCGGGCTGGCGGCGCTCACGTCGGCATCGCTGAAGCTGTGGTCGATCGGCCACGTCGGCGGCGCACTCGTCGGCATGGCCGGCCTCGTCGCGGTGTCCGTGTTGCTGGACCGCCCGAGCGGCGTCGTGGCGTGACCCTGCGGCGTCAGAGGATCTGGGACAGGAACAGCTGGGTTCGCTCTTCGCGCGGGCTCTCGAAGAAGTGCTCGGGCGTGCCGACCTCGACGATCTGGCCGTCGGCCATGAACACGACGCGGTCGGCGACCTCGCGGGCGAAGCCCATCTCGTGGGTGACGCAGATCATCGTCATCCCCTCGTTGGCGAGCGACTTCATCGTGTCGAGCACCTCCTTGATCATCTCCGGGTCGAGCGCCGACGTGGGCTCGTCGAACAGGATCACCTTCGGGTTCATCGCGAGCGACCTGGCGATCGCCACACGCTGCTGCTGACCGCCCGACAGCTGGCCCGGGTACTTGCGGGCCTGCTCGGGGATCTTCACCCGTTCCAGCAGCTCCATCGCCCGCTCCTCGGCCTCGCCCTTCGGCACGTTGCGCACCTGGCGTGGCGCGAGCGTGATGTTGTCGAGCACGGTGAGGTGCGGGAAGAGGTTGAAGCTCTGGAACACCATGCCGGTCTCGCGCCGGATCTCCTGGATGTTACGGACGTCGTTCGACAGCGTGATGCCGTCGACGATGATCGTGCCGCGATCGTGTTTCTCCAGCCGGTTGATGCAGCGGATCAGCGTGCTCTTGCCCGAGCCCGACGGGCCGATGACGACGACGACCTCGCGCTCGCCGACGCGCATGTTGATGTTGGTCAAGGCCTGGAAGCTGCCGAACAGCTTGTCGACGCCGGTCAGCTCGATGACCGGTCTGCCGTCACCGTGGATCTCGGTGGCGTCAGCGTTGACGGTTGGTGTGTCGGTCATCGACGTCCTCGTTTCGGTGCGTAGATCAAATCGGCCCGTTCGACGCGGCTGCTCATCGCTCGCCGACCCCGAGTTGGGCTTCGAGCCGGCGGCTCTCCTTCGACATCGTGTACGCGAACGCCCAATAGCCGATCGCGACGATCGAGTACGTCACGATCTGCTTCTCCTTGCCGAGGAACTCCGGCTGGGCGTTGGAGATCGCTGAGTACTGGAAGAACTCGGCGACGCCGATCGTGGCGATCAGCGACGTGTCCTTGAGCAGCGAGATGAACTGGCCGACCATCGCCGGGATCACCGCACGCAGGGCCTGCGGCATCACGATCAGGCGCTGGATCTTCGCGGCCGACATGCCCGAGGCCTGCGCCGCCTCGGTCTGGCCCTGTGGCACCGCCTGGAGACCACCGCGGACGATCTCGGCGATGTACGCCGCGCTGAACAGTGTGATCACGATCATCGCTCTCGTCAGCGTCTCGGGCACCGCGACCGACAGCGGGAAGAGCAACGGGAGGATGAAGCTGGAGAACAGCAGCAGCGAAATCAACGGGACGCCGCGAACGAACTCGATGAAGAGGACGCAGAACCCCTTGATCACGGGCAACTCCGACCGGCGACCGACCGCGAGCAGGATCCCGAGCGGCATCCCCGTGCTGATGCCGACGACGGTTGCGAACAGTGTGAGGTGGAGGCCGCCCCAGTCCTCCCAGCCGAATCCGTCGACGGCGACTGCATCCAAGACGAACCAGACGGCGACGCCGACGACGATGGGCGCGAGCTGGCGGAGCAACGTCGACCGGGCGTCGCTGCCCTCGAACCGGCGGGAGGTCTCGGATGCGACGGCGAAGTACGCGACCAGGCCGGCGACGATCGCGACGAGCCCGCTCGTGCCGGCGAGGATCACTGTCGACACGACGATGGCGACCGCCATGAACTGCACCGCACGGGCGCGAACCGGTGCCGGCATCGCCCACCCTGCGGTGCGGGCCGCGACGACGAGCGCCAGCGCGACGAGCACGCCGACGTACGGCAGCCACGTCCGGGCGAACGAGGTCATCAGCGCGACGAACGCGAGCACCGGCCAGAACCTGCGCAAGAGGTCGAGCCACGACGACCGCTTGTACTCCAGCCCCTTCTCGCGAGCGTCGTCCTCGGCGTTGTGGGCGAGCGCGCCGACGCCGCCACCGATGCCGACGATCAGCACGTAGGCCGACCACCAGAGCCGCCAGAGTTCGTCGCGCGGGAACTGGCCGACCATGAAGTTGCGCAGGTTGACCTGGATGATCCTCCACTCCTCGCTGATCACCCACTGCGCGGCTCTGGTGAGCAGGAAGATCACCGCGACACCGAGCACGACCGTGATGATCGAGTTCATCACGCTGTTGAACAGGTTGTCCTTGACCCACTTCCCCGGCGTCGTGTCGGAGTGCAGCGGCGCCTCGTCACGCGCGGCGAGCGCCAGCGTGATGTCCGTACCGAGGTAGACGCCCTCCCCGGCGGTCTTCGGTGTGTCGGTCATGTCAACGCCCCACGATCTGCAGCCGCTTGTTGATCAGGTTGCCGATGGCCGACAGCACGAGCGAGAAAGTCAGGTACGTGATCATCAGGATGAACAGCAGCTGCGGTGCCGGTCGAGACTGCCCGAACAGGTTCTGGATGACACCGGTGATCTCGGCGAAGCCGACCGCGAACGCGAGCGACGAGTTCTTCGTGAAGTTGAGGAACTGGTTGATCAGCGGTGGGAACGCGACGCGGAACGCCTGGGGGAGTACGACGAAGCGGTACCGTTGAAACCCGGTGAGTGCGAGCGCGTTGCCGGCCTCGACCTGGCCCTTCGGGACCGACAGGATCGAACCACGGACGATCTCCGCGATGTGTGAGGCGGTGTACAACACGAGGCCGATCATCACTGCTGCGTAGGGCATGATCATCTTGAGGCCGCCGATGTAGACCCGATCGACGACTTCGGGCGTCGTCACCTCGAACGGGCGGCTGAGCACGAGGTAGGCGACGCCGGTGATCGCGACGAACGAGCCGAGCGCGTACAGCACGCGGTGGTGCGGATGGCCGGTGCGGTCGAAGATGCGGGATCGCCAGATCCACACGGCGGCGGCGACGAGCAACGCGATGACGACGACGACCTGGAACGCGCCGAAGTTGTCGCCGCCTTCGATCGATGGGCCCGCGAATCGCTTGTTGTTGAAGATGAAGCTGCCGCCGAACGGCAGCCAGGACTCGCGCTCGGGCGGGAACGCGTTGAGGATGATCGTCCAGGTACCGACGATGACGAGCAGAACGGGGATGTTGCGGAAGAACTCGACGTAGACGGTGGCGATCTTGGACAGCAGCCAGTTGGTCGAGAGGCGGGCGACGCCGAGAAGTGTGCCGAGGATCACGGCGAGCGGGATGCCGACGATGATGATCAGGAACGTGTTCTTGACGCCGGTCAGGAGCGCCTGGCGGATCGCGGCATTCGGGTTGAGCGGGCTGTCGGCGATCGAGATGCCGCTCGGTTGGTCGAGGAAGTCGAAGTTGAGTTCGAGGCCGATCGCCTCGGTTCTCGCGCGGAAGTTGGCCCAGAGATAATCCGCCGCCGACCAGATCAGCCCGATGGCCGCGACCTGGGCGGCAATGACGAGGATCCGCGTGTCGCGCCACGGCGGCGGTGCGTCGGCATTGCGACGGGCGGCCCCGCGCAGGCGCCAGAACGCGATGTAGAGCGCGCCGAGCACGGCGAGCACGATTGCGAGTCGGAGGATCCGTTCGAACATGAGTCAGATGAGAACGCCAGGGTGGCCACACGGCCGGGCGGCCGGCGGCCACCCCGACGATCAGTTCAGGTGTTCGACGTTCCGGTCAGCGGAACGGCGGGACGTACATGAGCCCGCCATCGGTCCACAGTGCGTTCGGGCCACGACTGAGGCTCAGCGGCGCAAGGTTGCGCTCGTAGATCTCGCCATAGTTGCCGACCTGGCGGATGATGTTGGAGGCGAAATCGGTCGGCAGGCCGAGACCGACTTCGGCGATGATCTCGTTGCCGTCACCATCGTCGATCGGCAGACCGAGGAAGCGCCGGATGCCGGAGTCCCCACTGTCGTTGAACGAGTCGATGTTCTCCGACGTGATGCCGAACTCCTCGGCCTGGATCGTCGCCATGACGGCCCAGTTGACGACCTGCGCCCACTCGGTGTCACCGTCGGCGACCACGGGGCCCAGCGGCTCCTTCGAGATGATGTCGGGGAGGATCGACGTCTCGACGTCGAGGCCCTCTGCGAACGAGGCGAGCTGTGACGCATCCGACGTCCACACCTCGCACTGCTCCGCCACGAACGCAGGCTGGAGCTCGGCGTTGTCCTCGAACTCGAGCGCGGTGAACGGGATGCCCTGATCACCGAGTACGGCGTTCAGATTGAGCAGCGTCGTCGTGCCGGTCAGCACGCAGACGGTCGTGTTCGCCATGTCGGCGAGCGTGTTGATGCCGCTGTCGGCGCGGACCATGAAGCCCTGGCCGTCGAAGAACGTGGTCTGCAGGAAGTTGGCCTTCTCGGCGCCGTCGCGGCTGGCGGTCCAGGTCGTGTTGCGGATCAGCACGTCGATCTCGCCGCCCTTCAGCGCCTCGAAGCGCTGCGCTGCGACGAGCGGGGTGATGTTGACCTTCTCGGCGTCGCCGAGCACGGCTGCTGCGATGACCTTGCAGAAGTCGATGTCGAAGCCACTGAAGTTGCCGTCCGCGTCGATGATGCCGAAGCCGGCGAGTCCGTCGTTGCCGCCGCAGTTGACGACATCGGCGCTCTGGACGGACGCGAGACGCCCGCCCGAGCTCTGGACGACCTCGACGGTGTCGTCGGGGGCGTCGGCGGTGGTCTCGTCGGGCGCGTCGGCGGTGGTGTCGTCGCTGACGACGCTGTCGCCGCCCCCGCCGCCGGCATCTCCACCGTCGCCGCCGTCATCGGACGAGCAGGCACCGGCAATCAGGCCGAGCGCCATGACGGCCCCGGCGGTTCGCTTCCAGGCGGAAGCTGAGCGAATTCGCTTCATGTGTTCGATCTCCCCTTGTGTGTATGGTTCCGTGGCCGGAACCTCGGTCGGCCGCCGCGCAGATCGTGTCGATCGTCACAGATGGCCGACCCGACCGTAACAGGGAGGGGCGCACCCCGTCGAATACACGATCGCCGCCGATCCGCCCGCTTTCGGTAAGACTGCCGGGATGAGCGACGCCAGCACCGCCGTGACGAACGTGAACATCTCGACCGTGCGGTCGGTCCCGCAGGCCGCAACCGCCCTCGGCTACGCCGTCGCCACGAAGGGGGCGGTGCCGCGGGCGTTGGGTGTGGGGCGGGCCGCGCTCGCCGCCAACGGCTTCTCGGGCAAGGCCGGCGAGGTGCTCGCGGTCCCGAATGGGGACGGGATGATCGTGGCGATCGGCATCGGCGATCCCGGGTCGATCGATGCGAACGGGCTCCGCACGGCGGCCGCCTCGTTCGCCCGTGCCGCGGCGAAACACGCCCACCTCGCGGTCAACCTCGCCGATGTCGACCACGTCGGCGCGAAGCAGGCCGGCCAGGCCGTCGTCGAGGGCGTACTGCTCGGTTCATACCGCTACGTCGGGTTGAAGAACGACACGAGCGCCGGCTCGAGGCTGACCGATCTCACCCTGACCGCCGGTGCCTCGCGTGAGCGAGGCGTGCAGCAGGGTGCCGAGCGCGGCGCGGTCGTCGCCGGCGCGGCGGCACTGGCCCGCGAATTGGCGAACACGCCGCCGTCCCACCTCAACGCGAAGGACATCGCCACGAAGGCCGTCGCGATCGGCGCCGCAACCGGGCTCGATGTCGAAGTCTTCAACAAGGACCAACTGCAGCAGATGGGGTGTGGCGGCATCCTCGGCGTCAACCGCGGCTCGACCGAGCCGCCGCGGATGATCAAGCTGACCTACGCCCCGCGCAACCCGACCGGGCACCTGGCGATGGTCGGCAAGGGCGTGATGTACGACTCCGGTGGGATCAGCCTGAAGCCGAGCAACCCGATGCACGCCGTGATGAAGATGGACATGTCCGGGGCGGCCGCGGTGTTGTCGGCGATGTCGGCGCTGAAGGCGTTGCGCTGTCGCGCGAAGGTGACGGCATATCTGATGTGCACCGACAACATGCCGTCCGGCAGCGCACTGAAGCTCGGCGACGTGCTGACGATCCGCAACGGCAAGACGGTCGAGATCCACAACACCGACGCCGAGGGCCGGCTCGTGCTCGCCGACGGGTTGTCGCTGGCCGTCGAGGAGCAGCCGGACGGCATCGTCGACATCGCCACGTTGACCGGGGCGGTGCTCGGCGCGCTCGGCACCGAGATCGCCGGTGTCCTCGGCACCAGCCAGCCGCTCGTCGACCAGGTCAAGGAGCGGGCGGCAGCGGTCGACGAGCCGGTCTGGCAGCTCCCACTCGACACGAAGCGCTACCGCAAGCTGCTCGACTCCGTCGTCGCGGACATGAAGAACGTCGGGGGCCCGTACGCGGGCACGATCACGGCGTCGATCTTCCTCAGCGAGTTCGTCGGCGACGTTCCCTACGCCCACCTGGACATCGCCGGACCGATGGACATCGCCGCGGACAACGGCATCTATTCCAGGGGCGCCAGTGGCTTCGGCACGCGACTGCTGATCGACCTCGCCTGCAACTTCACGCCGCCTCGCTGAGCGGCCGAGCCGCCGACAGCGGGCGGGTGGCCGCTGCCGCCACGAGCAGGATGACGATCACGACGACGATCGGCGCGGTGCGTCCGCTCGACGCATCGGCGATCGCCCCGGCGGCGGGCGGACCGATCAGACCGCCGATACCGAAGCTGAGGAAGATCGCCCCCATCTTGCGGCCCAACGACTCCATCCCGGCCTGCTCGATCAGCATCGCGGGGGAGATCGCCACGAACCCGCCGTACGCCACGCCGAGCACCGCGGCGAACAGCACGAGCAGTGCGTACGAGCCACCGGCGACGAGCCAGATTGCGTACGCGACCGGCTGGACAGCGAGCGCCGCCTGATAGACGCGGGTGACGCCGTAGCGTTTGGTCGCATTCGTGAGGCTGAGGCGGCCGACGATGCTGGTCAGCCCGATGATCGCGACGAGCCGCGAGGCTCCCGAGGAGCTGATCCCCTCGTCGGTGGCGAACGGCACGATGAACGCGAAGGCGACGAACAACCCGATCGACATGAGGGTCGCCGAGATGAACAGCGCGCGGAAACCGGGGGTCGACAGGAAGGCGTACGACATCGGACCCTCACGCCGGCCGGGCGGTGGCACGGTCGTCGAGCGGACCCAGACCGCCGGCAGTGCGGCGGCGAAGATCACGCCGGCGATGACCGCGATCGTGCGGTAGGCCGACCGCCACCCGTCGGCCTCGATCAGCCGTTCGGCCAGCGGCGACATGATCAGCGTGCCGAGACCGTTGCCCGTCGCCAGGACGCCGAGCGCAAGCGCGCGACTGCCCACGAACAGTTGGCCGACCAACGCCGTCAGCGGCGCCGTGAAGCACCCGCCGCCGACGCCGACGCCGACGCCGTACGTGACGTAGCCGAGCGCGATGCTGTCGACCCGGGCGGTGAGCACGATGCCGGTCACGAACAGCACGCCACCCACCGCCAGCAACCGGTGATGTCCGAACCGATCCGACAGCGGCCCCGACAGCGTGCCGAAGCCGAAGAAGAACAGCAGCGTCACCCCGAACAGCAGCGCGGTCGAGCCGCGCTCGCTGCCGAACTCGTCGGCCATCGACCCGAAAAACGTGCCGAACGTGTACGCGGTGCCGAACGCCATGCCGTTGGCGCCGGCTGCTGCGACGACCGCGACCCAGGCGCGCCGGGAGTCGGGCTCGATCGGACGCAGGGCCACCGCCGGACCTTACGCAGCGATCGACGACGACACGCTGCTCAGCTGCGCTGTGCGGCCAGCCGAGTGATGTTGTCGGTCACCTCGGCAGCGACCGCGCCGGCGACACCGAGCGCGAGCAGTTGATGCTCGACGTCGGCCATGTCGTCGCCGACGTCGACCATCGCCATCGCCAGCTGATGGGCGCGGGTCAGGTCGTCGAGCGAGATCGTGGTGCGCTCCCAGCGAGCGTGCTCGTGCTGCACGCTGTCGGGAAGCCGACGCAGGTGTCGCTGCGCGATCGCGGGCACGCGGCGCCGCACTGCCAGGCCGCTCTCGGGGATCGGATGGGCGAGCCCGAACATCACGCAGCGCTGCAGCGCCTTGCTGAAGGGCGTTGCCCGGCCGGGTGTGAAGCGCAGCCCCATCGCCCGCGCGGTCACCACGAGGTCGAGTTCGTACCCGTCCGGCCGGCGCTCGAGCCCGGCGGCGAGCCGGCGCAGCAGCCACGTGGCGGTGGGGCCCAGCACGCCGAGCCAGAACGTCTCGACGTAGCGCGACCGGGGGTCGTGCCCGCACTCGTCGACGACGGGGTCGATCCACGGACGGATCGGCACGGTCTGTCTGCTGGCGACGTCGTCGGTGATGGGAACGGACACGGGCGCCTCCCGGACTGGATGCGTACTGGCGGTGCGGGCCCTGGGTGGCCGACCCGGCGCGTCGCCGGCACTTCTGCAGTGGGTCGTCGACGCGGCCGGGCGGAACACGCGAGACTCGCGGGATGCTTCGTACGGTGCGGTGGTGGCGCCATGTCGTCGTGGGTGCCGGCGTGCTCGGCGCGACGGCGGTGGCGGGTTTCGGGGTCATCGGCGCCGGCGACGAGAGCGTGCTCCGACCCGAGCACTTCGACGCGAAGCAGGTCACTGTGGTCCCCAACGGGCCGGACGGGGTACGCATCCGCGAGGTCGTCGACATCGACTTCGGTCTCACCGAGCGGCACGGCTACCAGCGGATCGTGCCCCATGACTTCGGTGCGCCGACCGACGTCGTCGCGTCGTCGCCCGACGCGGCCGACGACATCAGCGTGCTCGAACTGGGCGTCGAGAGCCGGATCCGGATCGGCGACCCGAACCGCACGTTCACGGGGCAGCACCGCTACGTCCTGGAATACACCTTGCCGGACGCCGAGGTGACCTCGGGACGGCTCGCGATCGACATCATCGGAACGGACGAGACGTTCACGACCGATCGGTTCGAGGTGGTCGTTGCCGGTTTCGACCTGTCGGACACGACGTGCGACACGGGGTCGTTCGGAGCGTTCGGCGGTTGCGCGCTCGACGCCACGGTGGATGGCAACCACGTCGTGGTCGTCGAACCGCTCGAAGCCGGCGACGGCCTGACGGTGGGCGGCCTGATCAACTCGGCGTCGCCGACCGACTTCGGCCCGGTCCCCGCACCGGTCGATCGCAACCCGAGCGGCTTCCGACCGCTCGGGTTGGTCGTCCTGCCCGCAACCGTGTTGGTTGCGCTCGCCGTGTTCGTCACCAGCCGCCACTACGGCAGCAACGTCGTGCGGGGTGGGGGCGGGGCCGCGGATGCGGCATTCGGTGATCTCCGTCCGCCTCGTCCCGGCGAGCCGGTCCCCGACGTCCCGACGTATCGGGTCCCCGACTCGCGCCTCGCCGAACTGGCGACGATCGAGTTCGTGCCGCCCCGCGGCGTCGAGCCGTGGCAGGCCGCGGCACTGCTGTCCGAGTCGGTGGGCGACCACACCGTGGCCGCGTGGTTCTCCGAGATGATCGCCCGGGAGGCGGTCGTGGTCGACGCCGACGACGACAAGTTGCTCCGGCGCGGCCCCGGAGTTGCCCGTCTGAACGCCGTCGACCAGCAACATCTCTCACGCCTCTTCCGCTCGAACGATTCGATCAAACTCGGCAAGTACAGCAAGACCTTCACGTCGGTATGGAAGGCAATCCAGGCCGAGCAGCGACGATTCATTGCGCACAGCGGGTGGTGGGTTCGTGGTGCCCCCGACGGGTCGGTCGACCTGAAGGTTGCCGGCACGTTGTTGGTGCCGCTGCTGTTCGTCGTGCTGATCAGTGGCGCCGCCCTGCGCGTCGCCGGGCGCAGCGTGCTGACCGCGATCGGCCACCCGGTCACCGCAGTCGCGGTGGCGGTGCTCGCGGTGGCGGTGCTCGCCTTCGTCGTCTATCGCACGCTGTTGCCGTCACGGTCGGCGACCGGATCGGCGCTGACGCTGCGGGCCGAGTCGTTCCGCCGGTTTCTGGTGGCCAGCGAGGGCCGTCACGTCGACTGGGCATGGGAGAACGACCTGCTCCGTGAGTACAGCGCCTGGGCGGTGGCGCTGGGGGCGGCCGACGCGTGGCGCGACGCGATCGAGGCGAGCAACATCGACCACCCGGACGTCGCACTGCGGGGGCCACTGTTCGTGCACACCGCCGCGTCGAGCTTCCGGTCGGCGCACACGCCTCCGTCGAGTTCCGGTGGTGGAGGCGGCGGTGGCGGCGGTGTCGGCGGTGGAGGTGGCGGCGGGAGTTCCGGCTCGTGGTGACGTTCCACACCACCTTCATCGCTCCCATGGCACACCGGCGAAATCGGAACTATTGTGATCGATGCTGTGTCGATCCACGACATGCGGAGGGAGTACCGAGATGGCACAAGTAATCATCAATCAGCCAGGACCATTGCCGCTCACAGCGACGGTGAAGACGGGTTCGACCGGTCCCGCCAGCCTGGCAGTCGCCGGAAGTGTCTGGTCCGAGACGACGAACGTGATGCTCGGGGTCGACGTCGAGTTCGACGGAACCGCCGTCGGTACCGCGAAGATCTTCTCGAATGGGACCGACACACATCGCGCCCTCGTCCCGATGCACGTGCCGGTCGATCTGGACAAGCCGTTCACGGGTGACCCGCCGACGGAGCCGCCGGACTACACGGTGACCCTGAAGCCGGCGAACGGCGACACGATCACCGACGAGAACGACTGGTTCCAGGTGGTGCTGAACATCTGAGCGGCGCCGGCCGAGCGATGATCCGCTGACGTCGAAGACCGCCAATCAGGCAGTCGTGAGCACTACCGTCGGAACGAGTGGACGACGCGGATCTGGAGGCACCTGATGGTTTGACGCGCCGCGTCGGCCGCGTGGTCATCGGCGTCGTGCTCGGGGTCACGACGGCGCTCGCCATCAATGCTCGCCAGCCACACGACACCGCGGCCGGGCGTCCCGGACCGCCATCGTCGGTCACGACGGCCGCGCCGGCGCTCGACACCTCGATCCCGCCCGACGAAACGACGCCTGCGACCACGACGACCCCGGCGACCACCACGACGACGGTGACCACGACGACCTCCACGACGCTGCCGCCGCCGACGACCACGACCTCGACGACGCTGCCCACCACCACCACCACGAGCGTGGCGCCGGGCGCTGCGCCGCCGACGGTCCCCGGGACCACGGTCCCGCAGTGGCCGGCGTACGAGCCGCTGCCTCCGATC
>JABDKP010000017.1 GCA_013002175.1 Ilumatobacter sp.
CGACCAGCTGACCCCGATCGCGGAGCGGGCACCGTGGTGGACCGACACCCAGATGTCGACGCTCGCCAGAGGGTGCACCGTCACCCAGATCCGCCGCACCGTCTGTAAGTACCCGTTCCCGCACATCGCCCACCCCGACCACCCCGAACCGGTCGACGGCGAACCTGTCGACAGCGCGACCGACGCCGCTGACTCTGTTGACACTGCCAACGTGGCCGATCACGCTGACGCGTCCGCCGGCGCAACCGACGCAACCGGTGAGCCACCGCGACCGGCACCGCGCGATGTGTGTTCGTTCCACACCGGTGACGACGACCGGTTCCGGCTGCACCTGGAGACCGACGCCCACACCGGGATGATCATCACCACGGCGCTCACCGAAGCCCGCGACCACCTCTTCCACCACAACGGGAGCAGCACTGGCAGTGTGGGTTGGGTCGATGCGGTGCGCGAAGTGTGCGAACGGGCATTGGACACCGTCACCGAACCAGCCCGCCGCGACCGCCACCGCATCGCCATCCACCTCGACACCGCCGCCACCGCCACCGACATTGTCGGCTGGACGATCCCCGACGCGATCCGTCGCCACCTCACCTGCGACGGCCTCCTCGACCCCGTCTTCACCGCCAACGGCCTGCCCGTGTCGGTCGGCCGACGGCACCGGATCGTGCCCGAACGCACCCGACGGCTCGTCATCCACCGCGACCAGGGCTGCCGGGTACCGGGCTGCGACAGCCACCGGTTCCTGGAAGTGCACCACATCATCCACTGGCTCGACGGCGGCCCCACCGACACCTGGAACCTCGTCGCGCTCTGCCCCCACCACCACCGGTTACACCACCACGGCCGATTGGGCATCACCGGCAACGCAGATGACCCCGACGGCATCGAATTCACCTTCGCTGCTGGCGACCGGATCCACCGATCCGGGGCCAGACCCGAGCCCCCCGGGGCCCCACCACCACAACCAGCCGGCACCTACCAACACCCCTACGGCGAACGCCTCGAATCACGCTGGCTCTACTTCAACCCCCCACCCCGCCACCACAACTGACCCCCACCCGTCAGCGAGGGCGGGCACGCTCCGACGCCTGCTCGCAGACAATGCCCACCTCGGTCGATCGACCGCCGCCGAGAAGCCAGCACGGCCTCACGCGTCGGCGTACGAACGGCTTCAAGCCTCGGGGTCGAACGCGACCGGCAGGCGTGCGGGGCCGTAGATCGCCGTCGTCGCCGGCTTCCACTCGATCCCGCCGTCGACGCGCAGGTTCGGCATCCGCACCGCGAGGATCTTCAACGCCTCCTGCAGCTCGGCCTTCGCCAACTGGGCGCCGAGGCAGTAGTGGATGCCCGATCCGAGCGTTAGGTGTGGCTGGCCGGTCGGCGTCTTGCGGATGTCGAACGTGTCCGGGTGTTCGAACGCTGCGGGGTCGCGGTTCGCCGTCGCCAGCGAGGGGAACACGAACGTGCCGGCCGGGAACAGCACGTCGCGGTAGATGATGTCTTCGCTGGCGAACCGGCCCGTGCCCCGTACGGCACCGAAGAAACGCAGACATTCCTCGACCGCCTGCGGCGCGATGTCCGGCTCATCGGCGAGCAGCCTCCACTGGTCCGGGTGCGCGGTCATCAACGCGATCGTGCAGCCGAGTTGGTTGCGGGTGGTGTCGGTGCCGCCGACGATCACTGCATTGACCATCATCACGAGTTCCTCGGTGTCGAGCCGGTCACCCTCCTCCTCGGCCGCGATCAGGTCGGTGATCAGGTCCTCGCGGGGGTCGTTGCGCCGCACTGCGATCATGTCGCGGGTGTACTCGTTCAGCTCGAGTTGGGCCCGTTTGATCACGTCGAGCTCGTCGAGCACCGTGCCGTTGAAGATCCGCAGGACGTCCTCGGCCCAGCGCGAGAACAACTGCCAGTCCTCGCGTGGGGCGCCGAGCAGCTCGCAGATGATCGGGATCGGATATGGCTCGCAGATGTCGGCGACGATGTCGGCGTGGCCGGTCGGGGCGACCGGGTCGACCAACTCGTCGATCACCTCGCGCATGAACGGCCGCAGGCGGTCGGCCGCGCGCGGGGAGAACGCCTTGCCGACGAGCCGGCGCAGCCGCGTGTGCACGTCGCCCTCGGCGGACAGGATCGACGGCCGGTCACGGTTGACGAGGTCCGAATCGTCGATCCCCATCATCTCCGGGATCTTCGCGGCCGCGTTGTGCCACCGGCGGTCGCGGAGAATCGCGACGCAGTCCTCGTGACGCGTTATCGCGAACCCCAACATGCCGCGCGCGATCCAGCTCTCCTCGGCGATCGCCCGCATCGCAGCCACCGCCTCGTCGTGTTCGCGGGTGGGGTCGAACGAGTCGATGACGGGAATCTCGAGATCGTGGACGAGCGTGACGGTGTCGGCCATCGCGCCGACTGTAGGCCCGCGCCGGAGATCGGCAGTCAGCGGAGCGGACGCGCCCGGGGCTCGCAGCTCAGTCGGCGAACGGATCGACCGCGGTGGCGTCCAGCGACTCGGCGACGACCGGGTTGGTGTGCTCGCCGGCGTGCGTGTTCAGGCCATGCATCAGCGCCGGGTTGCCCCGGGCGGCTCCGAGCGCGCCGAACGTCGCGACCTCGAGCTGGAACGGCAGCGTCGCGTTCGTCAACGCGTAGGTGCTGGTGTGCGGGACCGCGCCCGGCATGTTGCCGACCGCGTAGTGGACGATGCCGTGCTCCACGTACACCGGGTCGGCGTGGGTCGTCTCGCGGGTCGTCGCGATGCAGCCCCCCTGATCGACCGCCACGTCGACGATCACCGCACGCGGCTTCATCGCTCTGACCATGTCCTCGTTGACGACGACGGGGGCGCGGCCGCCGGCGACGAGCACCGCACCGATCACCAGGTCGGCACCGAGGACGGTCCGCTCGATCGATCCCTGGTTCGATGCCAGCGTCGAGATACGACCCTTGTGGATCTGGTCGACATAGCGCAGCCGGTCGAGGTTGCGGTCGAGGACGGTCACCTCGGCCTCCATCCCGGCGGCGATCACCGCCGAGCTCCAGCCGACGTTGCCGGCGCCGAGCACGACGACCTTCGCAGGGCTGACGCCGGGCACGCCGCCCATCAACACGCCCCGCCCGCCGGCATGACGCTCGAGGAAGTGCGCACCCATCTGTGGCGCGAGACGACCGGCGACCTCGCTCATCGGTGCGAGCAGGGGGAGCGAACCGTCGTCGAGCTGCACCGTTTCGTAGGCGACACTCGTCGTCTTGGCGGCGAGCAACGCGTCGGCGACCGCGGGGTACGCGGCGAGATGGAGGTAGGTGAACAGCGTGAGGTCCGGACGGAGGAACTGGAACTCTTCCTCCTTCGGCTCCTTGACCTTGACGACCATCTCCTGCGCCCATGCGTCGGCCGCGGTCGGCACGATCGTCGCGCCGGCGGCGACGTAGTCCTCGTCGTGGATCGACGCGCCCTCGCCCGCGCCGGCCTGGACGTGGACGTGGACGCCGCGCGACGCGAAGTCGCGCACGCCGTCGGGGGTCAGCGCGACTCGGTGCTCGGCCGTCTTGACTTCGCTGGGGACACCGACGGTGGAGATCACGGGCGCGGTCGAACTGCTCATGGTCTCATCGTGCTCCGTGCGGCACGAAGGTTTCGGAGTCATTGCTGTGCCAGACTGCACCGATGGATACGGAAACCTCGGTACTCGATCCGATTGACCGACGAATCCTCGGCGAGATGCGGCATGACGCCCGAATCAGCTGGCGAGCACTGGGAGATCGCGTCCATCTGGCGCCGACATCGGTCGCCGAGCGCGTCCGTCGGCTCGAGGCCGCCGGCGTGATCCGCGGGTACGAGGCGCGCATCGATCCTGCCGCGCTGGGGCGTACCGTGCGCGCCGTCGTCGACGTCAGCCTCGTGCCCGGCGACGGCGCCGACGCATTCGAGCGCCGGCTGACCGCGCGCGACGAGGTGGTGTTCGCGGCCTACGTCACCGGGTCCGCCGACTACAAGGTGGTCGTCGAGTGCGCCGGTGCGCCCGGTCTCGACGCGTTCGTCCGGTGGGTCCGCGCCGACGAGGTCGTCGCCCGCACCGAATCCCAACTGATCCTGCGCACGATCGGCGACGCCTGACGCCCCAGCCGCGAGTCGACCGAACTGGCGCCCGCGCACGACAACGTTGTGCCGGGCACAACTCTGTCGGTCGGTGGGCAGCGATATCGTCGGACGCGTGGCAGTGCGCACCCATTACGACGTGCTCGGTGTGCCGCCCGACGCCTCGGCCACCACCATTCGTGCCGCGTATCACGACCGCGCTCGCGAGCACCATCCCGATCGTCGGCAGCGCTCGTCGGCGGCTGGGGGCGAATCGATGCCTGCGATCAACGAGGCATACCGCGTCCTCAACGACCCGGGTCGCCGGGCGATCTACGACCGCTCGCTCGGCGCCAGGGCCGACCGCGATGATGCCGCCACCGGCAGCGACACCGTCGCCTACGACGGGCGGGACGCCTCGCCGAGGCACCCATACCACCACGGGCCGGCGCGGGTGCCGTGGCGGTCGATGCTCGTCGCCGCGGTCGCCGGCACCGTCGGCGTCGTCGTGCTGGCGCAGTTCACCGGCAGTGGAGGCGACCTCGGGCCCGACGGCATCCTGCGCAACGGGGACTGCGTCGAGATCCAGCCGAACACCGACGCCCGCGAAGTCGCGTGCACCGGCGAGGGCGACCTCGTGGTGCGGGCGTTCGTGCCCTTCGACGGCACCTGTCCCGGCCTCACCTCACCGCACCGGGACCGCCAGGGGATGGGCGTCGCCTGCATCGAGTTGCCCGACGAGTGAGGGTGCCGGCCCCCCGATGTACTGGTGTGGCCCATCGTCCGCGCTGCTAGCTTGTGCACCTCGCACGGGCGATTAGCTCAGATGGTAGAGCGCCTCGTTCACACCGAGGAGGTCACAGGATCGATGCCTGTATCGCCCACCACGTCGATCGGTGACCCGGTCGACGTCTCGGTCGGCTCGATTCGCCAGAAGAACCGGGTTGGTGCAGCGTGTGGCGCTACTGTCGCTGGCGATGGACAGACTCTGCGAGCGCCCGGGATGTTCCGAGCCGGCGTCGGTCGCGTACGGGATGCGACCCGAGGATCTGATCTTCTGGCTCGACGTCCTGCAGAGTGGCACCGACGCCAACGACGCCGGTGCGCTGTGTCGCCGCCACGCCGACTCGATGGTCGTTCCGCGTAACTGGACGCTCGACGACCTCCGCGATCCCGACTTGCACCTCTTCCGTCCGCCCGCGGAGGGCGGCGCGGCCACGCGCCGTTCCCGCCGGGCACGCGTGGGCGATGACGACGCCGAACAACTCGCGCTCGGCGTCGACGACGCCGCCAGCGCCGCAGACGCGGCCGCCGGCGACGATGCGGGGGCGGCTGCGGCCGGATCGCCGACCGAAGCGGTCAACGGTGACGAGGTCGAAGCGTGGTCGCCGGTGTTCGACAGCGACGACGACCTCGACGGGTTGCTGTCGGCGCGCAGCCCGCTGCTCGCACGCGCGTTCCGCGGCGACGATCGCCGCCCGCCGCGATAGTTGCGATGGAGATCCGCCGCAGTGTTCGGGTGCCGTGCTCGGCCGAGCGCCTGTTCTCGTGGGTCGACGACCTCGCGGTGTACCCGACGTGGATGCGTCTCGTGCACGACGTCGAGGCCGTCGCCGTGGCGGACGGCGAGCCGCCGGCATGGAACGTCGAACTCCGGGCCCAGGTCGGCCCGCTGGCACGTTCGAAGCGACTGCGGATGGCCCGAACGGTCCACGTCCCGCCTCGCGAGTCCGTCTTCGAGCGCGCCGAGGTCGACGGACGGCGGCATTCGCCGTGGGTGCTCCGGGCGACGGTGGTCGATGTCGACGACGAGGCCGACGACGCGTCGACCGAACTCACGATGGAGCTTCGCTACGGCGGCAGCTTGTGGACGGGTGCGCTGCTGCAACGGGTGCTCGACGAGGAAGTCCGGCTCGGCAGCGACGCCCTCGTCGAGGCGGTCAGTGCCGAGCCCAGGCGCTGAAGCGCCCCGACGGACGCCGTTCGAGGTCGAGCGGCATCCCGAAGCATTCGCTCAGCCACGGCGCAGTGATCACGTCGTCGATCGGCCCCGCCGCGAGCACGTCGCCGTCGGCCAGGAGCATCGCATGCGTCATCCCCGGCGGGATCTCGTCGACGTGGTGGGTGACGAGCACGAACGGCGGTGCGTCGGCGTCGCGCGCCAGCCCACTCAGCGTCGCAACCAGTTCCTCTCGGCCACCGAGGTCGAGGCGGGCGGATGGCTCGTCGAGCAGCACGACCGCAGGGTCGTTCATCAGCGTGCGCGCCAGCAGCACTCGCTGCTGCTCGCCGGACGACAGCGTGCCGAACGACCGACGCTCGTGATGGACGACGTGCAACTGGTCGAGGCATTCGCGGGCCCGCTCGTCGTCGTCGTCGGTGTACCGGTGCCACCACGGCTCGAGTGCCGCGTAGCGGGCCGTGCGGACCACATCGAGCGCCGACAGCTCCGGGCGGAGCTGCGCCATGAGTGCCGCCGACGCGTAGCCCACCCGCCGGCGCAGCACCCGGATGTCGGTGCGACCGAGCCGTTCGCCCAGCACCTCGACGGTGCCCGACGTCGGGTGGTCGTACAGCGCCATGATCCGCACCAGCGTCGTCTTGCCCGAGCCGTTGGCCCCGAGAACCACCCAGCGATCGCCGCGCTCAACTCGAACGGAGATCGAGCCGATGATGATGGTGGAGTCGCGACGAACGTGAATGTCGCGCAACTCCAAGGCGGGCACTCCCGTGCCCGGTTCGACATCCGTCATCGACCCATCCTGATCATCCGGTTCCGTCCCGGAGTGCCCGTAACGAAAATGCAATGTCAACTACAGTGACCGAGCGTATGCGCCAGCCGACCGCACGAGCCGTCCGCGCCGCGGCGGCCCCGCCGTCGGCGCGCTCCGCTCCGTCCCGGTTGCTGAACCGCACGCTGTTGTTCGCGGCGACGTTCGTCCTCGCGTTCTCGGCGACGCCGCTGACGGCGGCCGGGGGCGGTGGGGCGGGGCTCCCGGCGCAGCCCGACGAGTTCACCGCGGCCACCGACGAGGCTGCTGCGCAACAGGCGGCGCGCGAGATCCGGGCGGCACGTGACCGCGCCAATGCGGCCGCCGAGGCGTTCTTCCAGGCCGAGTCCGACCTCGACCTGCTGCAGGACGAACTCGAACGCCTCGTCCTCGAGTCCGAGCAGTTGGTGCTCGCAGTCGAGCGACTCCGCCGCGACGTCGAGTCGGTCGCCGTGGCCCGCTACGTGCTCAGTGGTACGTCCGGGATCCCGTTGCTGACCGGTCTCCAGGCACCGCAGGACCAGATCCAGGCGGGGGTGTTCGTCGACGTCCTCACCAACACCGGCGCCGATGTCCTCGACCAGTTCGACATCGCCCAGAAGCAGCTGGTGGCCAACGAGGTTGCACTCGACGAGCAGCAGCGCGAGATCGAGCGCCAGCAGGTGCGCTTCACCGAGCTGCGCAAGATCGCCGAAGAAGAAGTCGTCGAGCTGCGCAAGTCCGAGGAGGGGCGCCTGCAGGATGAGGCGGTCCGGCGCGCCTTGGAAGCTCAGCTCGCCGAAGAACGAGCGCAGCTCGAGGAGTTGGCGCGGCGTCAGGCCGAAGCTGCCGCACGCGCGATTCCCGACCCGGCCGTCGGTCTGCCCCCGCCGACGACGACCACGACGACGATCCCCGGCGCAGTCCCCGCCGATGAAATCCCGGTCGACGGCATCCCGGTCGACCCGGCCGACGCGCCGCCGATCCCCGACGGCGTCATCGTCGACGGCACCACCACCGTGCCCGCACCGACCACGACCGAGCCCCTCCCGACGACGACCGCACTGCCTGCCAACAGCGGCGCCTCGGGCGGCACGAGCGGCGGACGCACCGGCAGCGGCGGCACCGGGAGCAATCCGCGACCGGTCGACACCACCGCCGGCTACCTCGACACGATCGTCTGTCCGATGCCGGGCTCGGCGTACGGCGACACCTGGGGCGCTCCGCGGTCCGGCGGACGTCGCCACGAGGGCGTCGACATGATCGCCCCACGCGGCATCCCGATCTTCGCCGTGACGAGCGGCTACGTCACGTTCAAGTTCAACCGGCTCGGTGGCAACGCCGTGTCGCTGAAGGGCGACAACGGCAACCGTTACTACTACGGCCACCTCGATTCCTACGAGGGCGTGAGCCGGCGGGTGCTGCAGGGCGAGATCATCGGCTACAACGGCGACACGGGCAACGCCAAGTTCAGTACGCCGCACCTCCACTTCGAGATCCACCCCGGCGGCGGCCTCGCGATCAACCCGTACCCGTCGGTGCGTCTCGCCGGCTGCTGACCGTCTCAGGTCGTGGGCGTCGCCGTGGACGTCCGGCCGATCGTGACCGCCTGACCCGCTGCCAGCTGGCCGCACGCGGCGTCGATGTCGGTGCCGCGGTTCTGCCTCACCGTCGCGTTGGCACCGAACGAATCGAGCTCATCGCGGAACTCGTGGACGCGGCGCAGCGGCGTGCCCTTCGTGGGATAACCCGGCGTCGGGTTGAGGGGGATCAGGTTGACGTGCGCATGCGGCTGGAGGCGCCGGCACAGCGCCGCGAGTTCTCGGGCGTCGCTCGTGCGGTCGTTGACGCCGTCGATCATCGCCCACTCGAAGCTGACGCGCCGATTCTTCACCCGGAGGTAGTCGGCGCAGGCATCGACCAGGTCGCCGAGCGGGTACCGCTTGTTGATCGGCACGAGTTCGTTGCGCAACGCGTCGTTCGCGGCGTGCAGCGAGACGGCGAGATTGACGGGCAGCGGCAGGTCGGCGAGCGACCGGATGCCGGGGATCAGTCCGACCGTCGAGATCGTGATGTGCCGTGCCGAGAGCCCGACATCACCGTGGATCCGCTCGACGCTCGCCCACACCGGCCCGAGGTTGGCCATCGGCTCGCCCATCCCCATGAAGACGATGTTGCTGACCCTGCGACCGGCCTGTTTGGCCCGCTGGGCGGCGCGCACGACCTGCTCGACGATTTCGCCGACGGTGAGGTGCCGGGTGAACCCGGCCTGGCCGGTGGCGCAGAACCCGCACGCCATCGCACAGCCGGCCTGGCTGCTGACGCACACCGTGGCGCGTTCCTTGTACAGCATCAGCACGGTCTCGACCCGGCTGCCGCCGTCGAGTTCCCACAGGAACTTGACCGTGTCCCCGGTCTCGTCCACCGATTCGGCGACGGGTGTCAGCGCTGGAGGCAGATCATCTTCGAGCCGGGTGCGCAGCGCCTTCGGCAGGTTGGTGATGTCGGCAGGATCGGCGAGTTGGCCGTACAGACCGTCCCACAGCTGGTCGAGGCGGTAGCGCGGCTCGCCGGCCAGGTGCTCGCCGAGTTCGTCTCGGGTCAGCCCGTACCGGGTCGGCGTCGTCGGCAGTGCCACACGGCGACGCTATCGCTGCGGGCGCTGCACCTCAGCCGACCTCACGGGTGTTGCCGACCCAGGCGCGGTGGAGCCGGGCGTACACACCGTCGTCATCGACCAGGTCGGCGTGTGCGCCCTGCTCGACGAGGCGGCCGGCGTCGAAGACGAGGATCACGTCCGCAGCCTCGGCGGTGGCGAGGCGGTGGGCGATGCTGACGAGGGTGCGGTCGACGGCGAGGCGGGCGATCGCCGTCGTCAGGGCCTGGTCGGTCTCGGGGTCGACCGCCGACGTCGCCTCGTCGAGGATCAGCAGGCCGGGGTCCGCCAGCGCCGCGCGCGCCAGCGCGACGAGCTGGCGCTCGCCGACCGACAGGTTGTCGCCCCGCTCGCCGACCTTGGTGGCGAGCCCGTCCGGCAACTTCGCGATCCACCAGTCGAGGTCGAGGCGGTCGAACGCCTGCTCGACCTCGGCATCGGTCGCTCCGGGCCGGCCGTAGCGGACGTTCTCCGCGATCGTCGTGTCGAACAGGAAGCCGTCCTGGGGGACCATTCGCACCGTGGCGAGACGCGCCGCGTGCGACAGCTCGCCGAGCGCGACGCCGTTGAGGCGGATCGTGCCGCCGACCGGGTCGGCGAGCCGGCAGAGCAGCTTGGCGAACGTCGTCTTGCCCGACCCGGTCTCGCCGACGATCGCGACGTTCGTGCCGGCCGGGATCGTGACGCTCACGTCGTGGACGACCGGCGCGGCGTTGCGGTAGGCGAACGTGACGTGCTCGGCGCGGACCTCGACCGGTCCGTGGTCGAGGCTGACGCCGGGGTCGGCCTCAGCGACGTCGACCGGGTGATCGAGCAGGTTGAGGATCTTGCGCCACCCGGCGACGGCGGTCTGCGTCTGATCCATCGTTTCGCCCAGCTCGGCGATCGGGCCGTGCAGCAGCGTGGTGAGGAACAGGCAGGCGATCAGCTCGCCCGCACCGATGCCCCAGGCGTCGCGCTGCGCGAGGCCGGCGACGAGAACGCCGACGAATGCGAGTGCACCGAAGAGGTCGCCGATCACGAAGACGCCTGCCATGTACTTGTTCGCCCGGATCCGCGCCCGGTAGCGCGCCGCGATGCTGCGTCCGAGTTGGTCACGAGTACGTTCCTCGGCGCCGTACGCCCTGACGACGGCGGCGCCCATCACTGCTTCGGAGAACGCTGCCAACATCTCGCCGACCCGCGTCCGAAGGAGATCGTAGGCAGCGAGTTGGCGGACCTGGAGCCACCGCATCGTCGGGATCACGGGTGCGTACGCCACGGCGACGATGAGTGCCAGCCACGGCGAGTACCACACGAGCACGCAGAACGTGCCGAGGATCACGGTCGGGTCGATCGTCCAGGAGTACAGGCCCCACTGGGCGAAACGTGACAGCGACTCGGCGTCGGAGGTGACGCGGGAGACCAGTACCCCACGCCTGGTCTCGTTGTGGTCGGCGATCGACAGCTCATGCACCTTGTCGAAGGCGGCGATGCGCAGGTTGGCGATACCGGCCTCGGCTCGGATGACCAGCCGGCGCTGCGTCAGCCACGACACGAACGCGGCCGCGATGACGACGACGCTCATCACCGCTGCGGACCGCAGCACCGCGCCGGTGTCGACGCCGGTGTCGACGAGCACGCCGTTGTTGATCGTCTGTTCCAGCAGCACCGGGATTGCGAGGCGGCCGGCCGCGACCGACAGCCCCATCCCGACCGTGGTTGCGAGCCCCTGCCGCAGCTCGTCGCTCTGGCGGAGCCCGCGACGCAGCACCGACAGAGCGCCCTCGGACGATCCGGCCTCGTCGTCCTCGATGTCGAGACCGAAGGCCAGTTCGTCGTCCACGTTGCCCGGGCCGTCTGTCGCGCCCGACGTGGTCGGCATCGCGTCGTCCGGCGGTTCGGTCGACGTCGTGTCGTACGGCGTGGACGTCATCGGGCCGCCTCCTCGTAGGCGCGCACGAGCGCGGCATACCCGGGATGGCCGAGCAGCTCGGCGTGTGTGCCCGACGCGGAGATGGTGCCGTCGCGCATGTACAGGACGCGGTCCGCGAGCTGGATGGTCGAGACGCGCTGGGCGACGATCACCGTCGTCGTGTCCAGCTCGGCGCGGAGGCGGGCCAGGATCTGCTGCTCGACGCGGGCGTCGACGGCACTCGTTGCATCGTCCAACATGAGCAGGCGCGGCGACTGGATCAGCGCCCGTGCCAGTGCGACCCGTTGGCGTTGGCCGCCCGACAGCGTGATACCGCGCTCGCCGACAACGGTGTCGAACCGCTGCGGCAACCCGTCGACGAACTGCGAGATGCGCGCGATCTCGGCGACGCGATGGATCTCGGAGGGCGTCGCCCGCCCGGTGAGGTCGATGTTCGCATGCAGCGTGTCCGCGAAGAGGAACGACTCCTGGAAGACGAGGGCGACATTGTCGGTCCGCTCGATCGGGTCGACGTCGTCGATGTCGACGCCACCGAGGCGGACCACACCGGACCGCAGCGGCAGCAACCCGCAGAGCACGTTACACAGCGTGCTCTTGCCCGCGCCGGTGGAACCGACGAGCGCCACGACCTCGCCGGGGCGGACCTCGAGGTTGACGTCGTCGAGGACGGGCGGGCCACCGGGGTAGTGGAACGAGACGCCGCTCGCCGACAGCGACAAGGGTCCGGCGGGGAGGCGGCGGTACGTCGGGGGCGGTTCCGGCAGTGGCTCGTCGAACACTGCTTCGAGCCGGCCATGGGCAACGACGGACGGCGGGACGCTCTCGAGGAAGAAGCCCATCACCCGCATCGGGAAGGCGAGCACGGTGAACAGCGCAGTCACCTGGACGAGGTCGCCGGGCCCGACCGCGCCGGCGTCGACCCGGTAGATGCCGATGACCAGGACGACGATGATGCCGAGGTTCGGCAGCACGTCCATCACCGACTCGAAGGCGGCGCGCAGAAAGCCGACCCGGACGCGGTTGGCCTGGAGTTCGCGCACCGCGGCACCGAATCGTCGCGACTCGTGCTCGGAGCGGCCCAGCGTCTTGACGACGAGCGCCCCGTCGAAACTCTCGTGCGCAATCGACGAGACGATCCCGACGCCTTCCTGCACCTCGGCAGCCGGCTTCTCGATCCGGCTCGAGTAGACGCGGTTCAGGGCGGTCAGCGCCGGGAAGATCAGGAATGCAATCGATGCGAGCAGTGGATCGACTGCGACGATCGAGATCGCCGCGAAGACGGCGAGGAACCCGACGCCGAGCGAGAACGGCAGTGGATGGAGCACGTCGACGGCGACCTCGGCGTCGTTGTCGGCGTGGGCGAGCAGTTGCCCCGCCGGCACGCGCTGGTGCCATGCGAGCGGGAGCGCCAGGTACTGATCGCTGAGGCGGTGACGCAGTGTCATCTGCACACGTTCCGACGTCATGCCCGCGAAGAACCGGCGGCAGACGACGCCCACCACCCGCAGGACGGTCACCGCGACGATCGCGAGGACACCACCGCGCAGCGCACCGTCGGGCACCTCGCCGGTCTCGAACGTCGGCAGCACGACGTCGTCCGTGATCCGACCGAGCACCACCGTGGACAGCACGGTGCCCGCGGCGAAGACCGCCGCACCGGCGACGGCGACGACGAAGGGTCCCGGGTGCAGCTTGACCATGTTGGCAACATGGATGAGCCCCCGGCGGAGTGCGGTGCGATCGGACACCATTGGCCTTTCCACTCGACAGTGATCACGACGTTACCGACGCGCGCGACGCGGCGCGCGGTCAGTTGTCACGCGTACTCAGGTGAGATGCGGCTCGGCCAGATCGCCGTAGTCGGCGATCCGCGAGCGCACGACGTCGAGGCTCGCGGTCCAGAACGCTTCGTCGGTGACGTCGAGGCCGAAGGCGTCACCGAGCTGTTCCGCCGTGTCCATCCCCGCCCGCGACAGCAACGTGTCGTAGCCGCCACGGAAGCGCTCGGGGTCGTCGCGGTAGCGGGCAAACAGCCCCAGCCCGAACAGCAGTCCGTACGTGTACGGCCAGTTGTAGAAGTGGGCGCCGTAGTAGTGCGGCTTCAGCAACCACATGTACGGGTGGGCCGTCGTCTGGTCGATGCCGTCGCCGTAGGCCGCCGCCTGCGCCTCGTTCATCATCTCGCACAGCTCGCCGGGCCCGAGCGTGCTGCGCGCGCGGCGCGCGAACAGCTCGGTTTCGAACAGGAAGCGGGAGTGGATGTCGACGACGATCTGCGTCGCACCCTGGAGGTCGACATCCAGCAGGGCGAGGCGTTCGTCGCCCGTCGCGCGGGCGAGGCCGGCGTCGACCACGAGCGTCTCGCAGAAGATGCTGGCGGTCTCGGCGAGCGCCATCGGCAGCCGCCGCTGGAGATACGTCCGGCCGGCGAGCGTGGTGTTGTGGTACGCGTGTCCGAGTTCGTGCGCCGCCGTCTGGACGGCGTCGGCCGAACCGGACCAGTTGAGCAGCACGAGCGAGCGGTCGTCGAGGAACGGCATGCAGAATCCGCCGCCGTCCTTGCCGGGCCGGGAGGCGGCATCGATCCAGCGCTCGGTCCGCGCTCGGTCGACGAGCCCGCCGAGGCCCGGGCTGTATCCGACGAACGCGTCGCGTACGATGCCCAGCCCGTCGTCCCACGTGACCTCGGAGTGCGCGCGGGGAAGCGGTGCGACGAGATCCCACCACGGAAGGCCGAACGCGGCATCGTGGCCGTGGAGCCGGGCTTTGATCCTCATCCACGCCCGGAAGTCAGCGAGCGAGGCGACGACGGCGGACTGCATCGCCTCGAACGTCGCCCGGTCGACGCTGTTGGCGAACAGCGAGGCATCGAGCGGTGTGTCCCAGTGCCGCCGGCGGTTGAGAGCGTTCGCCTCACCCTTGATCGCGTTGAGCGCCGCGGCGACAGGCGTCGCGATCTGCGGCCACGCGGCCAGCTCGGCGTCGTACGCGGCGCGGCGCACCGCAGCGTCGCCGCTCGTCGCGAGCCCGCGCACCGCCGGCATCGGCATGGTCGCCGGACCGTCCGGCAGCGCAACCGTGGCCGTCAGCTGTGACGTGACGTCGCCCTGCAGCCGGCTCCAGGCGGACGAACCAGTGGTCGCCAGCTCTGCGTACAGGTGCTCCTCGGCTTCGGACATCTGGTGCGCGGCGCGCGCTGCGAAACGGCTGAGCGGACCGGCATGCTCACGTGCCTCGGTGCTGACCGCACCCAGCTCGGCCGCGCCGAGTGCGCTCACCCAGTCGGCGAGCCGCGCCATCAACGGACGAAGCCGTGCGCCGATCGTGGTGATCTCGCCGAGCAGGGACTGCGCCGGGGCGTCGCGACTGTCGGTGGCGACCGTGGCGTAGACGTAGACCCGCAGCAGGTCGTGGTCGGCCGCAACGCGGTTGAAGGCGGCGATCACCAGATCGGCCGCAGCTCCGTCGTCGGTCGTCGCCGGCCGCGGCTCGACGGCCCGGATGCCGTGCTCGTCGAACATCGCGACGAGGCGATCGACGTCGGCCGCACAGCGTTCGAGCGCGTCGTGGAACGAACGCGATTCCAGCGAGGGATGGAGGGCGGTCACGTCCCACTGCGGCAGGTCGACGTCCGTGACCGTCATCGGCTCGCGCCCTCGACGGTCATGACGAATGCGACATTGGTGGCCGCGACCTCGAAACCGAGTTTGCGGTACACCGCACCGGCGGCGGCGTTGTCGGCATCGACGTAGAGCAGCGCGGCGCTGATGCCCCGATCACTGAGATGTTCCAGCCCGGCAAGCGTGAGCTGGGTTCCCAACCCGAGGCCGTGGAAGTCCGGGTCGACGGCGATCACGTAGATCTCGCCCTCGGCGCCGTCGGCGGGGGCGGTCGGCGGGTGGACCTTCGTCCAGCAGAATCCGGCCATCCTGCCCTCGCGCTCGTGCACGCGGAAGCCCTCGGGGTCGAACCACGGTTCGGCGAGCCGCGTGCGCAGGGTGTCGGCGGTCCACCCACCCTGTTCGCCATGCCCTGCGAAGGCGCGGTTGTTGACGGCGAGCCACTCGGTGTCGTCGACGCCGGGCACGAATGCCCGCGTCTCGATCGTGACGTCGAGGCCGGTCGGCAACCCGCGCCGCATCTGGTGCAGCCGGCGGCCGACGGCCAGCCCCGCAGAGGTCGCCAGCCGGTGGTGATCCTCGGTCGGCTCGAAGACCCACCAGCTGAGATCACCGCCTCCGCCGTCAGCGACAGCGTCGGTGGCGGCCGCGAGCAGCTCGTCGCCGATCGTGGCCAGCTCGGCCCGCAGCTGCGGGTGGACGACCAGTTCGACCGCGTACGCGTCATTGGCGCGCGAGACCTGCCCATAGGCGGTCAGCGGACCGTTGCCGGAGCCGTGCATCACGATGCCCGTGAATCCGGACCCGCCACCGTCGGCGAGGTCGATGGCGAGGTGGTCCGACAGCGGGTACCGGCCATCGGCGACCGCGGCGGCGTCGAGCAACTCGTGGACCGTGGCGATGTCGGCGTCGGACATCGCTGGTTTGATCTCGATGCGACCCACCGCGGTCAGGGTACCCACCAGCCTGTTTGCGTGCGATCTTCGACGAGGGGTAACTTTGGCACAACCAGGTTCCCGCCACCTGGTTTGCTGCGACAGTCAGGATCCGCCGCCTGACGTCGCATGTGCGACGGCCCCTCCCACCAGGGGCCGTCGCCGCGTTTTCGGACGTCGGCTTCGGGCGTCAGCGGACGGCGCGCAGTGCCCGCTGCAGGGTCCGTTCGGCGTTGCGCAACTGGCGCTCGGCCTCGTGGATCGTCAGCACGAGGTCGTCGCGCTCGGACCCGACATACGGTTCGGCCAGCGCCGCGACCCGCTCCCGGTACCGAGCGACGTTGTCGGCGATCGCCGCGAGTTCGGCCGCCGTGCGTTCGAGCGATGCTGACACCGTGGGCAGGGTAGCCCGTCCCCCGTCGGTACAATTCGGCCGAGTGATCAGCGTTCGGCCGGATTTGCGCGCCCTCGACGGGTACCACTCGCCGCAAGTCGACGTCCGCGTCCGGCTGAACACCAACGAGTCACCCGAGCCGCCGCCACCGGCGTTCCGCGACGCCGTCGCCGCCGAGGTGTCGCGGGTGGCGTGGCACCGCTATCCGGACCGCGCGGCCACCGAGCTGCGGGCGGCGATCGCCGACAGCCACGACGTCGATCCGGCGATGGTGTTCGTCGCCAACGGCTCGAACGAGGTGCTCCAGACGGTGCTCCTGGCGTATGCGGGGCCGGGTCGCACGGTGGCCACGTTTGCGCCCACCTATCAGATGCACGGCCACATCGCCCGGGTCACCGGGGCGCAGGTCGTCGAGGGCGAACGGGCGGCCGACTTCACGCTCGACCCGGCAGAGGTCGACCGCGTGGTCGCCGAGTCGCAACCGCATGTCGTCTTCCTCACCTCGCCGAACAACCCGACCGGGCTCGCCGAACCGGTCGACCGAGTCCGCCAACTGCTCGCGTCGGTGCCCGGGCTGGTCGTCGTCGACGAGGCGTACGCGCAGTTCGCCGACTGGACGGCGCTCGACCTCGTCGGTGAGGACGTCCCGCTGGTCGTGACGCGTACCTTCTCCAAGACGTGGTCGATGGCCGCGGCCCGGCTCGGCTACCTGATCGGTCCTGCTGCGCTGGTCGCCGAGCTGGAGAAGGTGGTGCTGCCGTACCACCTCGATGCGGTGAAGCAGGTCGCCGGCCGCCTCGCGCTGCGCTTCTCCGCGGAGATGGACGCGCGCGTCAAGCAGATCGTCGCCGAACGCGAACGGATCAGTACCGACCTCGCCGCGCTCGACGTCGACGTCGTCCCCAGCGGCGCCAACTTCGTCCTGTTCCGGCCGCGCCGCCACGCGGGACGCGAGATCTGGCAGGGGCTGGTCGACCGCAGCATTCTCGTGCGTGACTGCTCCGGCTGGCCCCGGCTCGACAACTGCCTGCGGGTCACGGTGGGCACGACCGCCGAGAACACCGAGTTCCTCGATGCGATGCGGGCGCTGCTCGCACTGCCTCCGACCACCGACGAGAACGGAGCGAGCCGATGAGCCGTACCGCCACCCGCCAGCGCGTCACCAACGAGACGAAGATCGACGTCACCGTCGAGCTGGACGGGACCGGCACGACCGACATCTCCACCGGCATCCCGTTCTACGACCACATGCTCGATCAACTCGGTCGGCACGGCGGCTTCGACCTGGTCGTCCGTGCCGAGGGCGATCTCCACATCGACACCCATCACACCGTCGAGGACGTGGCGATCACGCTCGGCGAGGTGTTCGCAGAGGCGCTGGGCGACAAGTCGGGCGTCCGCCGGTTCGCGAGCGGCCGCTATCCGCTCGACGAGGCGCTGATCGACGTGGCCCTCGACCTGTCCGGGCGGCCGCACGTCGAGTGGCACGTCGAGATGCCCGAGAGCCTGCCGCTCGGCCAACCCGCGTTCGACCCGCAGCTCGCGGAACACGTCGTCTCGTCGTTCGCCACTGCGGCGGGGATCACGCTGCACGTCGAGCTGGTCAGGGGCCGCAACACCCATCACATCATCGAGGCGACGTTCAAGGGCCTCGCCCGCGCGTTGCGCGATGCGGTGCGCATCGACGGTCCGGGCGGTGTGCCGTCGACCAAGGGCGTGCTGTGACGCGTCCTGCCGAGGACGCCCGGTGACCCGTCCGCTCGTCGCCGTCCTCGACTACGGCATCGGCAACCTGCACTCCGCACAGAAGGCCCTCGAACGGGGTGGCGCCGACGCCCGCCTCACCGCCGATCGGTCGCTGATCGCCGACGCCGACGGGGTCGTGCTGCCCGGCGTCGGGGCATTCGGAGCGTGCATGGACGCATTGCGTCGCGTCGGTCTCGACGAGGCCGCTGCCGACGCAGTGTCGTCCGGCCGACCGTTCCTCGGCATCTGCGTGGGCATGCAGATGCTGTTCAGCGCGTCCGAGGAGGACGACGGGGCGGTCGGGCTGGGAATCATTCCGGGCGTCGTCCGGTGGATCCCGCCGGGGCCGAAGATCCCGCAGATGCAGTGGAACGTGCTGCACATCTCGCAGCCGGCCGACCCGATGCTGCAGCACCTCGGCGACGAGCCGTGGGTCTACTTCGTCCACTCGCTGCACGGCGTCCCCGACGACCCCGGCGTCGTCGCGGCGACCGTCGAGTACGGCTCGACGTTGAACGCCGCGTTCCGTCTCGACAACGTGTTCGCGGCGCAGTTCCATCCGGAGAAGTCGAGCCGGCCCGGCCTCGCGCTGTTGTCGAACTTCGTCCGGATCTGCGCCTCACCGCGGTCGGCCGACGACAGGGAGGTCTCGGCGTGATCGAGCTGTACCCGGCGATCGACCTGCTCGGGGGCCGCGTGGTGCGTCTGCGCCAGGGCGACTACGCGGACGAGACGGTGTACGGCAACGACCCCGTGCAGGTGGCGCGTGACTTCGCAGCTGCGGGCGCGACGTGGATCCACGTCGTCGACCTCGACGCGGCCCGATCGGGCGATCCGGTCAACCGACCCGTCGTGGCGGCCGTCGCAGCCGCCGTCGCCGCGACGACGCAGGTTCAGACCGGGGGCGGTGTGCGGTCGATCGGCGACGTCACCGAGTTGGCGTCGGCGGGCGTGGCGCGGGTCGTGATGGGGTCGGCAGCGGTGCGCGACCCCGCGCTGGTCGCCGCGGCGTCCGAGGTCGTGTCGGTGGCAGTCGGCCTCGACCACCGCGACGGCGAGATCGCGGTCCACGGCTGGACCGAGGGAAGCGGGCTGTATCTCGACGACGCCTACGAGCTGTATCCAACCGCTGCGGCGTTCGTCATCACCGACATCGGTCGCGACGGCATGCTGGCCGGGCCCGACGTCGAGGGCCTGACGCGGTCGGCGCAGCAGGCGGGTGCCCCGGTGATCGCCAGCGGCGGTGTCGGCAGCGTGGCGGACATCGAGGCCCTGGCGCGGATCGAGGGCCTCGGTGGTGTGATCACCGGCAAGGCGCTCTACGAGGGCCGGTTCACGATCGACGAGGCGCTCGCCGCGCTCGGCGGTGGCCGCGATCGGGGAGGATGCCGGTGAGGGTTGCACGCATCATTCCGTGCCTCGATGTCGACGCCGGGAGGGTCGTGAAGGGCACGAACTTCGTCGGGTTGCGCGACGCCGGCGATCCGGTCGAACTGGCCGCCCGCTACGACCTCGAGGGTGCCGACGAGCTGGTGTTTCTCGACATCACGGCGTCCAGCGACAACCGTGACACGACGATCGACATGGTCCATCGCGTCGCCGATCAGGTCTACATCCCGTTCACCGTCGGAGGCGGAATCCGCACGCTCGAGGACGCCCGACGGATGCTCCGTGCCGGTGCTGACAAGGTCAGCGTCAACACCGCAGCCGTGGACCGGCCCGAGTTGATTTCCGAAATCGCGGCCGAGTTCGGCGTGCAGTGCGTCGTCTGCGCGATCGATGCGAAGCGCCGGGTGGTCGAGGGGCGGCCGTGGGTGGCGGCGGACGGCTGGGAGGTCTACGTCCACGGCGGTCGCACGCCGACCGGTCGCGACGCGATCGAGTGGGCCGGCGAGGCGGTGCGGCGCGGGGCGGGGGAATTGCTCGTGACGTCGATGGACCGCGACGGCACCAGGGAGGGGTTCGACAACGAGCTGATGCGGGTGATCGGCGGCGCGGTGAGCGTGCCGATCGTCGCCAGCGGCGGGGTCGGGACGTTGCAGCACCTCGTCGACGGTGTGCTCGACGGTGGCGCTGACGCGGTGCTGGCGGCGTCGATCTTCCACTTCCAGGAACACACGGTGGCCGAGGCAAAGGACGTGATGGCCGCCGCCGGGATCACGGTCCGGCCGGCGGACTGACCAGCCGGGACTGCGTTCGCGACGGGCGTCGCGGACTTCGTCTCGATCGGGGCCGATTGCCTAGCGTCGTCGCGATGAGCTCCATCAGCACCGAACAACGCGGCGGCGTCTCGATCATCCACCTCGACGACGGCAAGGCGAACGCCCTCACCACCGACTCGATCGCCGCGATCATCGCCGCCGTCCGCGACGCCGAGGCCGACGACGACGTCATCGCCGTCGTGGTACACGGCCGCGAGGGCCGGTTCTCCGGTGGGTTCGACCTGAACGTGATGCGCGGTGGAGACCTGGCCGCGATGTCCAACCTCGTCTCCGACGGCGGCGAGCTGGTGCGCACGCTGTACGGAGCGTCGGTGCCCGTCGTGGCGGCCTGCACGGGACACGCGCTCGCGGCCGGCGCACTGATACTGCTCGGGTGCGACGTGCGTGTCGGTGCCGACATCGACTGCAAGATCGGGCTCAACGAGGTGGCGATCGCGATGGTGCTGCCGGATTGGGCGTTCACGATCGCCACCGACCGGCTCAGCCGGAGGCACCTCCAACGAGCGGTCGCCAACGCCCGGCTCACCGCCGGCGCAGCCGCAGTCGACTCCGGGTTCCTCGACGAGGTCGTCGCCGAGGCCGACGTGCTGGACACCGCGGTCGACCGCGCGTCCGAACTCGCCGCACTCGACGCCACGGCATATGCCGGCACGGTGCGCAAGCTGCGGGGGTCGGTGTTGGACCAGATGGACCGGGAGATCGCGGCCGATCGGGCTGCGGCCGCCGATCTCGGCAGCTGACGCCGCAGCCTGCCCCGGGGCTGGCTACCCTCCGGGCCATGGCAACTCCCAGTGTGAATCCCAAGATGGAATATCGGCGTCTCGGCAACAGCGGGCTGAAGGTGAGCGTGCTGTCGTTCGGGAGCTGGGTCACCTTCGATGCGCAGGTCGACGACAACCTCGCGGTCGAATGCATGGCGGCCGCCGGTGATGCCGGCTGCAACTTCTTCGACAACGCCGAGGCGTACGCAGGCGGCAAGAGCGAGGAGATCATGGGTCACGCGCTGCGCGAGCTCGGGTGGCCGCGGTGGAGTTACGTGCTGACGACGAAGCTGTTCTGGGGGATCCACGGCGACGTCCCGAACATGCGCAACACGACCAACCGCAAGTACCTGATGCACGCCGTCGACGGATCGCTCGAGCGGTTCGGGCAGGACTTCGTCGACGTGCTGTACTGCCACCGCTCCGACCCGGAGACGCCGATGGAAGAAACGGTCTACGCGATGAGCGAGATCATCTCGGCGGGCAAGGCCCACTACTGGGGCACGAGCGAGTGGAGTGCGGACGAGATCCGCGCGGCGATCGACATCGCCGACCGGCACCATCTGCACAAGCCGGTCACCGAGCAGAGCCAGTACAACCTGCTCGAACGGCGCAAGGTCGAAAAGGAGTACGCCCGGTTGCAGGAGGACTTCGGCTACGGCAACACGATCTGGAGCCCGCTCGCGTCGGGCCTGCTCACCGGCAAATACCGCGACGGCATTCCCGACGATTCGCGTGCCGCCCTCGACGGGTACGGCTGGCTGGCCGACCGGTTGACCAACCCCGAAGAGGTCGCCCGCGTCGAGAAGTTGCGCCCGATCGCCGACCGCCTCGGTTGCTCGATGGCGCAACTCGCGCTTGCGTGGTGCACGAAGAACCCGAACGTGTCGACGGTGATCACCGGCGCCTCGAAGGTGTCGCAGGTCGTGCAGAACTTCGACACGCTCGACGTCATTCCGCTGCTGACCGATGACGTCAAGGCGGAGATGGAAGCCGCCGTCAAGAAGTAGCCGCGTTCCTTGCACACCACAAGTAGGTGTCTGACACCTGCCTGACACCTGCCTGACCCCTGGGGAGGGTTCAGGCGAGCGAGCTGAGCCAGCGGTCGAGGGAGGCGACGGCTTCGCGGGCCGTGTCGGCGGCGCGCCCGACCAGGAAGTGGTCGGCGCCGGCGATTGTCTCGTGGTCGGCCATCGGCCACGAGTCGACGATCGGGACCGACGCCGCCGGCGGGCTGAACTGGTCGTGCTCGGGGGTCAACACCAGCGTCGGCACCGCGTTGCCTGGCGGTGTGGTGATCATCGCCAGCGGGGGAGCGATCAAGAACTTCGCTGCGATCGCCGAGTCGTCGAGGGCCAACGCGATCGCGGCCCCGAACGAGTAGCCGGTGGCGATCAGCGGGACGTCCGGCACCGCGTCCTCCAGGACGGCGAGCGCGGCGGCCGCATCGAGCGCCTCGCCGCGACCGTCGTCGAAGTCCGGCCGGAAGTCGAACCGCAGCGCGGCGATCCCTGCCGGCGGGAGCGCCTCGAACAACGCCGAGACGACCGCGTTGTGGCGGTCGCCGCCGTACTGCGGATGGGGGTGGCAGACGATCGCCGCGGCGCGCGGAGCCGGCGGCACGGCGAGGTCGCCGACCAGCGCTGTTCCGTCCGCCGCGGCGAAGTCGATCGTGCTGGTCTTCGTGGGCGCCGACATCGCATTCGACGGTACCCTCGTTCGGGATGGCAGGGCGATCGTGATGGCTGGGACCGACGACAAACTCCCGATCAAGATGCTCAACGATCGCGTCCTCGTCAAGATCTCCGACAAGGACGGCGAGCGCAAGTCGTCCGGCGGCATCGTCATCCCGGCGACGGCGCAGGTCGCGAAGCGGCTCGTGTGGGCCACCGTGGTGGCACAGGGTCAGAACGTGCGCGCCTGCGAAGTGGGCGACAAGGTGCTGTTCAGCCCCGACGACCGCTACGAGGTCGAGGTCCAGGGCGAAGACCTGGTCATGCTCCGTGAGCGCGAGCTGCACGCCGTTGCCGCCGAGCGCATCGAAGCGAGCACCGGGCTGTACCTGTAGATCCCCGTGACCCGTGAACGGCGAGCGTCCGTAGGCTGGCCCGATGCCCGAGGGGACCACGATCGACGCGACGGCCGAGCAATTGGCCGGAATCAAGTACAACGACGACGGGCTCGTCACCGCGATCGCGCAGGATGCGGACAACGGCGACGTGTTGATGCTGGCATGGATGAACGCGGCGTCGCTGCAGATGACGTTGGCCGAGGGGCGGATGGTGTACTGGTCGCGCAGCCGTCAGGAACTGTGGCGCAAGGGCGACACGAGTGGCGACCACCAACTGGTGCGCGAGGCGTATTACGACTGCGACGCGGACGCCCTGCTGTTCAAGGTCGAGCAGGTCGGTGGCGGCGCGTGTCACACCGGCGCCCGGAGTTGTTTCTTCCGCCGCTTCGGTCCCGACGCGTGATCGGTCGCATCACCGCATGAACGTCCAGCCGACCCGCGCCGAGTTCCATGCGTACGCCGCCGAGCACACGGTCGTGCCGGTGTGGACCGAGCTGCTGGCGGACCTCGAGACGCCGGTCGCGGCGTACGTCAAGCTCGTCGGCGACGGTCCCGGATTCCTGCTCGAGTCCGTCGAGGGCGCCGAGCGCTGGGCGCGGTTCTCGTTCGTCGGCCGCAATCCTTCGGCGACACTGGTGCTGCGCGACGGCGTCGTCGAGCTGGACGGGCCGCTGGCCGCCGGCATACCGACCGACTCGGGGATCCTCGCCGCATTGGAAGCGCTGCTCGGCGCGTACACCAGCCCGTCGTTCGAGGATCTCCCTCCACTGCACGGCGGGATCATGGGATTCCTCGGCTACGACGTGATCCGCGAGGTCGAGTCGCTGCCCGGCGTGCCGACCGACGACCGGTCGTACCCCGACGCGGTGATGTCGGTGATCGGGTCGCTCGCCGCATTCGACCACTGGCGGCAGCGGGTCTACCTGATCGAGAGCGTGCCGACGCTCGGGTTGTCGGCCGACGAGTTGGACGCGGCGTACGACGCAGCCGTCGCGAGGGTGGAGCAGGCAGTCGCCGATCTTGCCGAACCACTGCCGTACACGCCGGTGCCGCCCCCGGCGGCGGACGACGATGTGCCCGAGTTGCGCTCCACGATGCCCGGCGGGATGTACCAGAAGGCGGTCGAGGTGGCCAAGGAGTACGTCGTCGCCGGCGACATCTTCCAGGTCGTGCTCGCCCAGCGGTACGACATCGAACTCGGGGCCGATCCGCTCGACGTGTACCGGGTGCTGCGGCAGGTCAACCCGTCGCCGTACATGTACTACGTCAAGCATCCCGAACTCACGATCGTCGGGTCGTCGCCGGAACCGATGGTACAACTGCTCGATCGCAAGGTGATCTCACGGCCGATCGCAGGGACGCGGCGGCGCGGCAAGAACGACGAGCACGAC
>JABDKP010000030.1 GCA_013002175.1 Ilumatobacter sp.
GGTGTGACATCGGCCTGGCGTCCCCGTGCCGATTGACAGTGAGACGAAATCTGTCTTAGTGTCTCATCGATGGCGAACGCGTCGATGCTCGATGCCCTGTCCGACCGGCAGCGGTCGTGGACACCCACCGAGGTGCGCGTCCTCGAGGCCGTCAAGACCTGTTGCGAGCGGTGGGGGGTCGCCAAAGTCACGATCGACGACATCGCCCGGGCCAGCGGCGTCTCCCGGGCGACGCTGTACCGCATCTTCCCCGGCGGCAAGGACATCGTGTTCGAGGCCCACCGGGTGTACGAACTCGACCGGTTCTTCACCACGCTGCTCGGCCAGGTCGCCGAGGCGGAGACGTTGGAGGACCTGCTGGTGAGTGCGGTCACCTGCGCCACCCGCGAGTTGCGCGCCGACGAACACCTCGCGCGGATGATGTCCACCGAGCCGGGCGAGGTGCTCACCGAGATGACCGTCGCGGGTCTGCCGCGCATCGTCAGCGTCGCGACCGAGTACCTCGTGCCGCTCGTCGACCGATACCTGCCCCGCACCGAGGGCCGCGCCCTGATCGAGATGGTCGTGCGCCTCGTGATCTCGTACTTCCTCGCCCCGTCCGAGCTCGTCGACCTCGCCGACGAGCAGTCCGCCCAAGCATTCCTCGAGCCGTTCCTTCCCGCACTCGACACCCTCGCCGGGCAGCACGCACCGGCATCACACCCCAGCCCAGGAGCCTCAACAGCATGACGATCGACGAACAAGCCATCGGCGATGAGCTCGGTGACGAGCAGGTCACCCACGCAGACGACGAGACGCTGCTCGGCCGTGTCGACGTCGACGACCTCGAAGCGATCCTTGCGATCACCAACACCGACCCCGACGAGGTCGAGCACGCGGTCAAGGACAACGCCGACGCCATCTTCACGTGGGACTACTCGATGCAGCGCCCGCACCTGCGCAAGCTCTACGAGAAGGCCAAGGTCGGCCAGTGGAACGCCACCACCGACCTCGACTGGTCGGCCGACGTCGATATCGAGAAGGTCGTGTCCGGCGATCAGGTCGCGATCGCGGCCGGCATCGACCCCGGCCTGTACGACGACACGGTGATCGGCCACTGGGGCGACAAGGAGTGGCTCGACTACGGCATCCAGAACCGCAAGTGGACGCTGTCGCAGTTTCTCCACGGCGAGCAGGGTGCGCTGCTGTGCACTGCCAAGATCACCGAGACCGTGCCGTGGTACGACGCCAAGTTGTACGCGTCCACCCAGGTCGTCGACGAGGCCCGCCACGTCGAGGTGTTCGGTCGGTACCTCGACGAGAAGATGGGTGGCGGCTACCAGGTCAACGCCCACCTGCGGATGCTGCTCGACGACATCATCAACGACTCGCGGTGGGACATGACCTACCTCGGGATGCAGGTGATGGTCGAGGGGCTGGCCCTCGCCGCCTTCGGGTTCATGCACCAGATGACCGAAGAGCCGCTGCTGAAGAAGCTGCTGCGATACGTGATGGCCGACGAGGCCCGCCACGTGGCGTTCGGCGTGCTGTCGCTGAAGGAGGTCTACGAGGGCAAGACCGACGCCGAGATGCGCGACCGCCAGGAGTTCGCCTTCGAGGCCGCCGTGCGGATGCGTGACCGCTTCCTCAGCCAGGAGGTGTGGGAGCGGATGGGCGTCGCGCCGCGCGACGTGCTGCCGATCGTGCTCAAGGACCCGACGCGCGACCTGTTCCAGCAGATGTTGTTCTCGAAGATCGTGCCGAACTGCAAGAAGCTCGGGCTGCTCGACCGCAACGACAAGTGGCTGCGGCACCGGTTCGAGGAGATGGGCGTGATCCAGTTCGAGGACTGGGAGGACACCAGTGAAGAGTTCCTCAAGTTCGAGATCGGCGCCGACGCGCCAACTCCGGTCGCCGGACACTGAGCCGATTCGTCCGCCGCGGTGACCCGGCCGCAGTAGATTCGACTCTCTATGTCGAAACCGCCGGCCACGCAGTACTCGATCGCGATCAAGGTCACCCTCGAGAACGTGCCCGGCGTGCTCGGCCGGCTCGCGGCCGCGATCGGCGAGGCGGGCGGCAACATCTATGCCGTCGACGCGTTCGTGGCCAAGGGCGCCGTGGTCGACCGTGAGATCGTCGTCAACTGCCGCGACGTCGATCATCAGCAGGAGGTCGTCGCCGCGGTGCGGGCGACCGACGGCATCACGCTGCACGACTGGTGGGACCGCACGTTCAAGATGCACGACGGCGGCAAGATCGAAGTGCTCTCGCTGTGCCCGGTCGGCGACATGGACGATCTGTCGATGGCGTACACCCCCGGCGTCGCGCGGGTGTGCCGTGCGATCGCGGCCGACGAGACGCTCGCCGACGAATACACGATCCGCAAGAACACGGTGGCGATCGTGTCCGACGGCACCGCGGTGCTCGGCCTCGGCGACATCGGCCCGAAGGGTGCGATGCCGGTGATGGAGGGCAAGGCGCTGCTGTTCAAGGAGTTCGGCGGCGTCGACGCCTTCCCGATCTGTCTCGACGTCTCGAGTCCCGAGGAGATCATCGAGACCGTGATCCGGCTGGCACCGACGTTCGGCGGGATCAACCTCGAAGACATTGCCGCGCCCGGCGCGTTCCAGGTGGAGGAGGCGCTGAAGCAGACGCTCGACATCCCGGTCTTCCACGACGACCAGCACGGCACCGCGGTCGTCACACTCGCCGCGGTGGAGAACGCGCTGCGGATCACCGGCAAGGCGATGGCCGACCTGTCGATCGTGATCTCCGGCGTCGGTGCGGCCGGTGTGGCGATCGGCAAGATCCTGCTCGGTGCCGGTGCGACGCACATCGTCGGCGTCGACAGCAGGGGAGCGGTGTACGACGGGCGTGACGGGCTCAACACATGGAAGCAGTGGTTCGCGGAGAACACGAATCCCGACCGCAAGCAGGGATCGCTGAGCGACGTGATGCACGGCGCCGACGTGTTCATCGGCGTCAGCGCGCCCGACATCCTCACGCGTGACGACGTCGGCAACATGAACGACGACCCGATCGTGTTCGCGATGGCCAACCCCGATCCCGAGGTCAGGCCCGAACTCGTCGGCGACATCGTGCGGGTGATGGGCACCGGCCGCAGCGACTACCCGAACCAGATCAACAACGTGCTCGCGTTCCCCGGCATCTTCCGCGGTGCGCTCGATGCCCGGGCCACCGACATCACCGAGGGCATGAAGCTCGCCGCCGCGACAGCGATCGCCGAGTCTGTGTCCGACGACGACCTGACCGAGACGAACATCATGCCGTCGGTGTTCGACCCGTCGGTGTCGATCGCGGTCGCCGCAGCGGTCGCGGCCGCCGCGCTCGCGGACGGCGTCTGCCGGACCGGCTGACCCCGCGCGCCCGACGGGCCGATCCCGCATACGTTGCGGCACGCGCGACGCGTGATGACTTCCGATCCAGCCAGCGGGCAGGGTCGGCTACCGTGAAATCGCACGGCTCAGAGGGAGAACGCGATGAACACTCCAGCAGGTGACGGCCCAGGCGACAAGGATCGGATTCGAGCGCTCGAAGACCGCATCGGGCAGCTCGAAGCGGTGATCGAACGGCTGGCCCCCACTGGCACCGATCGGCAACGGATCACCGAGTCGTCGCCCGTCCGCGAATCGACGAGCTACGACGCCTCGCGTCCTCGTTCCAACCGGCGCACGGCGATCAAGGCGGCGGCAGCGGCTGGGGGCGCGGTACTCGCCTCGACCCTCGCCGCCGATCGCGCAGCGGCGGTCGACGGTTCCGATCTCGTGGTCGGTCAGAGCAACACCTCGGCCGGTGGGAACACGCGGATCTTGGCCAACGCCGGCGGACCGTTCTCGAGTAAGAACATCTTCACCGCGCAGGACGTGAACTTCGGGTCGGCATTCCCGAGCGCCGTCGGCGGGTTCGCGGCGGGCAATCGCGTGACCAACGGGGTGTTCGCGTACACCGAGGGCAGAACGGCGGCGAGCAGCACCGGTCACGCCCTCATCGCGTGGGCAACGCCAACGGCGCGCTCCCATCTGTTGTTGCAATCCACCGGAGGTGACCCTCGCAGCGACGACTTCGAGCACCGCAGCGGGTCGTTCCGCTCCGACCTCGGCGGCAACCTGTGGTTCTGCACGGATTCCGGAATGCCCGGGACGTGGCACAAGTTGGCCGGTCGCGCCACTGCGGGCGCCGTCCACGCGATCGATCCGACGCGGGTCTACGACTCCCGGCTGTCGGGAGGGGCGCTCGCCGCGGGTGCAAACCGGGTCATCTCGGTGGCCAACGGGATCGACATCGACACCGGGGCCGTCATCAAACCCGACCTCGTGCCGTCCGGCGCCCGGGCGATTCTGTTCAACCTGGCCGTGGTCAACACGGTCGGCTCCGGCTTCATCGCCGCGACGCCGGGTGACGCAGGAACGTTCGGTGCGGCCACGATCAACTGGTTCGCCAGTGACCAGACCCTCAACAACGGATCGTTCGCGAAACTCGACACGAGCCGTCAGATCCGCGTCTGGGCGGGAGGCGGCAACGCCGACTTCGTGTTCGACATCACCGGCTACCTGCTCTGACGCACGCCGCCGGGGTGCATCGCGCCCGCTCAGCCCATGTTTCGTCGTGGTTCTGTCATCCGGATGGACATCTTCTCGAAACCTTGACTGTTTTCTGTCCCTGACCAGCCGAAAGACGTAGTGCACCGTTCGCGGTGTCCCCGAATCCCAACGGGGCCATCTCGGAGAGCCCGAGCGCTGGAAAAACGAAAGGGACACACATGAAGACATCCATCAAGTGGCGGGCGAAGTCGCCCACGTACCGCGCCCTGGTCAGCGTCAGCACCATTGTCGGCCTGATCGCGGCAACCGGTGCCCCCATGAAGTGGGGATGCATGATGCGGGTCATCGAGAACTTCTGAGTGCATCCGGTAGGCCGTAGGCCGCCGGACGCGAGCGTTCGGCGGCCCGCAGCCGCTCGACACCGAACCGTCCGCTGAGTTCGACAGACATCATGAATCCCCCCGATTCGCCGACTGCGCCGCAGAGCAACCGCGCGCGCCGCGACCGACACGTCGATGGCTTCATCGCGCTCGTCTTCGTGGTCTCGCTTGCCGCTGCGGGTCTGGTTGCATGGATCGAGTTCTCCCGCGGTATCTCGCCGCGCATCGACTGGACGCTCTTCTCGCTCTTCGCGCTCCTGCTGCTGATCGGCGAGACGACGTCGGCCACATGGTTGAGGATCGCCAGTGGCGGCTTCGTCACGATGAGTTGGACGTTCGCGTTCTCCCTCGTGCTGCTCGGCAGCCCCGCGTTCGCCGTCGGCGCCATCGCGCTGACCACACTGGTCGCCGAACTCAAGGCCGAGCACGACATTCGCCGCGTCGTGTTCAACAGCGCCCAGGTCTCGCTTGCCCTCGCCCTCGGTGGGCTGACCCTGTTCGCGTTCGGCATCCACGAGCCGATCACCGGCGACGGGTCGATCCCCGTGGTGACCGGGCTCGCGATCCTGTGCAGTGGCCTCGTCGTGTTCGTGACCAACGGGATGATGGTCTGTTACCTGATCTCGGTCGCCAACGACGAACGCTTCATGCGCACGATGCGCGACGGATTCGCAGTGAGCATGACCGCCGACGGAGCGCTGCTCGCGCTCGCCCCGATCTTCGTCATCAGCGTCACGCACAGCTGGCTGATGGTGCCGCTGCTCGCGATCGCCGCAGGCATCGTCTATCAGAGTGCGGTGCACGCCATCGACCGGGCGCACGAGGCCAACCACGACACGCTCACCGAACTGCGGAACCGACGCTCGTTCGTCGCCGAGACGGATCAGTACCTGACGGAACGGCTCGACGATCAGTCGGCGACGGTGCTCCTGATCGACCTCGACGGGTTCAAGGGCATCAACGACCGGCTCGGCCACCAGGTCGGCGATGCCGTACTGAAGGCGTTCGCCGAGCGGCTCTCGGCGGCGCTGCCGGCCGGATCGATCGCAGCGCGCCTCGGCGGGGACGAGTTCGCCGCCCTGATTCCGGACGTCCGGTCGGGTACCGACGTCTTCGACCCGACTGCGTTGCACGAGCAGCTGGTCGCACCGACGACGATCGAGGGCTTCCCGCTGTCGGTCGGCGCCAGTATCGGCGTCGCCCGCTGCCCGGAACACGGCGAGGTCAGCGGGGAGCTGCTGCACGCCGCAGACATCGCGATGTACCGCGCGAAGCAGTTCCAGACCGGCGTCGAGCACCACGAGGTGACCACGCAAGCGAGCCGTGGCCGCCGGACGCTGCTCACGTCGCTGGCGGACGCGATCGCCGAGGATCAGCTGTCCCTGGAGTACGTGCCGCTCGTGCACGTCAGGGACCGTGCGGTGTTGTCGGTCGAGGCCAAACTGCGGTGGAACCATCCGACGCTCGGGGTGTTGGCGCCCTCCGAGTTCATCGGGCTGGCCGAGCAGACCGACCTGATCGGCCCGATCACCGAGTTCGTGATCGAGCGGGCCGTCCGTGACATCGACGAACTCGACGACCGGGCACTGTCGCTGTCAGTCAACGTGTCGGCCGGCGTGCTCCACAACCCGCAGTTCGCGAAGCGGACGCTGTCGACGTTGCACCGGCTCGACTTCGAACCGCACCGTCTGGAACTCGAGATCACCGAACGGTGCCTGTCGGCAGATCCGGGACGGTCACGGGCGACGCTGGCGCAGCTGCGCGCCGCCGGTGTACGGATCTCGATCGACGACTTCGGCACCGGCTACTCGTCGTTCCTGACGCTGCGCGAGCTGAAGATCGACCGGCTCAAGATCGACCGGGCGTTCGTGCGCGGCCTCGACACGGCCGACGAAGACCGGGTGATCGTGCAATCGGTGATCGACCTGGCGCACGGCCTCGGGATCGATGTCGTGGGCGTCGGCGTCGAGTCGGAGCCCGAGTGGAAGGGGCTCGCGACGATGGGATGCGATCTTGCCCAGGGCCCGCTCATCGCCCCGCCGATGGACATCGACGACTTCGCCTACTGGCTGATCAAGCGGGCGTCGTCCGGATTCCTGCCGGTGGCGCAGTGATCCTGATCGTCGCCACCCTCGTCGGTGTGCTCAGCGCGTCGCTCGGCGGCGGCGACCTGCGCCGGATCGCGGCGCTGCCCCTGCGCCACCTGTGGGTCGTGTGGGTCGCGATCCTGGCGCAGATCGTCGTGTTCGGCCTGCTCGTGCAGGTGCTCCCCGAGGGCCTCACGAATGCCCTGCACCTCGTCACCTACGGCTTCGCGCTGTCGTTCCTGTGGCTCAACCGCCACCTCCCCGGTGCCGCCGCGATCGGCGTCGGCGCGGCCTGCAACCTCGCCGCCATCAGCGCCAACGGTGGTGTGATGCCCGCTTCACCGGGCGCATGGCAGCGCGCCGGCTTCGACAAGATCCCCGAGTTGCAGGCGGCCAACTCGCACGTCCTCGACGACCCGAAGCTGGCGTTCCTCGGCGACGTCTTCGCCGTTCCCGAGGCGTGGCCGCTGTCGAACGTCTTCAGTCTCGGTGACATCGTCATCGCGCTGGCCGCGACGTACCTCGCCCACCGATGGTGCCGCTCCCCGCGGACGTCGAACGCATGGCCCGCGCCGGTGGCCGCCGACATCGTCGCCGCGCCGGTCACGGCCATACCGGCCTGACTGCACTGAGAGTCGGCGGCATCCGGCCCGCGCGACGCAGCGGTGGTTCGCGAGGATGGGGGCGTGACCGGTTGGACCTGCCCCGAGTGCGGACGTCTGTTCGGCCGCGCCGGTCAGTCGCACGACTGCGCGCCGGGGCTGACGATCGAGGAGTACTTCGCCACCGGCCCCGCCCACGAGCGCCCGGTCTTCGATGCCGTGATGGCGCACCTCGCCACGGTCGGCCCGGTCCATGCCGACGTCGTGTCGGTCGGAATCTTCCTGAAGAACCCGCGCCGGTTCGCGCAGCTGCGGCCGATGCAGCGCTGGGTTGCGCTGTCGTTCTCGCTGCGCCGGCGCGCGAGTCATCCGACGATCACCCGCAAGGTCGAGCCGTACGGCAACCGGTTCTGGCACACGGCGAACGTGGCGACACCGGACGACTTCGACGAGGCCATGCGCGAGTTGCTCACCGAGGCCTACCTCGACGCCGCCGACGATTCCTGACCGTGACGGCATGGCGGCGGGGGCGACGCGCGGATCGGTAACTTTGCGTCGATGGGCCATGCCTCGACGTCGGCATTCAGGGTGCTTCACGCCGTGCGGATCAAGGGGTTCGCCACGGCAGCGACGCTGGCTGACATCACGGCGCTCGACGAGGCCGAGGTGCAACAGCATCTGGACGCGTGCGCGCAGGACGGGTACGTGCAGTTCCGTGAGGCCCGAGGGCTGTGGCAACTCACTCCGGACGGGCGTGCCGCCCATGCCACCGATCTCGCGGTGGACGTCGCCGGGCTCGACGCCGCCACCCTCGCCGCACCGTACGCCCGCTTCCTGGCGTTGAACACGGAGTTCAAGACACTCTGCGGCGACTGGCAGCTGCGCAACGGTGAGCCGAACGATCACGCCGACAGCGGGTACGACGCGGCGGTCATCGACCGGCTCGGCGACCTCCACGATCGAGCGCACCCGATCGCATCCGACATCGCGACGACGATCGACCGATTCGGACCGTACCCGGACCGCCTGGCCGCGGCCCTCGGACGGGTCCGACACGGCGAATCGAACATGTTCACCGGCGTGATGTGCGGCAGCTATCACGACGTGTGGATGGAACTCCACGAAGACCTGATCCTCACGCAGGGGATCGACCGAACTGCCGAGGGCAGTTTCTGACGTTGCCGTCGAGTTGGCGACCGAGTTGGCGACGTGGCCGCCCGGTCGCGGTTCAGGCGGCGTGGGCCGTGATGCGCTCGGCGAGCTTGTCGAGGGCCATGTTCCAGCCCATCGCGCCAGGGGAGTCGGCGGGGATGCCGGCGTGGGTCATCACCATCTTCGTGCGGTCGCCGAGATCGACGAGCTCGACGCTGACCTCGGTGATGGTCGGGTGGCCGTCGGGCATCCCCATCTCGGCGGCAGTCTTGACGTTGCCGTCGGCGTCGGCCATCGACTCGGTGTAGACGAGCCGCTCGTTCTCGACGATCTCGCGATACTCGCCCGTGAACCACATCTGCATCGAACCGTCCGGCGTGTCCATCTCCATGCAGATCAGCCGGCCGCCGCCGACGGTGACGTCCATCTTCGCCACCGGGATGCGGGCGCCCTGCGGGCCGTACCACGCGGCGAAGTGCTCGGGATCGGTCCACATCTGCCAGACCAGTGGGGCGGGTGCGTCGAGCGTTCGCTCGATCACGACGGCGTCGGTGGAATCGTTGGTGTCGGTCATCGCGGTGGCTTGTCCTTCGTTGGTGGGTCGGGGTGTGGGGGTCGAGTCGTGCGCGGCGGGTTGAGCCGGGCGAGGTAGTCGTCCATCCGGTCGAAGCGCGCTTCCCAGACCGGGCGGTACTGCTCGGCCCAGCCGGCGACCTCTGCCAGCGGCCCTGCGTCCAGCGCGCACGGGCGGTACTGCGCCCGTCGGCTGCGCACGATCAGCCCGGCCCGCTCGAGCACCTTGAGGTGCTTGGAGATGGCCGGAAGTGTCATGTCGAACGGTTCGGCGAGCTCGTTGACGTTCGCTTCTCCGCTGGCGAGCCGGGCGAGGATCGCGCGGCGCGTCGAGTTGGCGAGTGCCGCGAACGTCTCGTCGAGGCGGGCGTCGGGGATCGGGGTGGTGGTGCTCATCGGTGTGATGTTCCTGATGGTTAATTAACCATCAGGTAATCTATTCGGCGCGAGGACAGCGTGTCAAGCGCTCACTCACCACGACGCCGCCGGCGCGTCGTGAGCCACCACGGAAGTGTGAGCGGCCGGTTCCGCCCGTACCATCGTGACGGCGCTCGCACCGCTCCGCCTCGGCGAATCGAATAGGTTCACGAGCATGGTCCGCTTGCGTGGGCAGATGTCAGCGAGCTTCGAGAAAGTCGACGAGAGAACCGCATGCCGCGTTTTGGCCGAGTACTGACCGCGATGGTGACGCCGTTCGATGCCGCCGGCGACCTGGATATCGACGTGGCCGTCGAGTTGGCGCAGTGGCTGGTCGGGCAGGGCAACGAAGGGCTCGTCGTCGCCGGGACCACCGGCGAGTCGCCGGCGCTGTCCGTCGACGAGAAGCTGACGCTGTTCGAAGCGGTTGCCGCTGCGGTCACCGTACCGGTGATCGCCGGCACGACCGGCTCGAACACCCGCGCCGACGCCGCACTGACCGCGCAGGCCAGCTCGCTCGGGGTCGCCGGCATCCTCGCGGTCTGCCCGTACTACAACCGCCCGTCGCAGGCCGGTCTCGCGGCGCACTTCACGGCGATCGCCGAACACACCGACCTGCCGGTCGTGCTGTACGACATTCCGATCCGGACCGGTCGCAAGATCGAGAGCTCGACGATCCTGCAACTCGCCCGCGAGGTGCCGAACATCGTCGGCCTCAAGGATGCGGCCAAGAACCCGGCCGCCACCGCCTCGGTCGTCGCCGACAGCCCGGACGACTTCGAGGTCTACTCCGGCGACGGATCGATGACATTGCCGCTGCTGGCCGTCGGCGCCGTCGGCGTGATCGGCGTGTCGACGCACTGGTGCGCGTCCGACCAGGTCGAGATGTTCGACGCGTGGGATCGCAACGACGCCGCTGCAGCGCAACGCATCAACGCGCGCCAGCTCGAGAGCTACGCGTTCGAGTCCGGCGATGCCGCCCCCAACCCCGTCCCGTCGAAGGCGATGCTGCGCACGCTCGGCATCGCCGTCGGCGAGTGTCGCCTGCCGATGGGCCCCGAGCCCGCCGGCCTCGAAGATGAAGCCCGAAACGTCCACTCCCGACTCGTTGCCGCCCGCGGCTGAGGCCACCGACCATGACTGACCAACCATTCACCGCGCCGCTCGACCCGTCGGTCCCGGTCCGCATCGTCTTCCTCGGAGGGCTCGGCGAGATCGGCCGCAACTGCATGGCGATCGAGCAGGGCGCCCCCGACGACCCCGACCGCACGATCATGCTGATCGACTGCGGGCTGATGTTCCCCGACGCGAACATGCACGGGATCGACCTGATCCTGCCGGACTTCACCTACCTCCGCGACAATGCCCGCCGGCTGTCGGCACTGGTGCTGACCCATGGCCACGAGGATCACGTCGGCGCAATCCAGTACCTGCTGCGCGACGGCGACGGCATCGGCGACCTGCGCTCCGACCCGCTCCCGGTGTTCGGCGCGGCGCTCACCCTCGGCCTCGCCCGCAACCGGATCGAGGAAGCCGGCCTGATGCCGAAGATCGACATGCATCCCGTCGCCGACGGCGAGCAGATCGATGTCGGCACGTTGCTCGTCGAGTTCATCCCCGTCACCCACTCCGTGCCGCACGCCCACGCGATCGCGGTCCACACCGCACAGGGTGTCGTGCTGCACTCGGGCGACTTCAAGATCGACCTCACGCCCGTCGACGATCGCCGGGCCGACCTCGCCCGCATCGGCCAGCTCGCCAAGACCGAAGGTGTCCGGCTGCTGATGAGCGACTCGACCAACGCGGAGGAGCCGGGCTTCGCGCCGAGCGAGTCCGACGTCGGCGGCGTCCTGCGGTCGCTGTTCGCCAAGCACCGCGACCGGCGGATCGTCACCGCCAGCTTCGCGAGCCATCTGCACCGCATCCAGCAGATCGCGAACGCCGCGATCGAGGACGGCCGCAAGATCGCCACGCTCGGGTTGAGCATGAAGAAGAACGTCCGGCTGGGCATCGAGCTCGGTGTCCTGCAGATCCCCGAGTCGGCGCTGATCGACATCGAGGACATCGATTCGTACGAGCCTCGGGAGATCTGCATCATCTCCACCGGCTCGCAGGGCGAGCCGATGTCCGCGTTGGCGCTGATGGCCCGCGGTGAGAACAAGTGGATGAAGCTCAGCGAGTACGACACGGTCGTTCTGTCCAGCCACGCGATCCCGGGCAACGAGGGCAACGTCAACAAGGTGATCGACGGGCTGCTGCGCGTCGGTGCAGAGGTGATCCACTCCGGCGTCATGGACGTCCACGCCACGGGTCACGCCCAGGCCGACGACATCAAGACGTTCCTGTCGATCGTCAACCCGGACTGGTTCGTGCCGATTCACGGCGAGTACCGCCACATGGTCGCCAACGCCAAGCTCGCCGAGCTGATGGGCGTGCCGCACAACCGCATCGTCCAGTGCGAGGACGGCGACGTGATCGAGCTCTCAGCCGACGGGCTCGCACCGATCGGTCGGGTGCCCGCCGGCTACCTGTATGTCGATGGCATCGTCGGCGACGTGGGGCAGGGCGTGCTACGCGACCGTCAGAAGCTGGCCGAGGAAGGGGTGGTGGTCGTCGTCGTCACCGTCGACATCCAGACGGGCAAGGTGCTCGTCGGCCCCGAGATCATCACCCGTGGCTGGGTGTACGCGCCCGAGGCGGAGGATCTCCTCGACGAGGCGTGCGATGCGGTCTCCGAGGCGGTCGAGAAGGCGCTGTCCGAGGGCGTCCGCGACGTCGAGGCGCTCGAGCGCGACGTCCGGCGGGCTGCCGGCAAGTTCGTCAGCGAACGGACCAAGCGGCGGCCGATGATCGTGCCCGTCGTCATGGAGGCGTGAGCCGCCGTCCGGCGATCGCGGCCGCGCTCGTCGCGGTCGCGCTGGGGTGCAGCAGTGATCCCGCCCCGTCCGAGCCGCTCGCGGCCGACGTGCGGGCCGCTGTCGCCGCGGTCGAAGCCGCCCGTGGCGGGCCGCAGGAGTTCTTCGAGGTGACCGCAACACCCCAGCTCACGAATGTCTTCGTGGCCATCGACGATGCCGGCGCGGCGGTGCCATACGTGTACCTCGATGGCGAGCTGCAACCGCCGGCGCCCCGTCTCGATGGCGCCGCCGGACACACGTTCACCGCCGACGCTCTCGACTTCGACGACGCGACCGTGCTGTCCGGGGTGCGGTCCGACCTGCCGGCGGCGACGATCGATGCATTCAGCGTGGAGGGCACTGCCGGGGGCTTCGTGCGCTACGTGGTGTCGGTGCGCTCCGAGCAGGGCGGCGTCCTGGACGTCGTCGTCGCGCCCCGCGGCGCGGTGGTGGAGGTCAACCCGCTCTGACGGCGGTCCACCGGTCGGCGTCGGGCAACCACCCGCTGCGACAACCGATTGGTACGGTGGACTCCGTCATGACCACCTGGGGTCCATCGAAGAAGAAGTCATCCGGCCGGCGCACCACCAGTGTCAACCCCACCGCGCGCACCGCCAAGACGTCGCGGGCGGGCGAGAAGTCTGCGGCCGCCGACGACCCCACCACGGTCGCGCCCAGGTCGAGGCGGCCGATGACGCGCAAAGACCGTGCCCAGGCCGAGCTGCGCGGCGCGGTGCAGGGCCGCGAGCACGAGTTTCTCGGTCTCGGCCTGATCGGCGGGGGCATCCTCTGCGCGCTGGCGATCTACGTCAACCTCGCCGGGCCGGTCGGGCGGGGGCTCGAAACGCTGATCGGCTGGTTCACCGGCATCGGGCGCTTCGCGGTGCCGGTCGTGCTCGTCGCCACCGGCGTCGCGTTCGTCAAGCGCGGTCGGTCGTACAGCCCCTTCCGCCTCGCCGTCGGGTGGACGTCGGTCAGTCTGGCCCTGCTCGGGTTGCTGCACATCGTCCGCGGCCCCGACAAGATCTCGGCCGGCTTCGACGACCTCGGTTCCGCCGGCGGCTGGTTCGGTGCGCTCGCGGCCGAACCGCTGCGGGCGGCGCTGGCTGCGCCCGGCGCGGTCGTGGTGCTGCTGGCCCTCCTCCTCGGCGGCGCGCTGCTGATCACCCAGACGTCGTTGCGCACGATGGCGTCGTCCACGGGGGGTTTCCTCAGCACGGTGATGCGGCCGCTCGGACGGGCTGCGAAGTCCGGGCTGAGCAACATCTCCACACTCACCAGCGACCGTGACGAGAGCGGGGAACTGATCGGCTACGACGCCGACGGTCACGGCGTCGCCGGTGCCACGCCGTACGCGCCGAGTGTGCCCGGCGAGCTGGGCGCGGCTCATGCCGAGTTGTACGACTTCGAGGTCGACGGCGAGGAGTGGAGCGACACGACGTCGGCGCCCGCCAAACGCAAGCGCACCGCCCGGGCCAAGCAGAAGCCGGCGCCGCGCGACGTCGTCTCGCCCGACGGGGTGCCGGTCGGCGACTGGGTGCTGCCGCCGGTGAGCTTCCTCGAACGGCCGGGCGAGCAGGCGGTCGACCGCGACTCGATCGAGCAGCGCGGCCTCACGCTGCAGGAGTCGCTCGCATCGCACAATGTCGAGACCGAGTTGATCGGTATGACGGTCGGGCCGACGGTCACCCGCTACGAGCTCGAACTCGGTCCGGGCGTCAAGGTCGCCAAGGTGACCAACCTCCAGAAGGACATCGCCTACGCGATGGCCGCCACCGACGTGCGCATCCTGGCGCCGATCCCGGGTCGCTCGGCGATCGGTGTCGAGGTGCCGAACCAGCAGCGCCAACTCGTTGCACTCGGCGATCTGATGTCGTCGCCCGAGGCCGGCAAGGCGAACCACCCGCTCGACGTCGCGATCGGCAAGGACATCGCCGGCCGGGCGGTCTTCCTCGACCTCGCGGCGACGCCGCACCTGCTGATCGCGGGTGCCACCGGCGCCGGCAAGTCGAGCGGCATCAACTGCATCATCACCTCGATGTTGATGCGCGCCACGCCCGACGACGTGCGGCTGATCCTGATCGACCCGAAGCAGGTCGAGATGGGCCAGTACCAGCGGCTGCCGCATCTGCTCACGCAACCGGTCACCAACCCGAAGAAGGCGGCCAACGCGCTGGGGTGGGCGGTCAAGGAGATGGAACGCCGGTACGACGTGCTGTCCGAGGTCGGCTACCGCGACATCACCGGCTACAACAAGGCGTTCAAGAACGGGCAGATCGAGCAGCCGCCGTCGATGGATCCCGACAGCCCGCCGGTGTACGAGCACATGCCGTACATCGTGGTCGTCGTCGACGAGCTGAATGACCTGATGATGGTCGCGGCCCGCGATGTCGAGGAGTCGATCACCCGCATCGCCCAGAAGGCCCGCGCCGTCGGCATCCACCTGATCGTCGCCACCCAGCGGCCGTCGGTCAACGTGATCACCGGCGTGATCAAGGCCAACATCCCGGCGCGCATGGCGTTTGCCGTCTCCAGCCTCACGGACTCCCGCGTGATCCTCGACCAGCCGGGCGCGGACAAGCTGGTCGGCAAGGGCGACATGCTGCTGCTGCCGGGCAACTCGCCGGTCGCCAACCGCATCCAGGGCGCGTTCATCACCGAGGACGAGGTCCGCAAGGTCGTCGCCCACTGGCGGGCGCAGGCCCCCGAGCCGATCTACTCCGACGATGTCGAGGCCGGCGGCGACGCGCCCGGCCACGATGCCGCCGGTTTCGCCGGCGCTGCCCAGGCGGCGCTCGTGCCGCCGTCGCCAGGGTCACCGGGGGGCGACTTCGACGTCACCTCCGATGCCAACGCGTTCTCGGCCGGCGAGGACGACGAGGACACGGTGATGATGCGCCAGGCGATGGAACTGATCGTGCGCAGCCAGCTCGGGTCGACGTCGATGCTGCAGCGCAAGCTGAAGGTCGGGTTCGCCCGGGCCGGCCGGATCATGGACCTGCTCGAGCAGCGCGGCGTCGTCGGCCCGTCCGAGGGATCGAAGGCCCGTTCGGTGCTGATGACCGTCGAGGAGTTCGAGCTGCTCCAGCAGTCCGGACAGGTGTGAGTCGCCTGACGGCGCCTCGGCGGCTACACCGCCACCAGCGACTGCGTCGCTGAACCTGCTTTCTTCGGGCTCCGCCCGAACGGCCGCCCGTGGCGTCCGCCACGACTGGTTGGCGTGAGCGGTCTGTCTGGCAACATGACCCGATGACCGACGCTGTGCAGCTACAACCGGAGTTGACCGAGATCGCCGCCGGGCTGCGCTTCCCGGAGGGCCCGATCGCGATGCCGGACGGGTCGGTGATCCTCGTCGAGATGTTCGGCCCGCGGCTGACCCGGGTGCTCGCCGACGGCACCACCGAGACGATCGCCGAGATCGAGGGTGGGCCCAACGGTGCCGCGATCGGCCCGGACGGCGCGGTCTACCTGTGCAACAACGGTGGCAGCTTCACCCCGCTCGACCTCGGCGAGATCATGCTGCCCGGCCCATTCGATCCCGGTCGCTACATCGGCGGCCGCATCCAGCGCGTCGACCTGCATGACGGATCGGTCACCGATCTCTACACCGAGTGCGACGGCCGCCCGTTGCGGGCGCCGAACGACCTGGTGATGGACGGTCACGGCGGGTTCTGGTTCACCGATCACGGCATCCGCGACAACGAGGCGCGCACCGCCGACCTGACGGCGATCTACTACGCCCGGGTCGACGGTTCACAGATCACCGAGGTGACGTTCCCGGTCGATGCGCCGAACGGCATCGGGCTCTCGCCAGATCACAGCACGGTGTACTGGGCCGAGACGTTCACCGGCCGGGTGTACCGGCGCTCGATCGCGGGGCCGGGCGAGCTGGTCCCAGCCTCGCCGATCGACACGTCGATCGTGCTCGCCGGCCTGCCCGGCTACCAACTGCTCGATTCGCTCGCCGTGGACGGCGACGGGTGGGTGTGCGTCGCGACGCTCGCCAACGGTGGCATCACGGCGATCTCGCCGGACGGCTCGCAGGTCGAACATCACGCCACGGGCGACCTGATCACGACCAACATCTGCTTCGGGGGCGACGACATGCGCACGGCGTATCTCACCCTGTCCGGCACCGGCCGGCTGGTGGCCACCCACTGGCCGCGTCAGGGCCTCCGTCTCGCCCATCAGTGAACGGCGGGAGGGCCCGCTGTGGGCCGCCCGGCCTCGCCACGCTCCGTCGTGGCTCACGCACCGACAGTTGACTTTTCGCGCGATTGGTTGAGTGGGCTCCCGATCGAGGTTTGGATGGCGAAATGACCGACGACGCAGTGACCGACGGCCGGGTGCGGCGGCGGATCGAGAACCGCGACCAGGTCATCCGGGCCTACGTCGCGCTGATCGAGGAGGGCGACCACGACCCTGGTGTCGAAGCCGTGGCCGCACGCTCGGAGGTGTCGCTGCGGTCGATCTTCCGCCACTTCGGCGATCTGGACGGTCTGGCCGGCGCCGCGCTCGGGGACGCCATGGTCCGGACGATCCCCGTGGCGAAGATCCCGAGGATCGGTGAGGGTCCACTCGACCAGCGGATCGAGAACCTCGTCGACGCCCGGCTACGCGTCTTCCAGATCGCGGCCCGGTTCGGGCGCGTCGCCCGCGACCGCTACAACGAGGTCCCCGGTGTCGTCGACGTGATCAATCAGGTCCAGAAGCTGCTCCGCGACCAGGCGAAGCGACAATTCGCGCCTGAACTGGCCGAGCGTTCGCCAGCAGACGCCGAACTCGTCCTCGACGTGATCTCCCTGCTCACCGGTTTCAACGCGTTCGACGCCGCCCTCAACTTCAACGGCCTTGATCTCGACCGGATCCGCGAGCTGTGGATCCGCGGCCTCACCGCCCAGCTCACGCCCGGCTGACTGGGGCCCGACCGGGGATAACGTTGGGCGGATGGCGCAGCGGTTCTACGTGCAGACATTGGGCTGCCCGAAGAACGACGTCGACTCCGACAAGCTGGTCGGCGCGCTCGTCGCCGACGGGATGGCCGAGACGCAGGACGCGGCGGACGCCGACCTCGTCGTCGTCAACACGTGTGCGTTCATCGAAGACGCCCGGCGTGAGTCGATCGACGCGATCCTCGCCCTGGACGCCCAGCGGGCCAGCGGCTCGAAGCTCGTCGTGACGGGATGCATGGCCGAGCGCTACGGCGCCGAACTGGCGGCCGAGCTCCCGGAGGTCGACCAGGTCGCCGGTTTCGGTCAGGCGTTCGACATCACGCCGGCTGCGCGCGACGGCAGCGAACGGCCGGCTGGTGGTCCCGCCGCCGCGCCATCGCGGACGCTGATCCCGGTCTCGTCGGTCCCGCTGCCCGAGTTCGACCTGCTCAACCTCCCGCGACCGAAGTCACCGGTGCCGTGGGCCTACGTCAAGATCGCGGAGGGCTGCGACCGACGGTGTGGTTTCTGTGCGATCCCGAGCTTCCGCGGGCCGCAGCGCAGCCGCGACGTCGCATCGATCCTCGCCGAGGTCGAACTGCTCGAGGCCCGTGAGATCGTGCTGGTCGCGCAGGATCTCGCGTCGTACGGCAAGGATCGTCCCGATGAGCTGGGGGCCGGGTCGATCGTCCCGCTCGTCGACGCGGTCGCCGCCGCCGTCGACCGCGTCCGCCTGCTCTACCTCTATCCCAGCGATCTCACCGATGCGCTGATCGACTCGATCTGCAACTCCGGCGTGCCGTACTTCGACCTCTCGCTCCAACACGTCAGCAAGCCGCTGCTGCGGCGGATGCGGCGGTGGGGCGACGGAAGGCGGTTCCTCGACCGCATCGCCGACATCCGCGTACGCGAGCCGGATGCCGCGTTCCGGAGCAACTTCATCGTCGGCTACCCGGGCGAGACCGAGGCCGATCACGACGAGCTGCTGAGCTTCGTCGAGGAGGCCCAACTCGACTGGTGCGGTTTCTTCTCGTACAGCAACGAGTCGGGTACCTACGCATCCGACCTCCTCGCCGCCGGCGAGCCCTCGGTCGACGCGTCACTCGTGAACGAACGGCTCGCCGAGCTGCGCGAGCTCCAGGACTCGATCACCACCGCCCGGCGCGACGACCTGATCGGTCGGGAGATCGACGTGCTCGTCGACGCTCCCGGCGTCGCACGTGGCCACCGCGAGGCACCGGAGATCGATGGCATCGTCCATGTCGGGCAGACTGTGGCGGTGGGGGAATTCACTACGGTCCAGATCGTCGATGCGCTCGGTCCGGATCTCGTCGCGGCCGGGGTCGATCTCGACGTGCTCGGGGCGGACGAACGATGACCGGTGACGCGACGATCGACACGACGCTCGATCACCCCGGCGGCCTGTCGATCGCGAGCTGGGCGAACCTGATCACGACGACCCGGTTGCTGCTGTCACCGGTGATGTTCTGGGTGATCCCGGCGCACCCCCGTGGCGCATGGATCGCGTTCGGGCTGTGGTTCGTGCTCTGCCTGAGCGACGGCTTCGACGGCTACATCGCACGCCGCCGCGGGCCGACGACCGCCGGCGCGTTCCTCGATCCGCTTGCCGACAAGGTGCTGATCCTGGGCGCGATGTTCACGCTGGTCAGCACCGGCGTGTTCTGGGTCGTCCCGGTGATCGCGATCGCCGTCCGCGAGCTCGTGATCAGCGTGTATCGCGTCATCGTCAGCGGCAAGGGCATCAGCGTGCCCGCCTCCAAGCTGGCGAAGTACAAGACGGTCTGTCAACAGCTCGCTGTCGGGTTCGCACTGCTGCCCTGGACGGCGCTCGATGCGACGGTGTTGTGGATCAGCCTGCTGTGGGCGGCCGTGGCCCTCGCCTACGTCAGCGGCGGCCAGTACCTGTACCACGCCAGGCAGCCGCAGAACAGCGTCACCCCCGCCACGATCGTCACCTGAGCATCGATGTCGTTGCGCTGTGACGTCCTCGCGGTCGGCACCGAGTTGCTGCTCGGCCAGATCATCGACTCCAACTCGGCGTGGATCGGCGGTGAACTCGCGGCGCACGGGGTCGACTCGCTCGTGCAGGTGAAGGTCGGCGACAACGTCGGCCGGATCGCGGCGCAACTGCAGCGCCTGCTGACGGACGCCGACGCGGTGATCGTCACCGGTGGGCTCGGGCCGACGCACGACGACCTCACCCGCGAGGCGATCGCGGAGGTGATGGGTGCCGAACTCGTGGAAGATCCCGCCATCGTCGAGGTGATCAGCGCGATGTTTGCCGAGCGCAACCGGGCGATGCCCGACAACAACCGCCGGCAGGCGCTCGTGCCCGTCGGCGCCGCGGTGATCTCTCAGACGAGGGGGACCGCTCCCGGGTTGATCTGTCCGGTCCTCATCGACGGCACCGAGAAGGTCGTGTACGCCGTCCCCGGCGTGCCGCACGAGATGCGGGACATGATCGCCCGGGCGATCATCCCCGACCTCCGGCGCCGCAGCGGGTCGGACGCAGTGATCGTCAGCCGGGTGCTCCGCACGTGGGGTGCGAGCGAGAGTGGCCTCAACGAGCGGCTCGATCACGTGATCACCGAACTCGACGGGCCCGGGACACCGACGCTCGCGTTCCTCGCCAGCGGGTGGAACGGGCTGAAGGTCCGGCTGACGGCGAAGGCGGCGACCTCTGACGACTGTTGCGCTCAGCTCGACCACTGGGAGGCCCGCGTCCGAGCCGAGATCGACGACATCGTGTTCGGTACCGACGACGAGACGATGGAGTCGATCGTGCTCGACATGTGTCGGGCGCGCGGGTTGTCGCTCGCCGTCGCGGAGTCGGTGACCGGTGGCCTCGTCGGCGCCAGGCTGACCGACATCCCGGGATCGAGTGCGGTCTTCCGGGGGTCGATCGTCAGCTACGCGACCGACGTGAAGCAGGATCTGCTCGGCGTGAGCGCGGGGCCGGTCGTCGGCGAGTCGGCGGCGCGGGAGATGGCCCACGGTGTGCGCGAACGGCTGGGCGCCGACGTCGGCCTGTCACTGACCGGTGTCGCGGGGCCGGACGAGCAGGACGGGCAGCCCGCAGGCACGTTGTACGTCGGCGTCGTCGGGCCAGGCTTCGACGTCGTGCACCACGCCCGACTTCCCGGACATCGTGAGCAGATGCGTCAGTTCTCGGTGATCACGGCGCTCGGATTCGTTCGTCGCGCCCTGCTCGCCGGCTGATCGGCGTCGCACGCCCGGCGCGGTCGCGCTCGTCGCGCGCCGATGTGATCGGGTGCCGCCACCGCGTCTGAGCCGCTGGCTACGGTCTGCCCGAGAGACACATGCGATGACCTACGACCCGCCCGGCAACTCGCCGATTCAGCCACCGTGGCCGCCCGATCGGGCTCAGTCGACGCTGCGTGACGACCGTCGGCAGCGCAACCTCGTCATCGGCCTCAGCATCGGCGCGGTGGTCGTCCTGCTCGTCGGCATCGTCGCCTTCGCCATGACTCGATCGGACGGCACGAGTACGGAAGCGACCGTGCCGACCGTCGATTCGACCGGCGAGACGTTCGAGACGTCGACGTCCACCTCGTCCACGTCGACGACGTCGTCATCCACGTCGACGACGTCGACGACGCTTCCGATCGCGGCGGTCGCCGACGCCGGGCCCGACCTCGCCGTCGACCGGGACACCCCGTTCACGCTCACCGCTGTCGGCCTGGCGGCCGAAACACCCGACGAGGCGGTGCGATGGACCCAGACCGCAGGGCCCGACGTCACCGGCGGAACCGGATCCCTGTCCGGTCCGGTCGTCGTCGCGCCGGCGCCTGCCGACGTCACGACGCTCTCGTTCCGGCTCGACGTCGCAGGGACCGACGGCGTGGCCACCGACGATGTCGTCGTGCGGGTCTTCGAGGACGCCGACCGTGCGATCTTCGTCGATGGCGAGCGTGGCGACGACACGAACGACGGATCGCTCGCCGCACCGCTCCGGACGGTCGCGCAGGCGGTTGCCGTCGCCGACGGTCGCGACGTGTACATCCGCAGCATCGGCAGCTACGACACGTCCGGCGCCACCCTGGAACTCGCAGCGGACAGCAGCATCTACGGCGGATTCGATGCGAACTGGATGCGCGACGTGTCGAGGCGGGCGACGATCAACGGCGCGCCGCTCGCGGTGCGCGTCACCGGTGCGGGCGAGCGCTGGATCTCGGCGGTCGAGCTGACCAGCGCGTCCGGCGGCCCGGACGAGCACTCCGTCGCTGTCGAGGCGAACGACGTCGGCGTGTTGCACGTCGAGGACAGTCGCATCGTCGCCGGGGATGGCGGCGAATCGGCGACCCGGCCCAACGGTGGGGCGAGCGTGGGCGTCCTCGTCGCCGGCGCGGACGACGTGCTGATCGAACGGTCGACCGTCAACGGCGGCCGCGGCGCCGACGGGTTGTCGGGCGGCGCGGTCGCCGGTGAGGCGAGCCG
>JABDKP010000034.1 GCA_013002175.1 Ilumatobacter sp.
GACACACCGGTGACCTGGTGGGTTGTCGATGGCGGAGACAACCGACGAAGGGGCACTGACGCATGGACATGACGAGACTGAGCAACGGCGAGATGCTCACCGGTGGCGACATCGACGCCAACACGCACCGCGAGTCGACCCGCCAGCGGCGGCTGCGCAAGACGCTCGTCGTCCTCGGACTGGTCCTTGCGTTCCTCGCATACCGGCTCTACAACGACAATCCGATCCGACCCGGCGTTCCCGGCTGGGTCAAGGGCAGCCCCGAGATCATGATCGCCCTCGTGCTGATCCTGTTCTTGGGCACGATCATCTTCATCCCGTTCCTGACGGCCGGCCGCTCGCCGCACACGCTGCTCCGCTCGACCGACTCGAAGATCCGTCTCGACGACGTCGTCGGCGCTGACCAGACCAAGCGTGAAGCGGTCGACAGCATGAACCTGTTCCTGATGAGTGACACGTTCCAACGCGAGATGGGCGGCACGGCACGGCGCGGCGTGCTGTTCGAGGGACCGCCCGGCACCGGCAAGACCTACCTCGCGAAGGCGATGGCAGCCGAAGCCGGCGTCCCGTTCCTGTTCGTCTCGGCGAGCGAGTTCCAGTCGATGTACTACGGCCAGACGAACAAGAAGATCCGCTCGTTCTTCAAGGCGCTGCGCAAAGCCGCCCGAGAAGAAGGCGGTGCGATCGGCTACATCGAGGAGTTCGACGCGATCGGTGGGGCCCGGAGCGGGATGAACACGGGCTCGATGCGCGAGGGCATCGTCGGCGTGGTCAACGAGTTGCTGGTGCAGATGCAGAGCTTCGACCTGCCGACCGGGTCGGAGAAGGCGCGCTCGAAGCTCATCGACTGGTTCAACAAGTTCCTGCCGCCCCATCTCAAGCGGCGGCGGCCGATCCACCAGGAGGAGAACGTGCTGATCGTGGCGGCGACCAACCGTGCCGCCGACCTCGACCCCGCACTGCTCCGGCCGGGCCGCTTCGACCGGGTGATCGGCTTCAACCTGCCCCCCAAGGTCGACCGCCACTCGATCGCCGAGTACTACCTCGCCCGCAAGAACCACGACGACGAGGTCACCGCCGAGCTGATCGCCGACCTGACCGCCGGGTACACACCGGTGCGGATCGAGAAGCTGCTCGACGAAGCGCTGATCATCGCGTTGCGCTACAGCCGCACCTCGATGCAGATCAGCGACGTGCTGGAAGCGCAGCTCGTCACCGAGATCGGTGTCGCCCAGGACATGGGCTACCACCCCGACGAACGGCGCCGGATCGCGATCCACGAGGCCGGGCACGCACTGGCCGCGGTACTCACCCGCCGCGACGTCAAGGTCGCGTCGATCCTGCGGCGGTCGGCTGCGCTCGGTCTCGTCGCCCACGGCGACGCCGACGAACGGTTCCTGAAGACGCCGACCGATGCCCGCGATCTGATCGCCGTCGCCCTCGCCGGCCGCGCCGCGGAGCAGCAGGAGTTCGGTGAGGCGAGCAGCGGAATCTCGTCGGATCTCGCCGCCGCGACCAACATCGCCTGCCAACTCGTCGGCCAGCTCGCAAACGGTGCCGGTCTGCTCAGCCTGGAGGCGGCAGCGATGCCGGCGGCCGGCAACCTCGTCGCCAAGGTGCTCGCCGACGAACCCAGCCGCGAGGCGGCCGAGGCGCTGATGACGGAAGGCGCGGAGCGTGCCGCCGCGATGATCGACGTCTACCGGTCAGCGCTGCTGGAAATCGCCGACGGGCTGTGCGAGCACGACGAACTGGAGGGCGAGGAGATCAACCGCATGGTCCAGGCATATGCCGACATCTCCGAGCGGCGGGGCCCGGTGCGCAAGACGCCCGTGCCGGTCAGCGACAGCTTCGGCAGGGTTGCCGGCGGCTGACGCCGTTCAGATCCGTTCGAGATCCTTCGCGAACAGCGGCGTGATCCCGTGCGTGGCGATGTCCGCGCGCAGTTCCTCGTCGCTCGGCCGGGAGATGTCGCCGTCGGCCGCGGCGACGATCATCGGGAGCAGTCGGGCGTCGCTCGTGGTGTTGAGGAACAACCGGGGGTCGGACAACACGTGACGCACCGCGCGGCCGATCGCATCCGCGTCGGTCAGCGGTTCGTACCAGCTGAACCGCTTGCCCTCGGCGTCGCCCCAGCGGCCGCGGGCGATCGACTTGATCGTCTGCGCGGCGACGTCGCGGTCGGCGCACATCGCCAGCAGCGTGTCGACGTCGTCGCGGTACGACGGGTTGTCGAGCAGGATGAAGTTGACCGGGAACAGCACCGAGGCGAAGTCGAACCGTTCGAGGCTGCGGATGTGCATGCCGGCGATGCGCAGCCCGTGGCCGGTGACGCCGATGTGCGAGACGAGACCCTCGTCGCGGGCGGCGGCCAGTGCCTCGACCGCCCCACCGGGGGCGTGCGCCCGTTCCCACTCGTCGTCCTCGACGAGGTTGTGCAGTTGGATCAGGTCGACGTGGTCGACCCCCATCCGCTCCAGCGACGTCTCCAGTTCGGCGCGGGCGGCGGTGCCGTCGCGCTGGCCGGTCTTGGTCGCCAGGAACACGGTGTCGCGGTTCGTCGCCAACCAGCCCTGTAACCGGTCCTCCGACGCGCCGTACGATGCCGCCGTGTCGATGTGGTTGATGCCCCAGTCGGCAACGGCGGCGAGCGTCGCGTCGGCGCGCTCTTGGCTCATCGCGCCCAGCGCGGCGGCGCCGAAGATGATCCTGGTCGAGTCATGTCCGGTGCGGCCGAACGGTGCCGTGGGAAGCATGCTGCGAACCTAGCCGGAGCGCGATCAGCCGATGACGACCGGGAATCGGGCGTCGCCGTCGAGCGGGTCGCCGACGACGAGCCCCTCGGGCTCGTACGGGGGCGAGACCTGCCACGGGCGTGTCCCGAATGTCGCATCGTCGCCGACCCAGCGCAGGCTCACCGCCCGGCGCCGGGTGGCGAGGTCGTTGCCGGGCGCATCGTGCAGCGTGCGGTAGTGGAACGCGACGACGTCCCCCGGCTCGACGTCGAACGACACGATGCGATGCCGATCCAGTTCGGCGTCGAGGTCGGGGATCAGTTCGAACCGTCCGTCGGGTTGCGCATACGGAACGTGGTCGAGAAACCGACGCGGGATGAACCACCGGTCCCAGCGGTGCGACCCGGCGATGAATCGCATGCCGCCTGCCGCCGGTACCGGGTCGAGCGCGATCCACAGGCTCACGTTCTGGTCGCCGTCGATACAGTAGTAGGGCTGGTCGTGGTGCCACGGCGTCCGCTCGCTCGCGCCCGGCTCCTTGACCAGGACGTGTTCGTGGAAGAACCGCACGGTGCCCGACCCCATCAGCTCGCCGGCGAGACGCGCGAGGCGGCCGTCGAACACGACCTGGCGGTACTGCTCGACCTCCGGCCACGTCACGTAGTCGGTCCAGAACCCGACGGCCTGGTCCCGATCGGTGTACCAGTGCGACCACGCGGACGGATTCGTGCGGTTGTGTTCGACGCCGGCCGCGAGCAGGTCGAGCTGCTCGGCATCGACCGCGCCGCGCACCACGACGACCCCGTCACGGTGGAACGCTTCGATGATCTCACGGTCGAGCACGTCTCCATTCTGCTCGATCATCCCGGGGTCCACTCAGTTCGAAGGCGTGGGGCAACCGCGCGTGGGTGACCCATGACAACACAACGAACCACACCGCCCGGCGCGACGACGCGCACGGGTCGACCAACCAACGGATCTCGCTGGCGAGCGGTCACGGCAGCGGTCGTCGCAGTCGGCGCGCTGCTGACCGTCCAGGCCGTCCAGGCCGGCTCGCCGGCGACCCGCTCTGCCCCGACCGGCGTCGACGACAGCGCCGCGCTCGCCGGTGGGGCGAGGTTCCACGCGATCGTGGAGGCCGGCCGGGCGTTCGAGGGCGCCGGGTTCGCGTTCCTCGAGGCCGGCGGGGGTGTCGGGAGCGGAACGCACTACATCATCGACGTCACCGGCTACTTCGCCGAGATCTGACCTCGGGGCCGCCCCGGCTCCGCGGGCCGACCATCGGCCCGCAATGATGTCGGAATGCCATTTCCTCCTGCGTTCGCCAACCGCGTCACCCGTCACCTCGGCGTGGAGATCCCGATCGTCCAGGCCCCGATGGGCTGGATCGCGCGGTCGCAGTTGGCGTCAGCGGTGTCGGCGACCGGTGCGTGCGGGGTGATCGAGACGTCGTCGGGTGAACTCGATGCGGTCAAGGACGAGATCCGGATGATGCGCGACCTGACCGATCGGCCGTTCGGGGTGAACATCGCCCAGGCGTTCGTGCGTGATCCGGCGATTGCGGAATTCGTGATCGATCAGGGTGTCCAGTTCGTGACGACGTCGGCAGGATCCCCGACGAAGTACACGGCGGTCCTGAAGGACGCCGGGCTCACCGTGTACCACGTCGTGCCCACGCTGGCCGCCGCGATGAAGGCGGTCGATGCCGGCGTCGACGGGCTGGTCGTCGAGGGTGGTGAGGGTGGCGGTTTCAAGTCGCCGACGCCGGTGTCGACGATGGTGCTGCTGCCGCTGATCCGCTCGCGCGTCGACGTGCCGATCATCGCGGCGGGCGGCATCACCGACGGCGCCACGATGGCCGCCGCGTTCGCGCTCGGTGCCGAGGGTGTCCAGATGGGCACGCGGATGGTGTCGGCGGCCGAGTCACCGGTGCACGCCAACTGGAAGCAGGCGATCGTCGAGGCTCGCGAGACCGACACGCTGTTCTTGAACCAGCGGCACTCCCCCGCCCTACGCGCGCTGCGTACCGATCGGACCGAGGCGCTGCTCGACTCGGCCGAGAACGTCTTCGGCGAGTTCGGCAACGCCAAAGCGCTGTACTTCGGCGGCGACATGAACGCCGCGATCGCGCTGTCCGGTCAGGTCGCCGGCCGGATCGACGCGGTCCGCCCCGTCGCCGACATCATCGCCGACACCGTCCGCGAGTTCGCCGACACCGTCCAACGCCTCGCCGGCTGACAAAGTTGTGCCAGGCACAACTTTGTCAGGCGATGCCGCCTTCGACCGGGTCGGCGTCGTCGGAGAAGTCGATCACGGAGAACGCGTTGCCCGTCGGGTCGTTGAGGACGGCGATGCGGCCGACCGGCGTGTCGAACGGCGGGACCGACACGCTGCCGCCGAGATCGGTCGCCTTCGACGCGGTTGCGTCGGCGTCACCGGTGCCGAAGTAGACCATCCAGTGCGACGGCATGTCGCCCCACTGCTCGCCCTCCATCGCCATCACCCCACCCACGGTGCGGTCACCGACCTGCATCGTGCGGTAGCCGCCGAACTCCTCGCCCTCCATCGTCTGGAACGAGCACCCGAGCACCGCCTCGTAGAACGCCGCAGCCGCATCGGCGTCGCGGGTCGTCAGCTCGTTCCACACGAGCGTGTTGTCCTCGTTGACCACTTCGCAGCCGATGTGCTGGCTCGCCTGCCAGAACGCGACGATCGCGCCGGTCGGGTCGACCACCGCGGCCATCGTGCCCGAGCCGGGGATCTCCATCGGCTCCATCTTGACCGAACCGCCCGCCGGCTCGACCTTGGCGAGCGTGGCTGCGAGGTCGTCGACGGCGATGTACGTCGACCAGATCGGCATCCCGTCCGGGTTGAACTTCGGGCCGATGCCGGCGACGGACGCGCCGTCGATCGAGCACATCGTGTAGTGGCCGGCCTCCTCGCCCTGGTCCTCGGTGTGCCAGCCGAACAGCTCGCCGTAGAACGACGCCGCGCCCGGCACGTCGGTTGTCGCGACATCGACCCAGTTGGGGACTCCGTTGCGGTACTTCGTGATCCTGGCCATGACGACTCCTCTCGCGGTGCGCTCGATTGTGGCCGAGTGCCCGGACGGGCGCAAGCGCTGCACCGTTAGCCTGTCGCCCCACCCCTACGACGAGGACACGATGGCGCACGAATTCATCTACCAGGCCTACAAGCTGAAGCGGGTCCACCCGCCGGACAAGACCGTGCTGGAGAACATCTCGCTGTCGTTCTACCCCGGCGCGAAGATCGGCGTGCTCGGTGCGAACGGCGCCGGCAAGTCGTCGCTGCTGAAGATCATGGCCGGCCTCGACGACGGCTACTCGGGCGAGGCCCGCCTGACACCCGGCTTCACCGTCGGATACTTGTCGCAGGAGCCGCAGCTCGACTCGTCCAAGAACGTCAAGGAGAACGTGATGGACGGCGTCGCCGAGGTGCAGGCGCTGATCGACGAGTACAACGCGGTGATGGCCAAGTGGGCCGATGCGGACGCCGACTACGACAAGATCGGCAAGCAGCAGGCTGCCTTGGAGGACAAGATCGCCGCGGCGGACGCCTGGAGCCTGGAACGCAACGTCGACATCGCGATGGACGCGCTGCGCTGCCCGCCCGACGACGCCGACGTCAGCGTGCTGTCGGGCGGCGAGCGCCGCCGCGTCGCGCTCTGCCGGCTGCTGCTGTCGCATCCCGACCTGCTGCTGCTCGACGAGCCGACGAACCACCTCGACGCGGAGTCGGTCGACTGGCTGGAACGCTTCCTCGGCGACTACGCGGGCACGGTCGTCGCGATCACGCACGACCGCTACTTCCTCGACAACGTCGCGAAGTGGATCCTCGAACTCGACCGCGGACGCGGCATCCCGTTCGAGGGCAACTACTCGAGCTGGCTCGAACAGAAGCAAGAGCGTCTCGCCCGCGAAGAGCGCGGCAACGAGGCGCGGCAGCGCACACTGGCACGCGAGCTGGAGTGGGTGCGGATGGGTGCGAAGGCACGCCAGGCCAAGGGCAAGGCCCGCCTCGCGGCGTACGAGAAGCTGCATGCCGAAGCCAAGGCGGCCGAGCAGCAGGACGCCAAGCTGCAGATCACGATCCCGCCAGGCCGTCGCCTCGGCGACCAGGTGATCGAGGTCGAGCACCTCAGCAAGGGCTACGGCGACCGGCTGCTGATCGAGGACCTCTCGTTCACGCTCCCGCCGGCGGGCATCGTCGGCATCATCGGCCCGAACGGCGCCGGCAAGACGACGCTGTTCAAGATGCTCGCCGGCCGTGAGGAGCCCGATTCCGGCTCGATCAGGATCGGCGAGACCGTCGACCTCTCCTACGTCGACCAGGACCGCGACGATCTCGACCCCGACGCCACCGTCTACGAGGAGATCACCGGCGGCGGCGAGGTGCTCGACGTCGGCGGGCGCGAGATCCACGGGCGGGCATACGTGTCGAGCTTCAACTTCAAGGGCACCGACCACGGCAAGCGGGTCGGCGACCTGTCCGGCGGCGAACGCAACCGGGTCCACCTCGCGAAGCTGCTCAAGTCGGGCGGCAACGTGCTGCTGCTCGACGAGCCGACCAACGACCTCGACGTCGACACGTTGCGGGCGCTCGAAGCCGGGCTCGAGTCGTTCCCCGGCTGTGCGGTGGTCATCTCCCACGACCGCTGGTTCCTCGACCGCATCGCCACCCACGTCCTCGCGTTCGAAGGCGACAGTCAGGTGCGCTGGTTCGAGGGCAACTTCAGCGAGTACGAGGAACGGCGCAAGCAGGAACTCGGCGCGTCGGCCGAGCAGCCGCACCGCATCAAGTACAAGAAGCTCGCGTAGTCACGCGGCGATTCGGTCGCCGATCACGTCACGCCGCACACCCTCGACGAGTCCGAGGCCGGCGAGGCCCGGCAGGCGATCGACCCGCCGGTCGATCCGGCCGGCCATCGCGGCACCGTCGTCACCGCCGAACAGCGTGCGCACGAGGTGGTCGGTCTCGGCCTTGGGCATCACGGTCGAGCCGACCGGTGACCACGCTCGGTTCAACGCCCGGCGCGTCCACTTCTGCGCGCCGGGGTCGGCGAGGCGTTGCTCGGCCTGGCTCGCGTAGAAGTCGATGTGCCGACCCTCCTGCTTGGCGATCCGCCGCAGCAGCGTCGCCAGCTCGTCGTTGCCGGCGGTCGACGCCAACCGGAGATAGCCGGCCTGGGTCGTCCACTCGTTGATCGCGCCCCACGTCATCGCGATCGCGACGACGTGGTCGGTCAGGCCGGACAGCGCCATGAACCCGAGCGTCCGCAGCCGCTCCCGCCCGACCCGGGACCGGGCCGCCGCGATGCGCTCGCGCCCGAACGTCTCGTCGTGGACCGCAAGCACCTTGCCGATCGCCTCGCCGTGCCAGAACTCCTCGAACGCCCACATCGCCAGGAACGACGTGACCTCCGGGTCCTCGTGCGCCGACGTGACGAGCAGGTCGCGGAGGTAGCAGGTGGTGTGGTGCTCGACGTCGTGCATGTAGCGCAGGCACCGCAGCGTGTCGTCGTCGAGCGGACGCGCCCGGAACGACTCGTAGTCGATGTCGCTGTCGTCGAGGGCGGCGACCTGTCCGAGGTACCGGTCGATGTCGAAGTTCATGACCGTTGTTCGTGGCGCGTCCCGATTTGGATGAAACGTCATCCAGACGCGACGTCGTCGAAGATCTCCCTGGCGAGTGCCGGGCGGTCGGTGTACACGCCATCCACACCGGCCTCGGCGAGCATCCGCAGGTCGTCTGCGGCGTTGACCGTCCAGGTGAACACCGCTCCGCCGTGACGGTGGGCGTCGGCGAGGAATTCCGCCGAGGCGAAGCGGTCACGGGTGAACGGGGGCTGGCCGATCGGTGACGCCCAGCACCAGTGCTCGCCGGCGGCGACCGCACGGTTGCGCTCGTGCAGGTCACGGAACGTCGTCGTGATCGTGACCCCCGGACACGCGTCGCGGAACCCATATGTCGCCTCGTCGAAGTTCGACGAGATGAAGACCCGGTCGCGGCTCCCGGTGCGGTCGAGGATGCCGCACAGTTCGTCGGCGAGGGACGGCTCGGTCTGCTTGATCTCCAGCGAGAAGTGAACGTCGGGGAAAGCCAGTAGCGCCTCCTCGACCGACGCGACGGTCACCTCGTCGGTGAGCGGTGCCCCGGACCAGCGCGCGGTGGCGTCGAGCGCGGACACGTCCTGCCACGTCGCCTCGTCGACCGGACCCGCGCCGTTCGTCGTCGTCGACAGCTCGCGGTCGTGGCGCGCGACGACCACCCCGTCGGCGGTCATCCGCAGGTCGAGGTCCAGCACGTCGGCGCCCGCCTCCATCCCCCGGTGCAGCGCGTACATCGTGTTGGACGGCGCCATCTCGTTGCCGCCGGCGTGCGCGATCACCAGCGGCGGGCTGTTGCGGTACGGGCTGGGGGCACATGATGCCTCGACACCGGCGGTCGCCGATGAGCACGCCGTGAGCAGGACGAGGCCCGTGAAGACCACCGAGCCTTCCAACCGACGACGCACCAGCGAAACGCTAGATCGGCCCACCGGGGCGACTGCGACGCTCCCGACGAGTTCCGCCATCGTTTCGAAGTGCTGGCAGACTGCGTCAATGCCGCCGGAGTCCGACGCCCAGCTCGCGACGCGGCTGGCAACGCAAGCCGGCGAGCGCCTGGTCGAGTTGCGCACGGAGCTGTTCCGCGCAGGCGCCTCGATGTGGGATGTGCGCGACGCCGGTGACGCCGCGGCGCAGAAGTTTCTCGCAGAGGAACTCGGGCTGCTGCGTCCCGACGACGCGGTGCTCTCCGAGGAGGGGTTGGAGGATCCGCGCCGGTACGACGCCGACCGGGTGTGGATCATCGACCCACTCGATGGCACCCGCGAGTACGGCGAGGCCGGGCGCCACGACTGGGCCGTCCACGTGGCGTTGTGGACGAGCGACGAGTTCGCGGCCGGGGCGGTCAGCCTGCCGGCGATCGACGTCACGTTCTCGACCGATCCGGCCCCACCGCTGCCACCGACGACACGCGAGCGACCACTGCTCGTCACGTCGCGCAGCCGCGCCCCGTATGCCGCGGTCCTCGTCGCGGACGGCCTCGGCTGCGACGCCGTCCGTCTCGGCTCGGCCGGAGCCAAAGCGATGGCCGTCGTGATGGGCGAGGCGGACATCTACGTACACGACGGCGGGATGTACCAGTGGGACTCCGCCGCCCCAGCCGCAGTGGCGCTGGCGGCCGGGTTCCACGCCAGCCGGATCGACGGCTCGCCCCTCGTCTACAACGCCCGCGATCCGTGGCTCCCGGATTTCATCGTCTGTCGGCCGGAACTGGCCGAGCCCGTCCTGCGATCGATCTGGGGATGAGCGCCGACGCCGCCGAGTTGACCGCGATCCGCTGGATTGTCGACGGCCCGGTTGCCACCGTGTGGCTGCATCGCCCGCACCGCCACAACGCGTGGACCGGGCGAATGCACGCGGAGTACCGGTCGGTGCTCGCCGACCTCGAACACCGCGCCGACCTGCGGGCGGTCGTCGTCACCGGGACACCGCCGGCGTTCTGCGTCGGCGGGGACGCCACCGCACTCGCAGGCCACGTCGACAAAGGGGGCTACGACACGGGACTGCCCGAAGAGGTCGCGCGACCGGGCGGTGGCGACCGGTTGGACGCCGACTTCGCATGGCAGCTCGGCTACCGGCTGCCGATCCTCGCCGCGGTCAACGGTGCGTGCGCCGGGGTGGCCCTCGCCCTCGTCTCGTTCTGTGACCTGCGGTTCGCCGCGTCCGATGCGAAGATCACGACCGCCGCACCGAAGTTGGGCCTGCCTGCCGAGTACGGCCTGAGTTGGACATTGCCGCGACTCGTCGGCCCGACCCGCGCCGCCGACCTGCTGCTGTCGGGCCGCGTGGTCACCGCGGCCGACACGGCCGACTGGGGCCTGTGGAACGGTGTCGAATCTGACGGCGACGCCACGGTCGAGGCCGCTCAGCGGTACGCGCGTGACCTCGCCGCGACGACCGGCCCCGCCGCGGTGGCCGCGACCAAACGGCAGCTCACGCAGGATCTGCTGCGCCACGACCCGGCCGCATCAGTCCGCGAGTCGGTCGAACTGCTCGACGAGGCGATGCGCACGTCGGAGTACGCCGAGGGCGTCGCCGCGCTCAGGGAGCAGCGCTCACCGAAATTCTGACCCGAAGCCCTCGGCGATCACCTCGTCGGTGTGCTCGCCGAGGTCGGGCACCGGGCCGGCGGGCATGTCGAAGCCGTCGAAGTCGACCGGTGTGCGCACCGCCCGGAACGGCTCGCCACCGTCGCGTGGTGTCATCTCGACGAACCCGGGCTGGGCCTGCGGGTCGGCGATCACGTCCTCGATCGAGTGGACCGGTGCCCACCACACGTCGTGTTCGTCGAACTGACGACCCCACTCCGCCACCGGACGCTCTGCGAACACGACGTCCAACCGCGCGATCAGCGGCTCGCAGTGCTGCATCCGCCCGGCCGCCGTCGCGAAGCGTTCGTCATCGGCGAGGTCGGGGCGCTCGATGGCCGCGAGCAGCTTCGGCCAGTGCCGGTCCGCCTCCAGGCAGATCAGCCAGAACATGCCGTCGTCCGCGCCCCGATAGACGTTGATCAGCGGGGCACGGTTGCGATCACGCGCGCGGGTCCGCTCGCGCCGGTCGAACCGCAGCTTGATCCCCATGTCCCAGGCGATCGAGTACATCCCGGTGCGCAGCAGGCTGGTGCCGACGAGGCCGCCCCGACCGGTCCGGCCCCGTTCGACGAGCTTCGCCATGACTCCGGCTGCGAGCGTCATCCCGGTGTGATGGTCACCGGTCCCCGACCGCAGGGTGGGCGGCATCTCCCCGGGCGGCACCATCGTGTGGGCGAAGCCGGATCGTGCCCAGTATGCGCCGATGTCGTAGCCGGCCCGGTCGGCGTCGGGTCCCTCCAGCCCGTAGCCGCTGATCACGCCGTACACGAGGTGCGGGTGACGAGCGCACACCGTCTCGTGGTCGAACCCCAGCCGGCCGAGCGCCGACTGCCGCATGTTGGTGACGAGCACATCGGCATCGGCGAGCAGCCCATGCATCACTTCGACGTGCTCGGCGGCGCGCAGGTCGAGCACCGCCGAACGCTTGCCCCGGTTGTCGACTTCGAACGGCGGGACGGGGATCTCACTGTTGGCGCCGACCGCTCCGAAGATGCCGCGCTGCGGATCGCCCCGATCGGGCTCGATCTTGATCACGTCTGCGCCCCAGTCGGCCATGATCCCGGCCGCCGCCGGCCCGGCGACCCAGACGCCGAGCTCGACGACCTTGACCCCGTGCAGCGGCCCGTTCACGACAGCGCCTCGATCACATCGGCCGGCGCCTGGATCAGCTCGATCAGGACGCCCTCACCCGAGCGCGGGCTGTCCTCGGTGCCCTTCGGGTGGAGGAAGCAGACGTCGTGCCCGGCGGCGCCGCGACGGATACCGCCGGGCGTGAACCGCATACCGGCCTCCGTCAGCCAGGCGACGGCCGCGGCGAGGTCGTCGATCCACAGGCCGACGTGGTTCAACGCCGGCGCGTGCACCTTCGGCGCGCGATCCGGGTCGAGCGGTTGCATCAGGTCGATCTCGACGGCATGGGGGCCCCGCCCCAGCCGGAGGATGTCCTCGTCGACGTTCTCGGCCTCGTTGACGTAGTCGCCGACCTTGTCGATCCCGAGCAGGCCGGACCACAAACCGGTGAGCGCCCCCTTGTCGAGACCGCCGACGGCGATCTGCTGGATGCCGAGCACGGTGAAGGGGCGCGGGGTCATCTGCCGATGTTGCCACGGCGGCGTGCCGCCGCTTCAGTCGCCCGGTCGGCGTGCCGTGGCTCAGTGCCGGCGGTGACCGACCCTGGCCGGGCGGACCAGCGAACGCTTGCGGATCAGGCCCGCGGCCATCGTCGTCAACACGCCGATTTCTGCCACGGTGAGGATGATCACGGTCATGGCCATTCATCGGCAGATGCGGTGTGACACTTGACCGGCGATGGGGATTTGCTTGCGATCCGGCATCCTGAACCGATGAACCCCGTGTCGGCTCCCGCCGACGACCGCCGCTGGGCCGCCTTCACCGAGGTCGGGCCCTGGGAGATCCGACGATCCGACGCGCGCTGGCTGTCGCTGGCGTCGACATTGCGGCACCGTGCCCAGGCCGAGGTCCCGCAGCTCACCGCACCCTCCAGGCTGCCACCCGGCCTCCGCGTGCTCACCGTGTCGGCCCGACTGGCGCGGGCGGTCGTGCCGTGGATCATCGGCAAGCGCCGTCAGCGGTATGCCGGGCCGGCGGAGAGCCGGGCGGTGATCTCGCGTCGCCTGCGCATCGCCGCGGAGGCGCTGGGCCCGACGTACATCAAGCTCGGCCAGATCATCTCCTCCGGCGACGGACTGTTCCCGGCCGAGTTGGTCACCGAGTTCAAGCGTTGCCGCGACCAGGTTCCGGCCGAACCGTTCGACGTCGTGCGGCTGACGGTCGAGCAGGACCTCGGCGCCCGCCTCGAGGACGTGTTCGAGTCCTTCGAGGAGACGGCGCTGGCGGCCGCATCGATTGCCCAGGTCCACGCGGCCCGGCTGCGGTCGGGCGAGGATGTCGTCGTCAAGGTGCAACGGCCCTCGGTCGCGGCGTTCGTCCGCGACGACCTGCGGGTGATGGCGTGGCTGGCGCCGCATCTCGTCGGGCGGATCCCGGTGGCGTCACTCGCCAATCCGCCCGCCCTCGTCGAACTGTTCGCCGAGACGATCGTCGAGGAACTCGACTTCCGGATGGAAGCCGCGAACATGCTGGATGTCGCCGCGATGCTGCACGACCTCGGTCAGGATCGCTACGTCGTGCCCCGACCCCATCCCGAGTTGGTGACCCGCCGCGTGCTCGTGATGGAACGGGTGTCGGGGTTCAACTTCGACGACGCCGCCGGGATGCAGGACGCGGGCATCAACACCGAGGACGTGATCCGCACAGCGATGATCGCGTTCATGGAAGGTGCCGTCGTGGAGGGGATCTTCCACGGCGACCTGCATGGCGGCAACCTGTTCGTGATGGAGGACGGCCGTACGGCACTGCTCGACTACGGCATCGTCGGCCGGCTCACCGGCGGACGTCGCAACGCGTTCCTGCGGCTGATGCTCGGCGCGACGACCAACGACATCCGGGGTCAGATGGCTGCGTTGCGCGACCTCGGCGCGCTGCCGGCCGACACCGATCTCGATGCGGTCATCCGTGACCTGCGCCTCGACGAACAGGTCATCGATCCGACGACCCTGACGGGCGAGGAGATGGTGCACGAGGTCCAGCGGATGGTCAAGGCCCTCCTCGGCTACGGCGCCAAGCTGCCGAAGGAGCTGATGCTGTACGTCAAGAACCTCGTGTTCCTCGACGGCGCGATCGCCAGGCTCGCTCCCGAACTCGACCTGATCGGCGAAGTCGCCAACATCTCGATGCTGTTCGCGGCGAAGCACGGCGAGCGGTTGGGCCGCGAGTTGGGCGTCGACCCGAACGCGGTCGAGTTCGACCTCGACGGCGTCAAGGCGAGCATGGGCCTCGACCCCAGCGTCGACTCGCTCACCTACCGCGAGCTGCAAGAGCGGCGGGCCCTGATCCAGCGGCGGATGCAGGCCCACGTCGAGTCGACGCGCTGAACCGCCGGATAACGTCCGCTCCGTGCGTCTGCTGATCGCCCGCTGCTCCGTCGACTACGCCGGCCGCTTGGCCGCCCACCTGCCCGAGGCGACCCGGCTGATCATGGTGAAGGCCGACGGGTGTGTCGCGATCCATGCCGACGGCGGCGCCTACAAGCCTCTGAACTGGATGAACGCGCCCAACACGATCGTCGACAACGGCGACCACTGGGTGATCTCCAACCCGAAGCAGGAAACGCTGACGATCACGCTGCACGAGGTGTTCAGCGACGTCGAGCAAGAGCTCGGCGACGATCCGGGGCTGCAGAAGGACGGCGTGGAAGCCCATCTCCAGGAGCTGCTCGCGGCGCAACCGGCCGCGATCGAGACCGGGCTGACGCTCGTCCGGCGGGAGTACCCGACCGCGATCGGTCCGATCGACCTCGTCTGCCGCGACGCCGACGACACCGTGGTGGCGGTCGAGGTCAAGCGGCGCGGCGAGATCGACGGCGTCGAGCAGCTGACGCGCTACATCGACCGGTTGAAGCTCGACTCGTCGCTGGGCGAGATCCGTGGCGTGTTCGTCGCGCAGGTCGTCAAGCCGCAGGCGCGGGTGCTTGCCGAGGCCCGCGGGTTCCGCTGCGTCGAAGTGGACTACGACGAGTTGCGCGGCATGCGAGCCGACGAACTGCGTCTGTTCTGACGCCGTGCGGCCTCAGCAGGTCGCGCCGGGCCACGCTTGCTTCGCGCGGACCTCGTAGATCACTCCCCCGTCGCTGAAGACGCTCTCGGCGGCTGCCGTCTCCAGCGCCTCGCCGACTTCGAGTTCCGGAAAACGCCGGCACGTCAACGCATCGCCGAGCCGGGTCGACGCGTCGGCCGGCCACTCGATCACCGGCCGCGTCCCGGCATCGTCGATCGGTGTCGCGATGGCGAGATATTCGGTGGGCAGGAAGAACTCGAGCGGACCGAGGTGCTCTCCGCCGATCACGCCGAGCAACTCGTCGAGCGTGGGGTCGTCGGAGACGTCGGCGGAACGCAGTCGCTCGACGCCCTCGGCCGAAATCGTCCGGACCCAGACGTCGGGAAGCAGCTCGCCCTGGACGGCCAGATCGGCGGGCGCAGCCATGATCGCCCGGCTGTCCGTCGTGACGAGCAGCAGCGGGACGCGGTGGAAGGCTGCGAGTTCATCGTCGTACTCGGACTCGTACAGGGCGAGCACACCGTCGGGCGATTCGGCAGCCTCGCTGCCACACGCCACGATCGAGCAGCCCACGACCGCCGCCAGTAGCCATCTCGTCGTCATCGCAACCACCGGGCGCAGCCTACGAGCGATCGAATGACGGCCGGACGCGTGCGCTACGTTCGGCGCCATGAGTCAGGAAGTTCGCGGCGTCATCGCACGTACCAAGGGCGAGCCCGTCTCGCTGGAGACGATCATCGTTCCCGATCCGGGGCCCGGCGAAGCGGTCGTCGCAGTCCAGGCGTGCGGCGTGTGCCACACCGACCTCCACTATCGCGAAGGTGGGATCAACGACGACTTCCCGTTCCTGCTGGGCCACGAGGCGGCAGGCACCGTCGAGTCGGTCGGCGAGGGTGTCACCAACGTCGCGCCGGGCGACTACGTCATCCTCAACTGGCGGGCGGTGTGCGGCAACTGCCGGGCATGCAAGCGGGGCCAGCCGCAGTACTGCTTCGACACCCACAACGCGAGCCAGAAGATGACGCTCGCAGACGGTACCGAGCTGTCACCGGCGCTGGGCATCGGGGCGTTCTGCGACAAGACACTCGTCCATTCCGGACAGTGCACCACGGTCGACCCGGCCGCCCCGCCGAGCGTGGCGGGTCTCCTCGGCTGCGGCGTGATGGCCGGGATCGGCGCCGCGATCAACACCGGCGGCGTCACCCGCGGCCAGAGTGTCGCGGTGTTCGGCTGCGGGGGCGTCGGCGACGCCGCGATCATCGGGGCCCGCTTGGCCGGCGCGTCGAAGATCATCGCCGTCGACATCGACGACCGCAAGCTCGAGTGGGCACAGGGCTTCGGTGCGACCCACACGTGCAACTCGACCACCACCGACCCGGTCGAGTTCATCCGCTCGGTCACCGACGGCAACGGAGCCGACGTCTGCATCGAGGCGATCGGCCGCCCCGAGGTCTACCGGCAGTGCTTCGAAGCGCGCGATCTCGCCGGCACGGTCGTGCTCGTCGGGGTGCCCAACCCGGAGATGACCGTCGAACTGCCGTACATCGAGGTGTTCGGGCGGGGCGGGGCGCTGAAGTCGTCGTGGTACGGCGACTGCCTGCCCGAACGTGACTTCCCGATGCTGATCGACCTCTACCTCCAGGGGCGGCTCGACCTCGGCGGGTTCGTGACCGAGACGATCGGCCTGGAGGACGTGGAGGCCGCCTTCCACAAGATGGAGGCGGGCGAGGTACTGCGCTCCGTGGTCGAGCTGGCGTGAGCATCGAACTGGTCACGACCGACGGGATCTTCGCGCTCGACGGCGGTGAGTGGGAGGTCACGAACAACATCTGGATCGTCGGTGACGACCGCGAGGTCGTCGTGTTCGATGCAGCCCACGACCACGCACCGATCGTCGCTGCGGTCAATGGCCGACGCGTGGCAGCCATCGTGCTGACCCACGGCCACAACGACCACATCAATGCGGCGGTGCAGCTGCGCAACGCAGTCGACGCACCGATCATGCTGCATCCGGCCGACCGCATGCTGTGGGACGTGGTGTATCCGGACGACTCGCCCGACCGGCCGATCGAGCCGGGATCGGTGATCGCGGCCGGCGGCCACGAACTCGGCGTCCTGCACACGCCGGGTCACTCCCCCGGATGCTGCTGCTTCCACGATGCGGCCGGTGGCACCGTGTTCAGCGGCGACACGCTGTTCTGCGGCGGCCCCGGTGCGACCGGACGGTCGCACAGCGACGAGCCGACGATCCTGACGTCGATCCGCGACCGGCTGCTGCAACTGCCGGACGACACGGTCGTCCACACCGGCCACGGCGACTCGACGACCGTCGGCGCCGAACGCCCCGGCGTACTGGGCCGAGCCGCCGAACTCGGCCTCGGGACGTAGAGTCGCAGTCGTGCCAGGCACGGCGACGACTCCGCAGCGGGTGGTCGGGGTCGTCCAGCACTACGCGTGGGGCGACACCGAGTTCATCCCGCGGCTGCTCGGCGTGGAACCCGACGGTGAGCCGTGGGCCGAGCTGTGGCTCGGCACCCACGCCAACGGGCCGACCACGTTCGCGGACGGCACCCCGCTCGCCGACGTCACCGGCGAGCTCCCCTACCTGCTGAAGGTGCTCGCCGCGGCCGAGCCGCTGTCGCTGCAGGCCCACCCCACCGGTGAGCAGGCGCGCGCCGGATTCGAGCGGGGCGTGTTCGTCGATCCACACCCGAAACCGGAGCTGCTGGTGGCGCTCACCGAATTCGAGGCGCTGTGCGGGTTCCGACCACCCGAGTGGACGATCGAGCTCCTCGACCGCCTCGGCGCCCGCGAACTGGCCGACGCCGTGCGGGACCGCGGTTCGGACGACGCGCTGCAAGCGATCTATCACCGCCGAGTCGACCTCGCCGCAATCGTCGCCGTGATCGACCAGAGCGCCGACCCGCTGGCACTGTGGATCGGCCGGCTGGGCGAGCGGTACGGGCTGGACGACCCCAGCGTCGTCGCGGCCCTGCTGCTGAACCACGTGGTACTCGCCCCCGGTGAGGCGATCCGCCTCACCGCCGGCAACCTCCACGCATACCTCCGCGGCGCCGGCATCGAACTGATGGGCGCGAGCGACAACGTCGTGCGCGGCGGCCTCACGGTCAAGCCCGTCGATGTCGAGCTGCTGCTCGCCACCGTCGACACCCGCCCCCTCCGGGACCCGATCCTCCCCGTCGTCGACGGCCGCTATGCGCTGCCGGAGGCCGGCGTGCAACTGGTGTGGCTCGATCCCGGTGCGACGTACACCGCGACCGGACACGAGTTGGCGATCACGCTCGACGGCAGCCAGCTCTATCTCGCGCCCGGCACCGAGCTGACGACGACCGCCGACACGTTCGTCGTCACGCCGGCCTGAGCGGTCAGACCTTGCTGCGGATCTGGACGATCTTCTCGTTCGCGTGGTTGGCGTCGTCGCCCTGCTCGTCCAGCAGCTTGGCGCGGTCCTTCTCGGCCTCGCGCCGGGCCTTGTCGAGGTCGGCCCGCTCGAGCGCGGCATCGATGCCGTGCTCGTTGATGAATTCGGCCCACTCGACGAGCTGATCGACCATCTCGTCTTCGGGCACGACTGCCACGTTCTGGCCCTTGATAAACAGATGGCCACGCTTGTTGCCCGCAGCGATGCCGATGTCGGCGTCGCGCGCCTCGCCGGGCCCGTTGACGACGCAGCCCATCACCGCAATCTGCAGCGGCAGCTTGCGATCGCCGAACGCCTCCATCGCCTCGTTGGCCACCTTGATCACGTCGACCTCGGCCCGGCCGCACGACGGGCAGGCGATCAGGTCGACGTTCTTGCGCTCACGCAGGCCCAACGCCTCCAGGAGCTGGCGGCCCGCTCGGGCCTCCTCGACCGGGTCGGCGGTCAGCGAGTATCGGATCGTGTCGCCGATCCCTTCCAACAGCAGCGTCGCGATGCCGGCGGTCGCCTTGATCAACCCGGCCGGCGGCGGCCCGGCCTCGGTCACGCCGAGATGGAGCGGATGGTCGGTGACCTCGGACAGCTGGCGGTAGGCCTCGACCATCAATGGCACGCTCGACGCCTTCACCGAGATCTTGATCAGGTCGAAGCCGACCTCGTCGAAGTACGCCATCTCGGTCTGCGCGGACTCGACCATCGCTTCGGGCGTGGCACTGCCGTACTTCTCGTACAGCTTCGGGTCGAGCGAGCCGGCGTTGACCCCGATCCGGATCGGGATGTTGCGATCCTTCGCCTCGGCCGCGACCGCCTTGATGTGTTCGGGTCGGCGGATGTTGCCGGGGTTCAGGCGCAGGCCGTCGACACCTGCTTCCATCGCGGCCATCGCCATCTTGTACTGGTGGTGGATGTCGGCGATGATCGGCACCGGCGACCGCGGCACGATCCGGGCGAGGCCCTCGGCGGCCTCGATCTCGTTGCACGTGCAGCGCACGATGTCGGCTCCGGCGGCGGCGAGCGCATAGATCTGCTGGAGTGTGCCCTCGACATCGGCGGTCTTCGTGATCGTCATCGACTGGATCGACACCGGCGCATCGCCACCGACCAACACGTCGCCGACGGAGATCTGACGGGTCTGCTTGCGGGCGACCGAGCTGCTGACTTCCATGACGAGAACGATACGGCCGAGATCAGATGGGTTTCGCGATGTCGAGGTACAACCCCGCGAACATCAGCATCGCGAGCACCGTGATCACGCCGACGGCGAAGGGCATCAACCGCTCGACATCGGCGAAGTAGCGCTGCGTGCCGCCGCGTATCGCCTCGCGCACCCGCTCGTACGCCGCGATCGCCGCATGCCCGCCGTCGAGCGGCAGCAGCGGGAACATGTTGAACACGCCGACGAACACGTTGAGGACGGCCAGCAGCAGGATCATGCCCGCCCAGCCGGAGGCGTCACCGACGTCGTCGGAGATCTGGGCGACGCCGTACAGCGTCGTCGGTCGACTCGCCAGGTCATCGTTGGCGCCGCTGAGATGCGACACGATGTTGACCGGGTTGAGCACCTTGACGACGCCCTTCGTCGACTCCCACGAGAACGGGAAGATGTCGGTCACGGCGTTGCCGGCGGCAGCGGGTACGGAATGGTCGACCGTCTCGAAGATCGTCGAGCTGGTGATGCCGACCAGCGCGTCACCGTTCGCATTTGCGCCGAGCGCAACCGTGACGTCGACCGACTCGCCGTCGCGGATCACGCCGAGCGTGACGACGTCCTGCGGGTCGTTCGAACGCACCAACTCGCCGAACGCACGGGCACCGGTGAACGGCTCGCCGTCGACGCTGACGACGACATCGCCGACCATCACCCCGGACTGCGACGCCGGGCCGTTCAGCGACAGCTGCTGCACCTCGGCACCGTCGCGGACGACCTCCTCGCCCGCCAGCGCATACACGCCGAACAACAAGACGATTGCGATCAGCAGATGCATCAGCGACCCGGCCGAGATGACGAGCAGCCGCTTGGGGAAGCTCTGCTGCCGATACGTCCGGGCTTCGTCGCCGGGCTCGACGTCGTCCATCCGGTTCATGCCGATGATCCGGACGAACGCCCCGAGTGGGAGCGCGCGGACGCCGTACTCGGTCTCGCCGCGGCGGAAACTCCACAGCCGGGGGCCGAAGAACAGGAAGAACTGGGTCACCTTCATGCCGGTCCAACGGGCGGTCAGGTAGTGGCCGAGCTCGTGCAGGAAGATCGACACGACGACTCCGACGACGAACACGAAGATCCAGAAGTTGACGAACGCCAACCAGGCGAACAGGGCGAGGATCGAACCCATCGCCAACGCGCCGCGCCAGCCACCGGCCAACTCGTCGTCGAGATTCTCGGTGACGGCACCACCGGCGACGATCTCGCTCTTCATCTTGTCGACGCGCGACATCGCCTCGGGAGGCGGCAGGGTCTCGGGGCTGTCGGTGAGTGGTTTCGTCATCGGGTGAGGATCTCGCTAGCAATTCGCCGGGCGGCCCGATCGGCTTCGATCACGTCGTCGACGGTGTGGGGGGTCCCCCCATCATGCCTCGCCATCACGTCAACGCAGACGTCAGCAATGTCATTCCACTGCAAATTTCCGGAAAGGAAATGGTCGACCGCGACCTCGTTGGCGGCACTCAGCCAGGCAGGACCGGTGCCGCCGAGCCGTCCGGCGTCGTAGGCCAGCGCGAGGCAGCGGAACGTCGCGGTGTCGACCGGTTCGAAGTCGAGGCTGCCGACCGTCGTCCAGTCGATGCGGCCGAACGGTGTCCCGATCCGATCGGGGTACCCGAGCGCGTATCCGATCGGCAACTTCATCGTCGGCATGCTCAGCTGGGCGATCGTCGACCCGTCGGTGAACTCCACCATCGAGTGCACGATCGACTGCGGATGCACGACGACGTCGATCGCGTCGTACGGCGTGCCGTACAGCTCGTGGGCCTCGATCACCTCGAGCCCCTTGTTCATCAGCGTGCTCGAGTCGACGGTGATCTTGGGACCCATGCTCCAGGTCGGATGGGCGAGTGCCTCGTCGACCGTGACGGATGCGAGGTCGTCGGCGGTGCGGCCGCGGAACGGTCCCCCGCTCGCGGTGAGCAGCAGGCGGGCCACCTCCCGATCGGCATCGGCGGACGACCGCAGGCACTGGTGCAGCGCGCAGTGCTCGCTGTCCACGGGGATCAGCTCGGCGCCCGGGACCTCCCGCAGCGGTTGCACGATCGGGCCCGCAGCGATCAGGCTCTCCTTGTTCGCCAGTGCCAGCCGCTTGCCGGCGCGCAACGTCTCGATCGTCACCCCGAGACCGGCGAATCCGACGACCCCGTTGACCACGACGTCGGCGCCGTCCACCAGTGCGGCGGCGTCCGCTTCCAGGTTCACGCCCGGCAGCCGCTCGGCGACGAGCCGACGGGCGTCGGCATCGTCGACGACGATCAACGGCGCGTCGAACTCGACGGCCTGCTCGACGACAGCCGCACCGGACCGTCCGACCGAGAGTCCGGTGACGATGTACGAGCCGGGGACGCGTTCGTTCTCGGCGCGGATGACATCGAGCGTCTGCGTGCCGATCGAACCGGTCGAGCCGGCGATCGCGACACGGATGGGGCGGTTCGTCGGTCCGGTCAGCCCGCGAACTGCGTCCACGGCTCCACGACCCGCATCAGGTAGTAGACGGCCGGCAGTGCGAACAGGAACCCGTCGAAGCGGTCGAGGATGCCGCCGTGGCCCTTCACGATCGAGCCGAAGTCCTTCACGTCGAGGTTGCGCTTGAACATGCTCTCGGTCAGATCACCGAGCGGCGCGAAGATCGAGATCACGATGCCGAGCATCAGCAAGTGGCTCGTGGCCGACCACGTGTCACTGAGGTCACGCATCCCGACCAGCAGCATCGCGACGAGGGTGAGGATCGTGCCCCCGAGGAATCCTTCGACCGACTTGTTCGGGCTGATCCAGCTGCGCAGCGGCGTCCGCCCGAACGCGCTGCCGACGAAGAACGCACCGACGTCGTTGGCGACGACGCCGATCGCCACGAGCACGATCGTGTCCGTCCCGATCGGGTTGTCACCGCCGAAGAAGTTGGAGTACCGGATGATCAGAGCTGCGAACGAGCCCATGATCCCGATCCACACGATGCCGAGCGTGGTGATCGCCATGTTCGGCATCGGGCCGACCTCGATCGACTCGGCCCCGATGAACCCGAGCGAGCCCGCCAGGAACGCGAACGCGAGCATCATCGGGAGACCGGTCTCGCCGACCCAGTACGCGACCAGCGGGGCGACGACGCACGCCGCGACGCCCACCGCGACCGCGGGGCGATACCCCTTCTCGGTGACCTTCGAGAAGTACTCGATCGAGGCGAGGCCGAGGATGACGGTGACGAACGCGATTGCGCCGGCCGGGCGCCACATCGTGAGGGCGAGGAACGCCGCCGCCAGCAGGAGGCCGGTGGCGATCGCGACAGGAAGATTGCGCTTCGGACTGAGCGGCGGGCCGCCGGCGCTCGGCGGACGTTGCGCGGGCTTGCCGCGGCGCTGCGGCGCGGGTCGCCGGGGCATCCCGGACGGGTCGGTACCGATCGTGATCCGTGCCGGCTCGGGCGACGACGGTGGGACCGCTTCGACGGCCTCGGTGGCGAGATCGGCGTCGAGGCTCGACTCGACCGGGGCGTTCTCCCACGCGATCTCGCCGGTCGGATCCGCCGGGGCGGTCGGGACCTGCCCCGACGGCCGGTCGACCGGGTCGCCTTCCTTCCACACCGGCGTGTCCGACGTGAACGTCGACCACACGTCGAGGTCGTCGGTGGGGTCGGCCGAGGCGGCCGGCCGGTCGATCTTGGGGACGTCGCCGGTTGCCGACTCCGTCCAGTGTGGCATCGCGCCGGAGTCGTCCTCGTCGAGGCTGAGGCGCTCGGGCTCGGGCTCGGCGTCCGGCTTGGTGACCTCCGTCTCGGAGGTGTCGGCAAAGAGCGGACCACCGAACTCGTCGTCGTCGAAGCGGTCCATCTCGGCTTCCAACCTTCCTGGACGCCGTCCGGCGTCGTCGTCGTCGGGATTTTCGGGGCGCCAGCGGTCGTCGGTCATCGTCGCGTGCTTTCCAGCGGCATCGTCCGGCTCGGTTCAGACTTCCAGGAGCTCATGCTCTTTGCGGCCCAGCGCAGCATCGATGTTCTCGACGTGCTCGTGGGTGACCTTGTCCAGTTCCTTCTCGGCCCGGTCGATGTCGTCCTCGGACACGTCGCCGTCGCTCTGCGCCGCCTCGATCGCCTTGCGTGCATCCCGGCGGATGCTGCGCAGCGCGATGCGGCCCTCCTCGGCCATCGCGCGCGCCACTTTGACGTACTCCTTGCGTCGCTCTTCGGTGAGCTGGGGCAACGACAAACGGATCGCCACGCCGTCGTTGCTCGGGTTGACGCCGAGGTCGCTCTCGCGGATGGCGCGCTCGATCGACTCGAGCGTGGTGCGGTCGTGCGGCTTGATCAGCAACTGGCGCGCTTCGGGCACCGAGATCGACGCGAGTTGCTGGATCGGCACCGGAGCACCGTAGTACTCGACGTTGATCCGCTCGACGAGCGACGGCGTCGCGCGGCCGGTGCGGACGGTGGCGAACTGCGACTGGGTGTGCTCGACCGCGCGATCCATCTTGTCCATCGCCTCGAGCATCGTGTCTTCGATCACGGCGACCAGCGTACCCAGCACGGACGGCGCGCACGGCACATCGTGGTCCCCACCTGGTCGCTCACTCGCGGACGAGCGTGCCCTCGGTGCCGCCCTGCACGATGCTGCGCAGTGAACCCGGCTTGGACATGTCGAACACCACGATCGGGATCTCGTTGTCGCGGCAGAACGCGATCGCCGTCGCATCCATCACCTGAAGGTTCTTCGTCATCACTTCGAGATATGACACCTCGTCGTACTTCGTGGCGGTGGCGTCCGTGCGCGGATCGGCCGAATAGACCCCGTCGACACCGGAGTGCGTGCCCTTGATCAGGACCTCGGCCTCGATTTCCGCCGCCCGCAGTGCCGCTGCGGTGTCGGTGGTGAAGAACGGGTTGCCGGTGCCGGCCGCGAAGATCACGACGCGGCCCTTCTCCAGATGGCGCACTGCGCGCCGACGGATGTAGGCCTCCGCGATCCGGGGCATCTCGATCGCCGACTGGACGCGTGTCTCCTGGCCCTGCCGCTCGAGCGCGTCCTGCAGCGCGAGCGCGTTCATCACCGTGCCGAGCATGCCGATGTGGTCGGACTGCGTCGGATCCATCCCGGCGGTGGAGCCCGTCCGGCCGCGCCAGAAGTTGCCGCCGCCGACGACGACCGCGACGTCGACGCCGAGGTTCTGGCGGAGGTCGATGATCTCGGTGGCGGTCGCGTCGAGCGTCGCCCCGTCGAGGCCCTTGCCGGACTCGCCGGCGAACGCCTCACCGGACGGTTTGAAGACGATGCGCTTGAAAGCGGGGCGTTGATCAGCAGCGGTCATTGGATCCTCGAACGGTGGAACGTCGGCTGTGACCGTACCCGACGGCATTCACCGTCGTTCAAACCGGCTGGGCGCGGGCGTCAGCCGATCTCGACCTGCTCGAAGGCCACGACCGTGGCGTCGCCGAGCAGTTGCGAGATCGACTGCTTGTCGTCCTTGGCGTAGGGCTGCTCGAGCAGCACGACGTCCTTGAAGAACCCGTTGATCCGGCCTTCGACGATCTTCGGCAGCGCCGCCTCGGGCTTGCCTTCGTTGCGGGTGATCTGCTCCAGCGTGACGCGCTCGGCGGCGACGACATCGGCCGGCACGTCCTCGCGACGCAGGTACGTGGGCCGCGCGAACGCGATGTGCACGGCGATGTCGTGGGCGAGTTCGGGGCTGCCGCCGGCGAGCTCGACGAGCACACCGTTGACGCCGCGACCGCCCTGGACGTGCTGGTAGCTGTCGAGGAGGTTGCCGTCGGCCGCTGCGATGCGGCGGACCTCGCCGAGGCCGATGTTCTCCTTCAACGTGACCTTGAGTTCTTCGAGCTGGGCGGTCCGCTCGGACACCGCGTCCACGCCCTTTGCGACGACGAGCTGTGCCAGCGCGTCGGCCTCGGCCTTGAACTGGTCGGAGCCGGCGACGAAGTCGGTCTCGCTCTTGAGCTCGACGAGCGCGCCCACGTTGCCGTCGATGACGAGGCTGACGACACCCTGACTGGCGTCGCGGTCCTCGCGCTTGGCGCTGGCGGCAAGGCCCTTCTCACGCAGCCACTTCTTGGCCGCGTCCATGTCGCCGCCGTTCTCCTGCAGGGCGGTCTTGCAGTCCATCATCCCTGCGCCCGACGACTCGCGCAGCGCCTTCACGTCCTGTGCTGTGAATGACATGGCGGGTCAGCTCTCCGGGGTCGTCTCGGCGTCGGCGGCGTCGGCAGTGGCCTCGGTGGCGTCGGCCTGGTCGCTCGCCACGGAGTCGGGCGTCGTGGCGGCCACCTCGGCGGCCTCGGACTCGTTGCCGGGCGCCTCGGTGACGGTCGTGTCGACGACCTCGGTGGGCTCGGCGCCGGCCTCGGGCTCGGTGTCGGCCTGCGCGTCGGCACCGGCCGGTACCGGGGCGTCGGCAGCGTCCGCCGCCGGCGCGGTCTGCGGCTGCTCGGTGTTGGCAGCCGGCCCGGTGGTCGAGGCGGCAACCGACGCGGGGGTGCGGTCGGCATCGGACGCCGCTGCGGACTGGTCGCGCGCTGCGGACAGCTTGGCGTCGCGGTCGGCCTGGGCCTGGGCAGCGGCGTCGCGGGCGGCGGCCTGCGCGGCCTCGAACTCGGCGACCTCCTCTGGCGTCTTCTCGACCGCCGGCGCAGGCGCCGGGTTGCGCTTGTTGGCGATGAAGCGGCCCTCCTCGACGGCGTCGGCGATGACACGCGCGAACAGGCTGTTGGAACGGATCGCGTCGTCGTTGGCCGGGATCGGGTAGGTGACGACCTCGGGGTCGACGTTGGTGTCGACGACGGCAACCACCGGGATGCCGAGCTTGTTCGCCTCGGTGACCGCGATGTGCTCCTTCACGGTGTCGAGCACGAAGATCGCGTCCGGCGCCTTCTTCAGGCTGCGCAGCCCGCCGAGGTTGCGCTGGAGCTTCGTCAGCTCACGGTCGAGCAGCAGTGCTTCCTTCTTGATCATCGCGTCGAACTCGCCGGACGCCTGCATGCGCTCGTACTCGAGCATCTTGTTGACCCGCTTGGAGATCGTCTCGAAGTTGGTCAACATGCCGCCGAGCCAGCGCTCGTTGACGTAGGGCATACCGCACTTGTCGGCGTAGCTCTTGACGGGATCCTGGGCCTGCTTCTTGGTGCCGACGAAGAGGATCGTGCCGCCGCCGGCGACGAGGTCGCGGACGAAGCCGTAGGCCGTTTCGACCCGCGGCAACGTCTGCTCGAGATCGATGATGTAGATGCCGTTGCGCTCGCCGAAGATGAAACGCTTCATCTTCGGGTTCCACCGGCGGGTCTGATGGCCGAAGTGAGCTCCGGCCTCCAGCATCTGTCGCATGCTGATGACAGCCATGTCGTTGCTCCTTGTGCGGTTGCATCTCCCGAGTCGGCGCCTGCGTGACAGGCGACCGCGTGTTGACCGGGAGAACGTGAGATGACGCTGCGGACAGCGGACGTTTCAGGCGAAACGACCGGGTGGATGCTACCGGCGCCGCCCGCCGCCGCCACGCGTTCATCCGCTGCAGCGCCATCGCAGCGGTGACGTCCGCCGATGCGCGCCATCGAGCGGCACCAGCCGCGGGCGACCCACCCACTGGCCCAGGTAGCGGGCCGGGTCGCGGTAGGTGCCGCCCACCCGCAACCCGAAGAACAGGCGCCGGCCCGTGGTGCCGACCACGGTACGGGCTGCCACCGTGTCGCCGCGCCGGACCGACACCGACGCCAGCCGGCCGTATGTCAGTCGCCATCCCCCGGCGATCTGGACGACGACGTAGCGGGTGCCGGCGACCGAGCCGCTGAACGTCACCCGGCCCGCGGCGACCGTGCGGACCTGGCGGCCGGGCGTCGTGCGGTACTCGATGCCGCGATTGCCGGCGCACCACCGGCACGCCGGTGCCCGGAAGGGGTCGACGACCGTCGCACTGACCGGCGCACGCCAACAGGGCGCGCCGAGGACCGCAGACGACGTGGGCGCGGCGAGCGCGACGGCGCCGGCAACGGTGATTCGGACGAGAACACGGACGACGAGACGCATCGTCGGACCTCCTGCAACATCGACATCACGAGGACGCGTCGGCGTCGAGGGCGGCCTGCGGTTCGTCGTCAGGCGAGGCCGGCGGCGGCAAGCCGCGAGCGCAGGTGCAGCACCGATTTGGTGTGGATCTGCGAGACCCGGCTCTCGGTGACGCCGAGCACGTCGCCGATCTCCGAGAGGGTGAGCCCCTCGTCGTAGTAGAGGGACAGCACGAGCTTTTCGCGTTCGGGGAGCTTCTTGATCTCCTCGCGCATCAGGTGACTGAGTTCGCGGTCCTCGATGACCGAGGACGGCGCCTCGGAGCCGGGGCCCTCCATGGTGGCCGGCTCGATCCCGGCGGCGATCGCCCGGTCGAGCGGACCGATCGTGGTGCTGGCAATCGCCGCCAACCACTTGGCGAGATCCTCAGGGGTGATCCGCAGGTGCTCGGACAGTTCCTCGTCGGTCGGCCCCCGGCCGAGACGGTGCTCGAGTTCGGACAGTGCCCGCTCGACGCTGCGCGCCCGGCTGCGCACGGACCGTGGCACCCAGTCGAGTTGACGCAGCCCGTCGTAGATCGCGCCGCGGATACGCGGGACGGCGAACGTCTCGAACTTGACCCCGCGTTCGGTGTCGAACCGTTCGATCGCATCGATCAGGCCGAACACGCCCGAGCTGATCAGATCGCCGGAGTCGACACTGGACGGGAGCCCGGCGCCGACACGACCGGCGACGAACTTGACGAGCGGGGAGTAGTGGACGATCAGATGATCGCGAGCCGCGGCGTTGCGGCGATTCAACCACCTCGTCCACTGCATCTGGAGGTCGGCGTCTTCGGGGACAATGCTCATGCTCTGGGGTGGGCCTCGCGGTAGGCAGCGGAGAGGCGCTCTCGGCTGACGTGAGTGTAACGCTGGGTCGTGGCGACATCGGAGTGGCCGAGCAGCTCTTGCACTGCGCGCAGGTCGGCGCCGCCGTCCAGGAGGTGCGTCGCGAAGCTGTGCCGCAAGGCGTGCGGGTGCGTGGGTGTCGGCGAACGGCGGTCGACGATCCGCCGGACGTCGCGTGGTGCGATGCGCTTGCCGCGTTCGTTGCCGAACAGGGCGTCGCCGTGTTCGGGGGCGACGACGTCGGAGCGCACGTCCAGCCACCGCTGCACGGCCAGCACGGCGGGCTCGCCGAGCGGGACGCGCCGCTCGCGCGAGCCCTTGCCCCAGACGGTGGCGGCGCCGGCGTCGAGCTCGACCGACGAGACGTCGAGGCTGCAGAGCTCGCTGACGCGCATCCCCGACCCGTACAGGACCTCCAGAATCGCATCGTCGCGCCGGCGGCGCCACAGCGGCTCGTCGGGGTCGGGCGCTGCGTCGAGCAGCCCGGCGAGGTCGCGCTGGTCGAGCACGCGTGGCAGGCGCCCCCCGCCCGCCGGCACGGTGACGCCGCTGGTCGGGTCGACGGTTGCGCCGCCGGATGCGACGAGCCACGTGTAGTAGCGGCGGATCGAGGCAACCTTGCGGGCGACCGTCCGCCGCGCGAATTGCCTGGTGGTGAGGTGCGCCGGATAACGGCGGATCGTGGACCGGACGACCGCCGCGGGGTCGTCGATGTCGCCACGCGCGCACCAGTCGGCGAATGCCCGGAGGTCGGACGTGTAGGACGCGACGGTGTTGTCGGACAGCGACGTGAGCGCGCTCGCGAAGTCGTCGATACGCCACGTGTCCACGGGGCGATGGTATTGCGCGCCACCATCGCCCGCCGCGGATGGCCGTCGCAATCACGCGAGGTCCGCCCACTGGTCGATCGCCTCGAACCAGCCCCCGGCGTCGGCGAGCCACCCGTCGCGCTCGAGGCGGGCGACGGCCATCGCCGCCTCGTCGAGTGGCAGGCCCGTCAGCTCGACGACCCCGTCGAGCGTGCGCGGTCGCGTCCGGCAGGCCTCGACGATCTGCGCGGCCACCCCACGGGGCGCAGGGCGGGGGTCGAACCGGGCGCGGCCGGCACGGCGATGGTCGAGGCCCAGCGCGACGAGCACGTCGGCGGTCTCGTTGGCCGGAGCGGCGCCATCCCTGAGCAGTCGGTTGGTACCGGCCGAGGCCGGGCTGTGCACGGAGCCGGGGACCGCCATCAGGTCGACGTCCCGCCTGCCGGCCTCGACGGCGGTGATCAGGCTGCCACCCCGCTCGCGGCTCTCCACGACGACGAGCACCTCGACGAGCGCAGCGAGAATGCGATTGCGCAGCGGGAAACGGAACGGGTCGGGCGGGATGCCCGGCGGCCACTCCGAGATCAGCGCGCCGCGCCGGGCGACATCGGCCCACAGCGTGGCGTGCTCGCGCGGGTACGGCCGGTCGAGGCCGTTGCCGACGATGCCGACGGGTCGCGACCCCTCGACGCTGAGCGCGCCGCGGTGCGCTGCGCCGTCGACGCCGCGGGCGAGCCCGGAGACGACGACGACGCCTTCGGCCGCCAGCTCCGCGCCGAACCGTGCCGCGGTCGCCCGGCCGTGCCTGGTGGCGTTGCGGGTGCCGACGATGCCGACGCGGCGGGCGTCGAGCACCCTGATGTCGCCCTGCACGAACAGCACCGCCGGGCACGCCGGATCGCCGAGCAGTTGCGCGGGGAAGTGCGGATCGGCGGGCACCACGACGCTGACGCCGGCGTCGGCGCAGCGCTGCCGATATGTCTCGGGCCGATGCCGCGCCGCCTCGGCGCGCCATCGCGACGCGAGCCCGTCGTCGCGGGCGAACATCGCCGCCAACACGCCGGCCGGCGGCCGATCCTGGCCCGCCGCGATCGCGTAGGCCTCGCCTGGCGTGCGCTCGTGCAACAGCACCCGCAGCCGCGCCACCGTCATCCGGTCGAACGCTGCGAGTGCCGCGAGGTGACCGGTGTCGGCAGCGGCGGTCGACGGGCGGACGTCGTCGCTCATGCGACGCGACCACTCGAGAACGCATGGTCGAATGACGATCGCAGACCGAGCGCGAGGTGGATTGCCGATTCGCCGATCGGCCCGGCAGGATCGTCGCGCAGATCGGCGATGGTCCGGGCGACGCGTCGGACGCGGTGGTAGCCACGTGCGCTCAGCCGCCCTGACTCCAGCCGGTCGCGCAGCACCGCCCGGCCCGCATCGTCGATGGGGGCGAACCGGTCGAGCTGGGTGCCGTCGAGCCGGCTGTTGGGACCCCCCTGACGACCGATCGCCGTCGCCCGTGCGGCGTCGACGCGTGTCGCCACAGCCGCCGAGGACTCGCCGTTGGTGCAGCCGAGCAGGTCGTCGACGTCGGGGCGGTCGACATTGACCCGCAGGTCGAACCGGTCGAGCAGCGGCCCCGACAGCCTCCGCAGGTAGCGGTGCAGGTTGGCGGCGTTGCACCGGCATGCACCCGGCGCTCCCCCGCCGCAGGGGCACGGGTTCATCGCCGCCACGAGCAGGAAGTCCGCCGGCAGCATGACGTTGAGCTTCGACCGCGAGACCGTGATCTGGCGGTCTTCCAGCGGTTGCCGCAGGCCGTCGAGCACCGTCGGTGCGAACTCGGCGATCTCGTCCATGAACAGCACACCGCAGTGCGCCAGGCTGATCTCACCCGGCCGGATGGCTCCCGACCCGCCGCCCACCAGCGCGACCGCCGACGTGGTGTGGTGCGGCGCACGGAACGGCGGACGGGTGATCAGGCCGCCCGGCGGGAGCCGGACGCCGGCGGCAGAGTGGACCATCGTCGCTTCGAGCGCCCGCTCACGGTCGAGCTCCGGCAGCAGCCCGGGCAGCCGGGCTGCGAGCATCGTCTTGCCCGCGCCGGGCGGGCCGACCAGCAGCAGATGATGCCCACCGGCCGCGGCGATCTCCAGCGCCCGACGGGCGAGCGGCTGTCCGTGCACGTCGGCGAGATCGGGGCTGGGCGCCTCGTCGACCACCGGCGGAGGCGGGTCGTGCTCGGGCCAGGGGAGGTGCCCGTTGAGGACCGCGACCAGCTCGTCGAGCCGGTGGACGAGGCGCACCCGGCCGTACGCCGCGACGTGTGCCTCGAGCGAGCTGGCGACCGGCACGACGACGTCGACGTCGCCGACCGCACCGACCATCGGTGCGACGCCGGGCACGGGTCGCAACGAGCCGTCGAGACCGAGCTCGCCGATCAGCGCCAACCGGTCGAGCGCCCGCGCATCGACCACATCGCTGGCCGCGAGGATGCCGATCGCGATCGCCAGATCGAGCCCCGACCCCGATTTGCGACGGTCGGACGGCGCGAGGTTGACGGTGATCCGGATGTCGGGGTACGGCAGATCACAACTGAGGATCGCGGCGCGGACGCGATCGCGCGCCTCGCGGACCGATTCGTCGGGGAGGCCGCTGATGGTGAGCCCGGGCAGACCCTTGCCGACGTGGACCTCGACCCGCACCGGATGACCGACGGCGCCGTGCAGGACAGCTGATGAGATGGACGCGAACATGACGCCTCCTGGGTGACGCGGCGAACCGCACGACAGCGAGGAGGGACGATCCGGCCCCACGACCGGCCGGCGGACGACCACCGACGACCCGAGCGTACCGGCGCGCTGTCACAGCGCGGGCCGGTTCGCCGGTGACGAGGCGGCCCGCGGCTACCCGAACGACCCGTTGACGTCGACCACCAGATCGACCGCCCGCAACGTGAACACACACACCGTGCCGTCCTTGGCCAACTTCGACAACACCGCATTCGGCCGCACATCACCACCGTCGTAATTCACCGACGCCGCCGGATCAGGCCGCGCCTCATCACACGGAAACACCGTCAAATACCCCGGCCCATCCGCACCCACCGCCACCACATTCAACGACGCCGCCACCGCACCAACCGGAATCCCCGCCCGCCCCGTCACCCGGAACGACACCACCTCACCATCACCCAACCGCCCAACCGCCTGCGACACACCATCCACCGTCCGACACACCCCACACGAACGCGACTCGAACAACCGCCCCGGATTCACCGCACCAAACCCCGATGTCGGTGTGACGGCCGCCGACAGCGCCGATGCCACGCCGGTGCCGATCGCGTTGGTGGCCGTCACGCTGAACCGGTAGGCCGTCCCGTTCGTGAGACCGGTCACCGTGCACGTCAGCGCACCCGTCGTCGTGCACATCGTGCCACCCGGCGATGCGGTCACCGTGTACCCCGTGATCGCGCTCCCCCCGTTCGAGGCCGGCGCCACCCACGACACCGCGGCCCGCGCATTCGCCGCGACGGCGGTGACCGACCGCGGTGCCGTGGGTTCGAGCGTCGCGTTCAGGTTGATCGAGATCCCACCGCGATCGAACACGCGATCGACCGCGATCCGGTACGTCGTCCCACCCTGGACATCGAACCCGACGCTGGCCGCCTGGAAGATCCCGAGGTCACTGGCGACCTCCGACAACGCCCCGACGCCGACACCGGTGTAGACGGCGAGCGCAACATCGTCGACTGCCGAGCCGACGGTGTCGACGACCGCGGTTCCGTCGGCCGGCGCCGTCCACTTCCACCAGGTCGACGCGGCGGCATTTTGCAGGGCGTGCGGGCCCTCCCCTGCCTCGGCCGTGGCGCACCGGTTGTCCGCCGTGGCGGATGCAGCCACACCGGTCAGGGTCGCCGCGTCGGCGAAGCGGTCGTTCGGCGCCACGGGGGCGCATGACGAGAGCTGCACCGAGACGTCGCCGAAGATCGGCGTGAGTGTGCCGTCCTGGTCGACGGCGACGAGGTACGTCTGTCCGCTCTCCGCCAGGAACGGGACTCGCCCCTCGACGCGGTCGCGGCCCAGCGCGGTGAGCGCGGTGATGTCGGTCCCGAGCGCGTACACGGCCGTCACGGGATCGGACACCTCGCTGCCCGCAGTGTCGACGACGAACGTCCCGGTCGAGGGTGCCGTCCACGACCACCACAGCGAGTTGCGGGCGGGGGCGTCGAACCCGCCGTGATTCCGCTCGCCGGGCTCGGCCGATGCGCACGAGTTGTCAACGGTGTCGGCGGCCGGCACCCCGACCAGTGGGGCCGCCGCAGCGAGGGCGTCGTTCGTCGGCACCGGAGTGCACGCCGACAGGGTGAGCAGCACGTCGCCCGCCTCGTCCCTGGTGTCGACGGCGATCCGAAATCGTTCGCCTGCGGCCGCGGCGAAGGTGATCTGTGACGACCGATCGATCGACACGTCCTGGCCGATCGTGGTCAAGGCCGCCACATCCGAGCCGGTGTACACGCCCAGCGCGCCGTCCGCGGTCTCCAGGGCGAAGACGCCGCTCGTCGGAGCGGTCCAGTCCCACCAGACCGAGGTGTAGGGGCCGCGGAACAGCCCGTGGTCGGGTTCGCCCGGTTCCGCCGTCGCGCACCGGACCGCAACCGTGTCGGACGCAGGCACCGCGGCGAGCGAGCGCGCATCTGCGAAGTGGTCGTTGTCGGGCGGCACGCAGCCGACGAGCACCGTGTAGTCCTCGACCTCGCCGTCGGGCGCGGGGCCGGTCGGTGCGAGCCCGCCGCCGAGGCTGAGGCGGAACCGGGCGAAGGACGCGTGGTCCACGGCCTCGGGCGGCACGCTGAAGTCCAGCGAGTTCGTCCCGTGCGTCACGGGCTCGCTGGCGAAGATCTGATCGCCGGGGCCGAACACCCCGTCCGCGTCGAAGTCGACCCACGCGTCGATGTACGCCTGACCGAACAGTGTCGCCACCTCGACGTCGACGGACGCCAGCTGACCGGGCTCGACCGGCGTCGTGAACGTCACGCCGTCCTCGTCGTCGAACCCGTCGCCGTCGTCGCCGTCGGCGAACGCCGTCGGCTGCCCGTCGCGGTCGTCGTCGGCGCTCGCGCCCAGCCACGTGAACGGGAAGATGTAATGGCGCGCACCGTCGTCGGCCAGCAGCGTCCCGTAGCTGGCCGGCAGATCGCCGTAGTCCAGCCGGTCATCGAGGGTGAACGTGCAGGTCCGGGATTCGCCGAGCGCGATCCCCCCGCTGCAACCGCCGGTCGAGTCCACGATGGCGTAGCCCGAGCTCGTCGACAGCGTCACGTCGTACGACCCCGGCGCCAGCGTCACCGTCGTCCCGCTCCCGGTGGCAGGAAACGAATCCTCCGACACGTTCGTGCCGGTGACGAACGCCGTGGAGATGCCGTCCGGTCCGCGGTCGCCACCGTCGTCGTTGATGACGTTCACGTTCACCGTCACCTCGGGCACGCCGAGGTCGACGAGCCCCGCACCGCTCCGCGTGTCCGGACCCGGTTGCTCGATGTCGACCGCGACGCTGCGCAGGAACGGCACGACATCCTGCGGCAGGTTCGACCAGTCCAGCAGCAGGGCCGCCACGCCGGCGGCGTGCGGCGCTGCGGCGGACGTGCCGAAGAAGTTCGGGGACGCGTCGTCCTCGCCGCAGCCCGGTCCGTGTGGTCCGCCGAAGAATGTCGTGTTCGTGCCGTCGGGCGCGGTGAGATCGGGCTTCGCCCGGAGTTCGGGGCCGCCTGCGATCGGCGTCCCGTCCGGGTCGAAGTAGATCGGTACGTCGCCGCCGAGCGAGCTGAACGACTCGACATCGAGGGTTCCCGCCGCTCCCGTGTGGGTGCCGCCCGTCGCGATCTCGCAGAAGTCGATCGCCGCCACGGCCACCGCGCCGGCGGCCGCAGGGTGGCCGTAGATCTGGTTGCCGCCGAAGATCGCGGGGTCGTCGTAGGAGAGGTCGGGGTTGAAGTTGACGACGCGCAGCTCGGTACCCGCGACGCCCGGGTCACCCGCGCAGAAGCGGTCGATCGTCAGGAACAGCGTCTCGGTCGTCGGGAACACGTTCGTGTAGTTGAGCACCTCGACCGGGTCACCGCCTCGGGTACCTGCGCCGTTGGCGCAGCCCTGGAAGTCGAGGCTCGACCCGACGATGGTGCCGGCGCCGTTGAGCAGGTACAGGTCGTAGTCGGACGCTGCTCCCGGCCCTGGTACGGCGCCGGATGTGTACGGCTCGTTCCACTGGAGCACGCCGGTGAACGTCTCCCCGGGTGCGAGCGTGACCTGGGCGCCGGTGATTGCCGGGCCGAACGCGTGGAAGTCGAAGCCGTAGCCCGAGTTGGCGGGATCGCTGTCGACGTACGTGTCCTCGATGCCGAAGGTGCCCTCGTTGCCCGCGGCCGAGAAGTACACCGCTCCGTCGTCGACGACATCCTGCACTGCGTCGGCGATGACGCCGTCCTGGAACATCGGCTCGGTCAGGAAGAACAGGTCGTCGACGATCACGTCGGCACCGCACGTGCGCAACTGGTTCACCGCGGCCGCGAACGCGGCCTCCGTCGCGCCGCCCTCGTGGAACAACAGCGTCGCCCCGGGTGCGACGTCCGCGATCAGCTCGGCCATCGCCCGGCCCTCGTCCGTGCCCGTACTGTCGGCGATCACACCGACCGACGCCGGCAGGTCGCCGGACAGCTGCGAGGGCGTGCCGGACACGGTACGGGTACAGCCCGTCCCGCTCACGGTGCCGGTCGACCCAGCGTCGAAGCTGTCGCTGATGATGCCGATCGTGATACCGGTGCCGTCC
>JABDKP010000069.1 GCA_013002175.1 Ilumatobacter sp.
ACCTCGAACCGGACGCGTCGTGGTGCGAACCGGGCGGGGTGCCGGCATCCCCGCTGGGCAACGGCGGGGCGTTCGGCGGCAAGTCGACCTCGATGGCCGGCGACGTCGCGCGGCGGCTCGCCGACGAGCACGGGCGCGCGGTGCGGGTCGTACTGTCGCGCGAGGACACGGTGAGGCTCGGCCCGAAACGGCCGCCGCTGGCGATCGGTGTCGGCGCAGACGGCGCCGGTGTGGCACGGCTGGCGCGGCCGTCGATCGCGGCCGACGAGGCGGGCCTGCGGGCGTCGATCGCGGCCGTCGCGCCCGCGATCGACGTCGAGTTCGTCGATGTTGCCGGGCCGGAGGTCTCCGCCGATCTCCGCGGTGCGGGCTGGGCCGAAGTCGCCGCAGTGCTGAGCAGCCTGCACGATGCGCCGGACCGGGTCGTCGCGCCGAACGGTGTCACGGCGTCCGCCTGGTGGGAGGACGACAGGCTCGTGGTCGACGTCGACTGCGGCGACGCGCTCGACGACGTCGTGCTGCGCTCGTACTGCCTCGGGGCTGCACACATGGCGCTCGGCATGGTGCGATCGGAGGGTCTGGCGGTCGGTGTCGACGGCGTCCCGCTGGACTTGACGGTCCGCTCGTTCGGCGTGCTGCGCGCCGTCGACACGCCGCAGATCGACGTGCGCATCGCCCGCTCGGACGGCGAACCGGTCAACGGCAGCGATGCGGTGTTCGCAGCCGTACTCGCCGCCGCGTGGCGCCGGGACGGCTTCGCCCCGCGCTGGCCTAGCGCGCACTGACCGACGACCACACGGCTGGGTTAGATTGCCTGCCATGAGCAAGCCCCTCGGTCCGTACACCCCCGTCGTCCGTGCCGGCGACTTCATCGTCGTGTCCGGCCAGGGTGGCCTCGTCGACGGTGTCAAAGTCGACGGCGGGTTGGTCGCCGAGACCGAGCAGGCGATCAAGAACATCGCCGATTTGCTGGGTTCCGTCGGTGCCTCGTTGGACGATGTCGTCAAGACGACGTGCTTCCTCACCGACATGGAGGACTACGCCGAATTCAACCGGGTGTACACGGCGGCGTTCGGCAAGCATCGCCCGTCGCGGTCGTGCGTGGCGGTGTCGGCGCTGCCGGCCGGGTTCGTCGTCGAGATCGAGGCCTGGGCGCACCAGCCGCAGTGAGCCCGTTGCCGGACGACGGCCGGACGCGGTGCTCGTGGTCGCTGACCGGTGGCGCGTCGATCGGTACGAAGTACGTCGAGTACCACGACGCGGTGTGGGGCGTTCCCGAGCGCGACCCGAACACGCTGTTCGAGTTCCTGATCCTCGAAGGGGCGCAGGCCGGCCTGAGTTGGTCGACGATCCTCAACAAGTTCGACGGCTACCGCAACGCGTTCGCCGGGTTCGATCCGGAGGTGGTGGCGGGATTCGGCGACGCCGATGTCGAGCGGTTGATGGGCGACGCCGGCATCGTCCGCAACCGGTTGAAGATCGACAGCGCGATCTCCAATGCTCGGGCATGGCTGGAACTCGACGACCCGGTCGCCACGCTGTGGAGCTTCACCGGCGGCGAGACGATGCAGAACGCCTGGCCGACGATGGACGAGGTGCCGGCGGAGACGCCCGAGTCGCAGGCGATGAGCACGGCATTGAAGCAGCTCGGCTTCCGGTTCGTCGGCCCGACGATCTGCTACGCGTTGATGCAGGCCACCGGCATGGTCAACGACCACATCACCTCCTGCTTCCGCCACGCCGAGCTGACCCCACCGTCGCGCAACGCGTGAGGTTGCTGCGCACCAGGTGCGCAGCAACCTCACGCGAACGGGAGTGGGAGCGGGTGTCTCAGTCGTGGACGGCGATCCAGTCCATCGACACGTTCGTGTCGACGGCAAGCGGGATGTCGTCCAACGTCGTCTTGTGCTGGATCTGGAAGCCCGTTGCCGTCTTCTTCAACGGGTTGAAGTAGGTGGCGTCCGACGTGGTCGAGTAGCCGCCGGAGTTGAGCGGCTGGATCACCAGCGTGTAGTCGGCGCTCGGCATCGGTGTGTCGAACGTGACGAGGATTCCTGCCTTGCCGATCCCGAAGACGGTCGCGCCACGCTTGATGATCGGGACCGAGATCGCGGCGACCTTCGCGTCGACCTCGGCTTGGGTGTAGGTCTTGGCCGCGATGCGGGCGTCGGCCTGGGCGTCGGTGTACGTGGCGGCGGCAACCTTCGCATCGACCTCGGTCTTCGTGTACGTGACGGACTTCTGTGCGTAGCGCGCGTCGAGGTCGCGGTTGGAGTAGTAGCCGGTGACGTCGATCACGATGTCGGTCGTTCCGGCGAGATTGAACACCTTGAGCGCTCCGGCCGCGGACAACTCGATGTCGACACTGTTCGAGATCAACTCGCCCGGCACGAGGTTGAACACTGCTGCGAGCGGCGCGGCCACATCGGCACGGTGGGCGTTGACGTACGTGCTCGTGGTCGCATTGAACGCGGTCAGGTTGGCGACGATCGCAGTTGCCGACGCCGGAATCGTGCAGTCACCGTTCGTGCCGTGTACGGCGAACTGGGCGTCCTCGCCGGCGCCGAGCGGCGTACTGCGTACGCCGGGCTCGCCGGGGCGGGTGTCGGCCAGGCGGCAGGGTGTGATGTTGGTCAGTTCCGAGACTTCGCCCGGGCCGGAGGCGGCGCCGACGATGCCGAGCCCGCCGGCACCGAGGCTGATGGCGACGGCGGCACCGAGGGCCGCCCATCGGGAACGTGTTGCAGTCATGTCTGATTCCTTTCGTCTGGCGGGCGGCGCCCGCACCTCATCAATGCAGATGCGATGCGCCCCGGTTCGGTTGACACCGCGTTTCCGGGTGTGGCGTCACCGCCACTAACCTGGCGCCATGCTCGGAGGAATCGCGATCGTGCTCGCAGTGCTGTTGATCCCGGTCGGCGTGCTGATGAGCGGCGCGGTGGCATCGGCGATCTTTGGTGAGGTGGCGTACCGCGACGGCCGGCGGCGCCACGAGGGATCCGAACTCCTCGACCTCCCGGACTAGCGACCGAACGCCGACACCCGCGCGATGCACGATCTGGTGATCTCCAACGCTCGGTGCGTCGCGACGATGGACGCCGACCGGCGTGAGCTCGCCGGCGGGTGGGTCGCCATCGACGACGGCCTCGTCAGCGGCGTCGGCACCGGTGAAGCACCCCCTGGCCTCGACACGATCGA
>JABDKP010000083.1 GCA_013002175.1 Ilumatobacter sp.
ACGTCGCCGGTGTCGTCGGGATCGATGTCGACCACGACGTCACCGGTGTCGTCGGGATCGATGTCGACCATGACGTCGCCGGTGTCATCGGAATCAACGTCGACCATGACGTCACCGGTGTGGTCCGCGTCAGCGTCGTCGGCCTCGTCCACCGCGTCATCCGGCAGTTCGACATCCGCAGTGTCGTCCGCTGTCTCGACCAACTCCGCGTCGCCCGTGTCGTCGAACGAGACCACGTACTCGGCGGTGTCGTCCTGGACGATCGTCGCGGCGCCGTTCGAGCCGGCACCGTTCGAGCCGTTCGAACCGGACCCGTTGGACCCGTTCGAGCCGGCATCGACGTCGGTCTCGACCGGGATGCCGAGTTCGCCGCTGTGATCCACCGCCTCCGCGCCGTCGCCGTCGAGGGTGTCCTCGTCGTCGTCATCGACGGGAAGCCGCGCGGTGGGATCGGTCGGGTCGACCTCGATCAGCTCGGCATCGTCAACGAGTGCGTCGTCGGTGAGCGTGCCGTCGGTGGACCCTTCGAGATCCTGCTCCGTCTTGCTCACCCATCTGAGTGTACGCAACCTTTCCGTCTGTAAACCGTCAAGGTTGATCGGAGGCCCTCGCGGTGGCCGTCGAACGCCCGACGCGAACGACCACGACGACGTCTCCCCCGCGCCGCTGCCACGACAACACCACCCCACCGTTGCGGGTCGCGAGCGCAGCCGCCGAGGCCCGACCACCGTGCAGCGACGCCAATGCCGCCGCGTCGGCTGCCGACTGCGCGCGCACCCGATCCTGCGCGCCCGCGCCGAAATCTGCCAGAGCAGTGACCAGGCCCGCGCCGAGCACCGCGACTACCGCCACCACGACCACTGCGGACTGGCCCCGGTCGGACCGCCGCTTCGCACACTGCCTCATGGCCACTCCGTTCCTGCGCCCCACGGCGCGCCGACGACACGACGGCACCGCAGGGTGCGAGGGGGCCGATCGAAGCCGATCGAGGCCGAGGAGCGGTCGTGCAGCGACCGGGTCAGTCGTCGTCGGTGGCGAGGATCGGAGCGACCGAGCCGACGACGTCGCCATCGTCCATGTTCATCACTCGCACGCCGGTGGCAGCGCGACCCTGGGAGGAGATCTCACGAACCTCCATCCGGATCGTGATGCCGTTGTTCGACACTGCGACGATCTCGTCGTCGATACCGACCATGAAGGCCGCCACGACCCCACCCTTCTTGCCGGTGAGCTTCATCCCGCGGACACCTTGGCCGCCACGACCCTGCACGTTGAACTTGTCGAGCTGCGTGCGCTTGCCGTAGCCGGCCGCGGTCATGATCAGGATCGCCGTGTCGTCGCGGGCGACGTCGACCGACACCACGCTGTCGTCGTCGGACTTCAGCTTCATGCCGCGGACTCCACCCGCCGTGCGGCCCATCGGACGGACGTCGTCCTCGCTGAAGCGGATCGTCATGCCGTCGGCGGACACCATGAAGATGTCGTCGCCGCCGCTGGTCTCGATCACCTTGACCAACTCGTCGCCGTCCTTCAGGTTGATGGCGATCAGCCCGTCGCGCCGGCTGGAGTCGTACGCGTCGAACGCCGTCTTCTTGACCGTGCCCTTCCTGGTGGCGAAGAACAGGAACCGCTCGCCCGCGAAGTCGCGCGTGTCGATGATCGCCTGGATCTTCTCGCCCGGCGTCAGCGGCAGCAGGTTGACGATCGGCATGCCCTTCGCGGTGCGCTCGCGCTCGGGGATGTCGAGCGCCCGGAGGCGGTAGACCTTGCCCCGGTTGGAGAAGAACAGCAGGTGCGCGTGCGCGGTGGTGAAGATCACGTGGCGCACGATGTCGTCGACCTTCAACTTGCCGCCCGACACGCCGCGGCCGCCGCGGCCCTGTGTCTTGAACGAGCCGGCCGGCACGGCCTTGACGTACTGCGCCTCGGTCATGACGATGACCAGTTCCTTGTCGTCGACGAGATCCTCGATCGACATCTCGCCGTCGTCGAACGTCAACTCGCAGACCCGATCGGTCGCGAACTTGTCGCGGATCGCCGTGATCTCATCCTTGATCACCGAGTTCAAACGGTCCGGGTTGTCGAGGATCTCCTGGAGGTCGATGATCCGGGCCCGCACTTCTTCGAGCTCGGTCTCGAGGTCGATCTTCGACAACCGCGTCAGCTGGCGGAGCTGCATGTCGAGGATGTCGTTGGCCTGCAGCTCGGTGAACTCGAACGGCGCCGCCATCAACCCGTCGCGGGCCGCGGCGGCGTCGTCGCTGGCGCGGATCAGAGCGATGATCGCGTCGATGACGTCGAGCGCCTTGATGCGGCCCTCGAGGATGTGCTCGCGGTTCTGCGCCTTCTTGAGGCGGAACGACGAGCGCCGGGTGATGACCTCGACCTGGTGCTTGACGTACGCGACGAGCGCGTCGCGCAGGTTGATCTGGCGCGGCACCCCGTCGACGAGGGCGACCATGTTGATCGAGAACGTCGACTGCAACTGGGTGAGCTTGAAGAGGTTGTTCATCACGACGTTGGCGTTGCCGTCGCGCTTGAGCGAGATGATCAGGTTGGTCTTGCCGCCCGACGACGCGTCGTTGACGTCGGCGATGCCCTCGAGGTCGCCGTTGTCGACGAGGTCCTGGATGCGCGCGGCGATCGACGAGCAGCTCGTCTGGTACGGCAGCTCGGTGACGACGATGTCGTACCGGCCGTTCTTGCCCTCCTCGATGGCCGCACTGGCGCGCATCTTGACCGAGCCGCGACCGGTGCGATAGGCGTCGATGATGCCCGCGCGACCGAGGATCTTCGCCCCGGTCGGGAAGTCGGGGCCCTTGACGTACTTCATCAGGTCGTCGGGCGTTGCCTCGGGGTTGTCGATCAGGTGCACGACCGCGTCGATGACCTCGCCGAGGTTGTGCGGCGGGATGTTGGTGGCCATGCCGACCGCGATGCCCTGGCTGCCGTTGACGAGCAGGTTCGGGAAGCGGGCCGGGAGCACGATCGGCTGCTCGGTGGTGCCGTCGTAGTTCGGCACCATGTCGACGGTGTCCTCGTCGATGTCCGCGAGCAGTTCCATCGCCAGCGGGTCGAGGCGGCACTCGGTGTAGCGCGAGGCGGCGGGCCCGAAATCGGGCGAGCCGTAGTTGCCGTGGAAGTCGATCAGCGGGTGGCGCAGCGAGAACGGCTGCGCCATGCGGACGAGCGCGGCGTAGATCGCCGCGTCGCCGTGCGGGTGGAACCGCGCCATCGTGTCGCCGGCGACGCGAGCGCATTTGACGTGGCCGCGGTCCGGACGGAAGCCCTGGTCCTCCATGTCCCAGATGATCCGGCGGTGAACGGGCTTGAGGCCGTCGCGCACGTCGGGCAGGGCGCGCGACATGATCACCGACATCGCGTATTCCAGGAACGAGCTCTCCATCTCGTCGTGGAGCGAGATCGGCTGAATCGGATCGATCGGCGGCGTGTCGTTGGTGTCGGTCATGAGAGTTGTCCAGTCATGCGATCAGCAGGCGGAGGGGCGGGGGTCCGGGGGCAGCGGCTCCGCCGGAGCCCCCGGTTCGAGGGCGATCCGACTTGCTCGGTCGCCCGATGAGGTTGAGCCGGCCGTCAGGCCGCCGAAAGATTCGGACCGAACGGAGCGCAGCGAGTGAGGCCGAGGCACTAGAAATCGAGGTTCTGGACGTCGCGGGCGTTGGTGACGATGAAGTCGCGGCGGGTCGCCACGTCGTCGCCCATCAGGATCGAGGTGATCATGTCCGCCTCGGCGGCCTCTTCCACGGTGACCTTGAGCAGCGTCCGCGTCTCGGGGTCCATCGTGGTGGCGCGGAGTTCTTCCCAGTCCATCTCGCCGAGGCCCTTGAGGCGCTGGAACTGCTTTTTGTGGTTCGGACGCTCGCGCATGAACGCGTCCTTGGCGATGTCGTCTTTGAGATAGACCTTGTCCTTGCCGATCTCGGTGGAGTACAGCGGCGGCTGGGCGATGTAGCAGTAGCCGGCCTCGACCATTTCGCGCATCTGGCGGAAGAAGAACGTGAGCAGCAGCGTGCGGATGTGGCTGCCGTCGACATCGGCATCGGCGAGACAGATCACCTTGTGGTAGCGGGCCTTCTCGACGTCGAACTCGTCGCCGACACCGGCACCGATCGCCGTGATCAGCGCCTGGATCTCGTTGTTCTTCAGCATCTTGTCGATGCGCGCCCGCTCGACGTTGAGGATCTTGCCGCGGATCGGCAGGATCGCCTGCGTGCGCGGGTCACGGGCGTCGACCGCGGTGCCACCCGCGGAGTCGCCCTCGACGATGAAGATCTCCGACTCGTCGGCATTCTTCGACGAGCAGTCCTTCAACTTGTCGGGCATGCCGGCGCCCGACAACGCCGTCTTGCGGCGGATCGCGTTGCGGGCGT
>JABDKP010000093.1 GCA_013002175.1 Ilumatobacter sp.
GTGTCAGACACCTGCCTGACCCCGACGCGCGAATGGCCTGGTCACAGCGCTGGACCTGCCGAAAGGTGGACGTCAACCCCGCCAATGGGGTCAGACACCTGCCTGACCCCAGGGGTACCGGGGCTACGGGTTGAAGGGGCGGACCTTGACGGGTTTGCCGCGCATGGTGGTGCCGCGCATCGCGGCGATCACGCGGTCGACCTCGCCCTTCGGGACGCCGACCACTGAGTAGTGGTCCGAGATCCGGATCGGGCCGATGTCGCGCCCGACCAACCCCGACTCGTTGGCGATCGCCCCGACGAGGTCGCCCGGTCGGACGCCCGCCTTGCGCCCCTGGCTCACGTACAGGAAACCGGTGTCCGGATCGCCGGCACGGTCGCGCTCGCCCTTGCGGTGCTTGGCGTCGCGCTTGCCGGAACCCTTTGCTCGATCACGCGCGGCGTCCTTGCCCTTGCCGTCCTTGAACTTCTTCGACCGCTCGGTGCGGTGGTCGGACGCGTCCGGGATCTCGCGCTCGTCGAGCACCGCACCGCGGGCGAGGTGCACGAGCTTGATCGCCGCGAGCGCGATGTTGCGATCGCTGTCCTCGCCGGCGAGCGCGTGCAGCACGCCGTTGTAGTCCTCCAGGTCCGGCGACGAGAGCGACTCGCGCACCGCAGCGACCGTCAACTCGACCTGGCGCGCCCGCAGGTCGGCGACCGTCGGCACCTTCGCCACCTCGATCGTCTGCTTCGTCAGCCGCTCGATGTTGTTCAGCAGCCGGCGCTCGCGCGGGTCGGCAAGCGTGATCGCGGTGCCCTCCCGTCCGGCGCGTCCGACCCGGCCGATGCGGTGCACGTAGCTCTCCGCCGCCGACGGGACGTCGTAGTTGACGACGTGCGTCAGTGTGTCGACATCCAGCCCGCGAGCGGCGACGTCGGTGGCGACCAGCAGTTCGGCGGTGCCGTCGCGCAGCCGGCCCATCACGCGGTCACGTTGGGCCTGGTCCATCCCGCCGTGCAGCGCCTCGGCCCGGTAACCGCGCACGTTCATCGTGGACGTCAGCTGGTCGACCTCCAGCCGGGTCCGGCAGAACACGAGCGCGGCATCGGGCGTCTCGATGTCGAGCACCCGTCCGAGCGCATGCGGCTTGTCGGCACGACGCACGAAGTAGACGGTCTGGCGGATCAGCTTCTGGCTCTCGCGCTCTTCGAGCTTGCCGATCTTGATCTTCACCGGGTCGCGCTGGTACCGCTTGGCAATCGCGTTGATCCGCGGCGGCATCGTTGCGGAGAACAGCACCGTCTGTCGATCCTCCGGGGTGCTCTCCAGGATCGACTCGATGTCGTCGGTGAACCCCATGTCGAGCATCTCGTCGGCCTCGTCGAGGATCACCGTCCTGATCGAGTCGAGCAGCAGCGACCCGCGGCCGATGTGGTCGATCGCCCGGCCCGGCGTGGCGACCACGACGTGTGCGCCTCGGTCGAGCGCGCCGAGCTGACGGCCGATCGGTTGCCCGCCGAACACCGGCACGACGCGGGCATGCAGCTGCTTGCCGTACTGCACCATCGCCTCGCTGACCTGCACCGCGAGCTCGCGCGTCGGCACCAGGACCAGCACCGACGGGCCGCCCATCGGGGCGCCGGGCTCGATCGCCTGCAACGCCGGGAGCGCGAATGCGGCGGTCTTGCCGGTGCCGGTCGCGGCCTGGCCGAGGAGATCGGCGCCCGTGAGCAGCGTCGGGATCGTCTGGCGTTGAATCGGCGTCGGCTCCTCGTAGCCGAGCGCGTCGAGCGCCTCCAGCAGCTCTGACCGCAGACCGAGTCCGGCGAACCCGGACGGTGGTGGCGAGTCGTCCGACGGAGGCGCGTCCGCATCCACGCTGCGCGCGCCCAGGTCGATTTCTTCGCTCATCGTGACAGCTCCTCGGGAATCATCCAACGATACGGAGTCGTCGCCCGAAGCGTCCGTGGCCCGGTACTCCGCCCTGCGAGAGCCCGGCCATCGCCCCCGAACAAACGTCAAGAACTGCTCAAGCTGACAGTCGAACTGACCGAATCAATGTGCAGCAGAACTGACGGAAAGTGCGCGCCCCGCCGACGGGCCGGACGTGCAGAAAGGCAGCGATCTTCATGACCCAGCGAGGCAGGTGGCGATCCAATGCCCGCCTGATCGCACCGGTCGTCGTCGGTGCGATCGTGATCAGCGCTGCTGCCGCGTCCGTCACCCGCTCGTCGGCGAACTTCGTCGCCTCCACCGGCAACGCGGGCAGCAACATCGGCGCGGGCACGCTCGTCCCCCCGACCGCACTGGGTGGGTCGGCCAGCGGACCCTCGGTCGTCGACCTGACATGGACGCCCACCGTCTCGACGATTGCCGACGGGTACAACCTGTACCGCAGCCTCCGGAGCGGCAGCGGGTACGTCTTCACCGCGAACGTGCCGGGCCAGCCGACCGCCAACTACACCGACAGCGGTGCCCAGCCCGGCAGCTTCAACCACTACGTGGCCGAGGCCACCGCCGGCGCATGGGTCAGCGGCTACTCGAACGAGGCAACGACGTTGACGCCGGGCCTCCCCGGACCCCAGCCGGGCGGACCGTGGGGAACCGGGCTGACGCATGCTGCAGACCCCGGCGTCGACCGAGGCCTGATCTTCATTGTCGGCAACGAGCAGGACCCGCATGTCCGCCAACTCGGATCGTGGGGGACCGGGCTGACGCACGCCGCCGAGCCGGGCACAGAGCGTGTGCTCGTCTTCATCGGTGCCAACGAAGACAACGGCACCGGCGGATCACCGTCGATCAGCTCGGTCACGTACGGCGGTCAATCGCTCACCAACGTCAACGGCGTCAGGACCGGCACTGGCACGCCCGTGCGGATCGAGATGTGGGTGCTGGACGAGGCGGGGATCGCCGCCGCGACGGACTCGACGTTCGTGCCGACGTGGAGCAACACGCCGACGTTGCCGATGTACTCGCATGCCTTCTTTGCCGGCGTCGACCAGACGACGCCGATCGCCGACGAGGACACCGCCCGCACCAACAACGGCACGCCGAACCCGATCACCACGAACGCCCTGAACACCACGCCCGGGTACGACTACGTCGTCACCGGTGCCGTGGCCGGGACCACAGGTGCCTACACCCCTCAGAACGGCTTCACGCTCGGCAACAACCAGAACGCAGGTGCGGAGGCGACGCTGGGTACCGCCACCAAGCGAGCCCTCGCGGCGACCGAGACGCCATCGATGCTGCACAGCGGCCCGAACAAGCAGGCGATCACCGGTGCGGTGCTCAACGCCTCCGCGGTGCCGTACGTCCCCACGGTCACGTCGGTGACCTACGGTGGCCAGCCGCTGACGAAGCTGACGGGCGTGAGCACGGGCTCACCGGTCACTGCCGCGACCGAGATCTGGTTCCTCGACGAAGCCGGGATCGCCGCGGCGGCCGACGCCACGTTCGTGCCGACGTGGGACACGCCACCCGATCTTCCCTCCTACGCCCACCGCTTCTACACCGGCATCGACCAGACCGACCCGATCGGCGACACCGACGTGGGCGCCAGCCCCGCAGCGACGCCGAACCCGATCACGACGCCGCCGCTGACGACCGTGGCCGGCGATGTCGTCGTCACCGGGGCGTTCTCGGGCAACGCCGGGACGTACACACCGCAGAACGGCTTCACCTTCGGCACCAACCAGAACAACGGCTCGACGACGCTGGGCACCGCGGACAAGTTCACCGGCGCAGCGTCGGAGACACCGTCGATGCAGCACTCCGGACCGAACCGCCAGGTGATCTCCGGCGTCGTCCTCCAACGCCGACGCGCCGCGTTCGCCAACGGGTGGACGACAGGGCTCACCCACGCGGCCGGCTCCGGCAGCGACCGCATCCTGCTGTTCCTGGCGGGGATGGAGAACGGCGCGGACCCGGGCACGCCGCCGCAGGGCCTGCGCGACCTCACCGGCGTCACGTACGGCGGGCAGGCCTTGACACCGGCGGGCGAGGTGCACATCTGCACCGCGGGGGCGACGAGTTCGTTCTGCGCCCGGACCGAACTCTGGTACCTGCTCGAAGCGGGGATCGCCGCTGCGGCCGGCACGACGTTCGTGCCCACCTGGACCGGCGACCCACCATACGAACTCGAGGAGTTCTACGCGGCCGTCACGATCGAACGCGTCAACCAGACCGCGCCGCTCGGCAACCTCAGCACGAACACCTCGACGCTGAACCCGATCCAACCGGCCGATCCGATCGGCGTCGGCACGGGCGACATCGCAATCGTCGCGGTGATGGGCGGCATGCAGGGCTCATACACGCCGCCGGGAACGTACACCGAGGCCACGGACCAGACGCTGCTGTCGTCGACGTTCGCCACCGCCTTCCTCGAGGTCGCCACCGACGGCTCGCAGCAGCCCTCGATGAGCTTCGACGCCGTGATCAACCGTCAGGTGCTCCTCGCCGCGACGATCAAGACCAACGGCACGCCGTAGCCGAGCGTTCCGGCCGACCGGCACGCGTTGTACGTGGCGCGTGTTTGAGTGCGATCTGGCCGGGTACGTCTCCCTGCACGATCCGGAGAGTCCGGATCACCGAAAGGAGCGCATCATGTTGTGGTTTCTCATCGTTCTTCTGTTCGTTGGCGTGATCGCAGGTGCACTCGCCCGTCTGCTCGTTCCCGGACCGGACCCGATGGGTCTCGCCGGCACGTGGCTGCTGGGCGTCGTCGGCTCGTTCGTCGGCGGCTTCCTCGGTTACGTCCTCTTCGGCAGTGACATCGAAGACGGAGCGGTCCAGGTTTCCGGCCTGATCGGGTCGGTGCTCGGCGCCGTCGTCGTCCTGCTCGTCTACAACGCAGTCACGGGGCGCAAGCACAGCCTGTCCCGCTGACAACAGATCTCGAGCCGTCGTCGCGACGGGTCCAACGACGTGCCCAACGCGACGACGGCTCGACAAGTCGCAACGCTCCCCACAGGATCCCTCCCCCTGTGGGGAGCTTTCGCGTCCGGGACCCGATCGGCCGGTCGCGCGCGGCTCGACGTCAGGCGTCGCTGACGTCGGCGAGCAAGGGCGCATCGCCCTCGTGGAATTCGGCGTCGCCGGCTTCGATCGCTTCGAGCAGGTGGATCGAGATGTCGGCGACGAGCACCTCGTCCTCTTCGACCCCGGCGCCCTTCACGCCGTCGTCGAGCATGATGTAGCAGAACGGGCAGGCGGTCGCGACACGTGATGCCCCGGTTGAGATCGCCTCCGCGGCGCGCTCGTCGTTGACCTTCACGCCGACGTTCTCCTCCATCCACATCCGCGCCCCGCCTGCACCGCAGCACATGCCCTTCGTGCCGTTGCGCGGCATCTCGACGACCTCGATCCCCTTGATCGAGCCGACGACGTTGCGCGGTGCGACGTACACGTCGTTGTGGCGGCCGAGGTAGCACGAGTCGTGGTAGGTGATCCGTTCCTCGAGTGTCGCCCGGCTGACGTCGAGCCGGCCGCTGTCGATCAACTGCTCGAGCAACTGCGTGTGGTGGATCACCTCGTAGTTGCCGCCGAGCTGTGGGTACTCGTTCTTCAACGTGTTGAGGCAGTGCGGGCACTGGGCGATGATCTTCTTCACGCCCATCCCGTTGAGCATCTCGACGTTCGGCTGGGCGAGCATCTGGAAGAGGTACTCGTTGCCCGACCGGCGCGCCGAGTCGCCGGTGCACATCTCCGACGGGCCGAGGATCGCGACGTCGATGCCCGCGCGCCGCAACAGCTTCGCCATCGCCTGCGTGACCTTCTTGTTCTTGTCGTCGAACGACCCGGCGCAGCCGACCCAGTACAGATACTCGGCATGCAGCGGGTCGCCGGGGTCGACGATGGTGACGTCCATCCCCTCGGCCCAGTCCGCCCGTTCGCCCTGGTTCAGGCCCCACGGGTTGCCCTGGTTCTCCATCGCCCGGTAGGCGTTGCCCAGCTCGGCGGGGAAGTTCGATTCCATCAGCGACAGGTAGCGCCGCATGTCGAAGATCTTGTCGGTGATCTCGATGTTGACGGGGCAGATCTCGTCGCACGCCTTGCACGTCGTGCACGCCCAGATCTCCTCGGCGGTGATCCGCTCGAACAGGTTGTTGGCGCTGACCGACACCTCGGGCACGTTGCCGAGCGGGGCGCTGACCGGTGGCGTGCCGGTCTCGGCCATCACCTGGCCGGCCTTCAGCACGATCTCGCGCGGGTCGAGCGACTTGCCGGTGGCGTGGGCCGGGCAGACCGAGGTACAGCGGCCGCACATCGTGCAGGCGTCGAGGTCGAGCAGTTGCTTCCAGGTGAAGTCCTCGACCGTCGACGCACCGAACGTCTCCAGCTCGGTCTCCATCAGGTTCGGCATCGGCCGCATCGCGCCCTTCGGGCGGTCCTTGTCCTTGAGGTACATGTTGATCGGCGACGTGAACACGTGGCGCAGCATCGTCAGCGGCAGCAGGACGAGGAACGCGATGAACGCGACGACGTGACCGATCCACCACCACTGGTGCCATGTGCCGATCGTCGATGCGGACCACCCGTCGACGAGTGACGCCAGCGGGTAGCCGATGAAGCTCCACTGCTCGTAGTCGGGTCGGTCCTCGGCGGCGATGCGAAACATCTCGGCGCCGTACCCGGTGACGCCGATCGCGAGGAAGACACCGAGGATCGCGGCGTGCTCGGGACGCGACTTGGTCCGGATGCGGTAGGGCCGGTACACGTACCGCCGCGCGATCGCCCACACGATGCCGCCGAGGAAGACGAGGCCGGCCGCGTCGCCGACGAAGGCGTACGCCTTGTACGTCGTGCCGTGGAGGAACTTCAGTTCCTCGGGGAGTTGGTGGTCGACCTCCAGCACGGTCGTCACGCCGAGCAGCACGAGGAAGCCGAAGTAGATCATCGAGTGCATCAGGCCCGCGCCGGCGTCGCGCAGCAACGTCTGCATGTACACCCCGGCGCGGAAGTCCTTCAGCCGCTGCTTCGCGTTCTTCGTCGTCGTGCGCCGTTGCGCCGGGGCGCCGCGTTCCCAGTTCTTCATCCGGTTGGCGAACATCATCCCGACCCAGATCAGGAGCACCGGGATCACCGTGTAGAACGCCACCTGGAGCGGGCCCGGGATGTTGACGAACACCGTGCGGTGCACCGCGTTGTCGTTCTCCCACTTGGTGATCTGCGGCACGATGCCCGACACCAGCGTGAAGAGGCCGATGGCGGTGAACAGCACGAGCGCGAGCTGGTGCGGCTTGACGCGCTCGGGGGCCTGCGTGGTCGCGTCGGGAGGGGTGTCGACATCGCTACTCATGGCGACAGCGAATCTAGCCCGCCACCCCGTCGCGCCCCGCTTCGTCAAAGTTGTGCCAGGCACAACTTTGCACCGCGGCCCCGGCACCGGGGCGACGGCTCACATGCGGAGGTACGACAGGCCGTGGAGGAAGAACTCGGTGGCGCGACCCAGCGGCGACTCTGCGATGTCGAGCTCGGCGAACGTCAGGGTCGCCCCGAACGGCGCCGTCCAGTACTCCGCTGGTCCGGGGCGGGCGTCGTCCCACGGCCCGACGTACAGGTACGGCTGGTCGCTGAAGGAATCGCCGGCCGCCGCGCCGAGGTTGCAGCGCACGCCGGCCTTGGCGTCGAGGTCGATGCCGTAGTCGAAGTGCTCGGGCCACACCCGCCCCACCGAAGCCGCGGCGTCGGGGATCGAGGCGACGGCCTCGTCGATCGCCCGCTGGCCGAGCAGGAACCAGTCGCCGAGCACGGCGGCGGTTGCGCTGTCGAACTGCAGTGGCTCGTCCGGGTCGCCGAGCTCGGGCGTGTCGCCACCGACCCAGAAATCCGGGTCGGGCTCGAAGCCGATCGCCGCACACAGCCCGCCGATCGAGTTGCCGGCGATCGTCACGATGTCGGTGGTCGCGGTCAGCCGGCGCACGTTGTCGCCGACGACGCGCTCGATGAACAGCGAACCGCCGGCGATCCGGACGCGCTCACGATCCGGGCCGACCGGTGGCGTGCCGACGCCACCGGGCACCGCCACGAGGTCGAAGAGGTGGTCGTGGCGGAACCGTGCCTGGCCGAGCACGTGCGTCACCAAGCGTTGCGCCGTGTCCCGCTGTTCCGTCCAGTTTTCAGGGAGCGCGGCGAAGTTCACGTCGGCTCAGCCGAAGTACTGGCGGTCCAAATCGCGGATTCGCTTCGCGAGCGTGCCCATCAGCTTGTGCGCGATCGTCGGGACGTCGTCGAGCACGGCGAGGAAGCGGCGCTGGTCGATCACCAGCAGCGAGCAGTCGGTCGCGCACACGACCGTGGCCGTGCGTGGGCCGTGGTCGAGCAGCGACAGCTCGCCGACGACGTCGCCGGCGCCGAGCGTGGCGATCTTGCGGCCGCCGCGTTTGACCGTCACGTCGCCGTCCATGATCACGAACGCCTCGCGACCCATCTGCCCCTGGTCGACGATCATCGTCCCGGCGGTCATCTTGATCTCGTCGGTCGCCTTCGCGACCTTCTCGAGTTCCTTCTTGGTGCAGCCGCGGAACAACTCCACGTTGCGAAGACTTTCGAGCTGACTGTTCTTGCTGGCCATGCGTGCACTGTAGGCGCTCGCGCGACGTCCACTGTCATGGGGTCAGAAGACGATGAGGGAGGGGAGGTAGTCGTCGGGGGCGTCGAAACCGAGCAGGTTGAACACGGTCGACGCGACGTTGCCGAGGCCGGGTGCGGCGCCATCGGCCGGTTCGGCCATGTGGTACTCGCCGTCGTAGTTCGCGTCGTGGATCGCAAACGGCACCGGGCTGAGGGTGTGCGACGTCTTCGGCGACCGTTCGCCGTCGGCATCCTCGGTGTACATGATGTCGGCGTTGCCGTGGTCGGCGGTGTACAGCAGGACGCCGTCGAGTTCGTCGACCACCTCGACGAGCCGGCCGACGCACTCGTCGATCACCTCCATCGCCTCGACCGTCGCGTCGAGGTTGCCGGTGTGACCGACCATGTCCCCGCTCGGGAAATTGAGCCGGCCGAAGCGGTACTCGCCACTGCGCAGGAGGTCGATCGTCTCGTCGGTGATCTCACGGACCTTCATCGCCGGTGTCGTGTCGAACTCGACGTTGTCGGACGGGATCTCGATGTACGTCTCGAGCGTCTCGTCGATGTAGCCGGACTTGTTGCCGTTCCAGAAGTAGGTCACGTGGCCGAACTTCTGGGTCTCGCTGATGGCGAAGCTCCGCACCCCTTCGGCGCACAGGAACTCGCCCATCGTCCGGTCGATTGCCGGTGGCGACACCAGATACTTCTTCGGGATCAGAGCGTCGCCGTCGTACTGCAGCATCCCCGCGAAGTACACGTCGGGCGCCGGCCGCCCGTCAGCGCCCGTGCGGTCGAAGACGTCGAAGTCGGCTTCCTCGTACGCACGCGAGATCTCGATCGAACGATCGCCACGGAAGTTGTAGACGATCACCGCGTCGCCGTCGTTGATCGTGCCGACCGGCGTTCCGTCGTCGTCGACCACGACGAACTCGCGGAGGTACTGGTCGCCGGCCTCGCTCTCGTCGTACATCGTGCGCACCGCTTCCTCGGCCGAGGCGAACGGGCGACCTTCGCCATGGGTGTGGCAGCGATACCCCTTCTCGACCATGTCCCAGTCCGCCTCGTAACGGTCCATCGTGATCTTCATCCGGCCGCCCCCGGTCGCAATGCGGTAGTTCCGCCCGTCGGTGCTCAGCTCCGCGAGCACCTCCTCGGTGCGCTCGATGTAGCCGAGCGCCGAGCGCGACGGGACGTCGCGGCCGTCGTGGAGGATGTGGACCGCAACGCTGGTGACGCCCTCGTCGGCCGCCCGGCGCAGCATCTGGTAGAGGTGCTCGTTCGTCGAGTGCACACCGCCGTCGGAGTGCAACCCGAGGAAGTGCAGCGTTCCGTTGCGTCCGTGCTCGATCGCGTCGCTCCACACGTCGGACTCGAAGATCGCACCGGTTGCGAGGGCCTTGTTCACCAGCTTGGCGCCCTGGGCGAAGATGCGGCCGGCGCCGAGTGCGTTGTGGCCGACTTCGCTGTTGCCCATGTCATCGTCGGAGGGCAGCCCGACCGCCGGGCCGTGCGCCTGCAGCTCGGTGTACAGCTCGCCGGCGGTCAGCTTGTCGAGGTGGGGTGTCGCCGCCTGCGCCACGGCGTTGCTGGGGCCCGCGGGTGCGACGCCGACGCCGTCGGCGATGACGAGCAGCAGCGGGCCGGGACGCCCGGAGAAGGAAGGGTGGCGGGTGAGCTCCAGCGGCATGACGCCGAAGTCTACGGACCGCCGGTCGTGGCGGGTCAGGGGCAGGGCGGCGTCGGAATGTAGGCCAGGTCGTCCGCGAAGTCGTCCATGATGCGGCCCCGCGTGGCGCAGTAGTTCGCGTAGAGCTGTTGCATCTCCGGCGGGGCGTCGGCCGCGGGCGGGTCCCAGGGCCGAGTCAGCGACCCGCCGAGCATGCGCGTCTGCGCGACGAGGATCTCGCCGAGCACGTTGCGTTCCAACTGGCTCGCAGAGATCGGCGGATCGCCCGGATCCACGAGCGCCGACAGACGGCGCCCCTCGGCGACCGCGAGCGCGCGCTTGGTCGCCTCGATGTCTGCCGGGTCGCCGCCGAGCGTCGCGAGCGCGACGTTGTAGCCGTGGAGCTCGGTGTCGTCGGGCCGGATCTCGAGCGCCGCGTCGAGGTGCGCGCGGTCGCCGCTCTCCAGGAACCGGTCGACGAGATCGCGGGCTTCCTGTTCCTCGCGGAGTTCGGCGAGCACCTCACCTGTCTTGCGCACCTCGGTGTCGTCGGACTCGCTGAACAGGATGATGTCGAAGATCGCGCTGATCTCGTCGATGCATCCCGTCAGGCTCATCGACGCCATCAGCAGCGCAACGATCCGCACGAGTGGGCGCCGGGTCCTCATGACCGTTCCACCTGGACGACGATGTTCTCGAATGCGTCGGCACCGGTGTCGAGTGCAGCGCGTAGGTCGTCGAGGGGCACCACGAACGTGATGACGAACGGGCCGTCGCCGTCGCTGCCGGCGTGGCGCAACACGAGTCGCTCGATCGCGAAATCGTCGAGCACGGGCGAGCGGACCAGCGTGGCGACGAACGCCTCGGCGGCGGCGTCATCATCGGTGTTGACCAGTGGTGTCGAGTCGTCGGTCTCCATCACGACGAAGCCCGACGTGGCCGCAGGCGGGTAGACCGCGAACCCGATCCCGGTCAGGTCCATCCCGCCGGCTGCGAGTTCGCTGCCGAGCAGGGCGGTCGCCAGTGTGTTGCGGCCGGGCAGCCCCGTCAGCGGGTCGGCCGCCACTTCTGCGATCACGTCGGCGAGCATCGCGTCGTCGAAGTCGAGCGGGTCGGTGGGCGGTGCGGTCGTCGGTGGCGGATCGGTGATCGGCGCCGCGTCGGTCGTCGGCGACTCGGGTGCCGGTGCGTCGGTTGTCGGTGCGTCGGTGGGCGGAGGGTCGGTCGGCGGAGGGTCGGTCGGCGGAGGGTCGGTTGGGGAGCCGTCGGTCGTCACGGCCGGGTCCGCGGGTGGGTCGCTCAGCGCAGGGTCGGTGCCGCTCGCGCCATCGCCGCTGCTGCCGCACGCCGTCGCCAGGAGCGCGAGCACCACGATGCGGACGGTGTGCGTCCGAAGGCCGTGGCGGCGGCCGCGCTGCGCCCTTCGCGCTGCCATGTCGGCCACGGTACTCCTGCAGTTCGGAGAGGGACAGAGGCGTTCGGCACACCCGCCGGGCTCGTCGGCCGTGGCGACCGCGGACGCCGCAGGCGATGCGAAACCGGCCTGACCGACCGGCGAGGTCAGCCGGCGACGGCTGCGTCGATCGGGCGTCGTCGCGACGCGCTGCGCGTCGGCGTCCAGTCGAGATCGAGGTACCGCTTGTAACCGTGATGCGTGTGCTCGAAGCCGTGCGCCTCGTAGAAGCGGTGCGCATCGGCCCGTGCGTTGTTGCTCGTGAGCTGGACGCGGTAGCACCCGATGTCCTTCGCCCGGCTGATCGCGTACTCGACCAGCCGTCCACCGATGCCCCGGCCACGCTCGTCGTCGGCGACGTGCATCGACTCGATCTCGGCGCAGCGGCCGCCGCGGTGCTGGAAGTGGCGGAAGGTGATCAATTGCAGCATCCCGACGATCCGTCCGCCGAGCTCGGCCACCAGGAGGTACGACCCATCGGTGTGGTCGATCTCGTCGAGGGCGTCGACGTAGTCGTCGAGGAAGAGCTGATCGTCGGCATCGATCGTGAGCTTGCCGGCGAGCACCAGCCCGACGAGCTGTTCGGTGTCACCGGGCAGGGCGTCGCGGAGGTACAGCTGCATCGGGAGTCGATCTTTGCAGCTCGGGTCGGGCAATCGGTGCATTGTCGCGGAACCGTCATCGGCGGCCGGTCACCGCCCGATCGCAGGCGATTCGTGCGAGCATGGCCCGATGACACGTTGGAACAGAGCATTGGTCACCGGCGCGTCGTCCGGCATCGGCCGAGCGATCGCGACGCAACTCGCGGCGGACGGCACGCGCCTCGTCGTCGTCGCCCGCGACGAAGCCCGCCTGAATGACCTGGCCGACGAGGTGGGCGTCGACGTCGAGGTGCTGGTCGCCGACCTCGCCGACCCCCGGGCGTTGGCGCGGGTCGAGGACCGGTTGCGTGACGACGAGGCCGGCCCGATCGATCTCCTCGTCAACAACGCGGGGTTCGGTGTCAGCGGCCCGTTCCACGAGGTCGACGTCGAGGTCGCGTCGACGGTGATCGACGTCAACGTGACTGCTGTGCACCGGCTGGCGCAGGTCGCGGCGACGGCGATGGTGAACCGCAGCGAGAGTGGCACCGGCGGTGGCGGGATCCTGAACGTGTCGTCGATGGTCGCGTTCGCGCCGTCGCCGAACGGTGCGACGTACGCGGCGACGAAGGCGTTCGTCAACGCGCTGTCCGAGGCGCTGCATGCCGAGCTGCAGCCGCACCGCATCCACGTCACCGCGCTGTGTCCGGGTTTCACCCGCACCGAGTTCCAGGACCGTGCCGACTACGACGCGTCCGGAGTTCCGGACCGGCTGTGGCAGAACGCCAGCGAGGTCGCGGCCGCCGGGCTCGAGGGCGTCGACGTGAACCGCGCCGTCGTCGTGCCCGGCGCGGTCAACCGGATCGGCGCAGGGCTCGTCAACGCGCTGCCGGGGTCGGTGCGCCGGTTCGTCGTGCCACGGATTTCGCTGTGACCGCCCACGCTGTGCGCGAACGCGGATACGGCGACCTGTTCGATGCCGCGCTGGCCGCGCATGCCAATGCGCACTGTCCGTACTCGCGCTATCCGGTCGGCGCCGCGGTGCGGACGTCGTCGGGCAAGGTGTTCGCGGGCTGCAACGTGGAGAACGCCGCCTATCCGAATGGCACGTGTGCCGAGGCGGGCGCGATCGCGGCGATGGTCGCGGCGGGTGAGCGCTCGATCGTCGAGATCCTCACCGTCACCGGTGGCGCCACGCCGGGTACGCCGTGCGGCGGATGTCGGCAGCGGCTGCGGGAGTTCGCGGGCCCCGATGTGGTCGTCCATGCCACGACCGTCGACGGCGCCGTGACCACGTCGTCGATGCGCGAGCTGCTGCCCGATTCGTTCGGCCCCGAACAACTCCCCGACGGTTGACCGTGACATCTGGCGCCTGGCACCAGATCAGGCAGGTGTCAGGCAGGTGTCAGACACCTGTTGGTGGGCAGGTGTCGCACGCTGGGGTGGCGCCGGTGTCGAGAGCCGAGCGAGCGCCGCCGGGTGCCAGGTCGGGGTCAGGCAGGTGTCAGACACCAGGCGGCGACTTGAGTCATACGCACTCAAGTTTTCTGTTGTGAGGTTGCATGAGCTGCGTTTGCTCCCTATCTTGAGTGCAACATCGTCAACATTCGCATCCCGTCAGCCCCGGCAGTCGCCGGAAAGAACAAGGAGTCCACAGCATGGCCAAGGCCGTCGGTATCGACCTCGGTACCACCAACTCAGTCGTTTCGGTTCTCGAAGGTGGCGACCCCGTCGTCATCCCCAACTCCGAAGGCGCCCGCACCACCCCGTCGGTGGTCGCGTTCTCCAAGGCCGGCGAGGTGCTCGTCGGCGAGGTCGCCAAGCGCCAGGCGATCACCAACCCCGACCGCACGTTCCGTTCGATCAAGCGCCACATGGGCGAGGACTGGAAGTCCCCCGAGCTCGACGGCAAGGTGTACACCGCGCAGGAGATCTCGGCGCGCATCCTGATGAAGTTGAAGCGCGACGCCGAGTCGTACCTCGGCGACAGCGTCAACCAGGCGGTCATCACCGTGCCCGCCTACTTCGACGACGCCCAGCGCACCGCCACGAAGGAAGCCGGCACGATCGCCGGCCTGGAGGTGCTGCGGATCATCAACGAGCCCACCGCGGCCGCGCTCGCCTACGGCCTGGACAAGAGCAGCGAGGACGAGACGATCCTCGTGTTCGACCTCGGCGGCGGCACGTTCGACGTGTCGGTCCTCGAGATCGGCGACGGCGTGTTCGAGGTGAAGTCCACCCACGGCGACACGATGCTCGGCGGTGACGACTGGGACCAGCGGATCATCGACTGGCTCGTCAAGCAGTTCAAGGCCGCCCACGGTGTCGACCTCAGCGCCGACAAGATGGCCGCGCAGCGCCTCCAGGAGGCCGCCGAGAAGGCCAAGATCGAGCTCAGCCAGGTGCAGTCGACGCAGATCAACCTGCCGTTCATCACCGCCACTGCCGACGGCCCGCTCCACCTCGACGAGTCGCTGACACGGTCGAAGTTCCAGGAGATGACCGCCGACCTGATCGAACGCTGCCGCAAGCCGTTCGAGCAGGCGCTCAAGGACGCCGGTGTCGAGAAGGGTCAGCTCAACCACGTGATCCTCGTCGGCGGCTCCACCCGCATGCCGGCGGTGACCGAGCTGGTGCAGGAACTCACCGGCAAGGACCCGAACAAGACCGTCAACCCGGACGAGGTCGTCGCGATCGGCGCGGCCGTCCAGGCCGGCGTGCTGCGTGGCGACGTCAAGGACGTGTTGCTGCTCGACGTCACCCCGCTGTCGCTCGGCATCGAGACCAAGGGTGGCGTGATGACGAAGCTGATCGAGCGCAACACCACGATCCCCACCAAGCGCACCGAGGTGTTCACCACTGCGGAGGACATGCAGCCGTCGGTGGAGATCCACGTCCTCCAGGGCGAGCGCGAGATGTCGAGCTACAACAAGACGCTCGGCAAGTTCCAGCTCGTCGACCTGCCGCCCGCCCCGCGCGGCGTGCCGCAGATCGAGGTCACGTTCGACATCGACGCCAACGGCATCGTCCACGTGTCCGCGAAGGACCGGGCGACGAACAAGGAGCAGTCGATGACGATCACCGGCCAGTCGACGCTCGACAAGAACGTCATCGATCAGATGGTCAAGGACGCCGAGGCGCACGCCGAGGAAGACGCCAAGCGCCGCGAGGAGGCCGAGATCCGCAACAACGCCGACTCGCTCGTCTACCAGACCGAGAAGGTGCTTCGCGAGCAGGGCGAGAACGTCCCGGCCGAGGAGAAGGACGCGGTCGAACAGCCCCTGTC
>JABDKP010000124.1 GCA_013002175.1 Ilumatobacter sp.
GGTCGACGAGCGCATCGCGGCGCTCGGCCGGACCGGGGACGTCGACGCCACGGCCGCGGTGTACGTCCAGCTGCCGGGCGGCACCGGGCGCCAGATGGGCGACTACCCGACCGACGACGGCGCTCCGCTCCGGGGGTCGCCGTCCGAACTCGCCGATCAGCTGCGGGAGTTCGCCGACGCGGGTGCCGCGCACATCCAGATCTGCGTCGATCCGATCGTGCCGGCGAGCCTCGAGACACTCGGCGAGGCCGTCGCGCTGTTGCGTTGACGGCCTGGTGCGGTGGTCGTCCGGCGGATCAGAGTTCGTTGAGCGCGTCCTCGACGCCCTTGTGGAACGTCGGGTAGGCGTAGATCATCGACCGCAGCGTGCCGATCGGGATACGACCGTGGACGGCGAGCGTCAGCAACCCGAGCACTTCGCCGCCGACCGGGCCGACCGACGTCGCACCCACGAGCACGTCGGCGTTGCGGTCGACGACGAGCTTGATGAACCCCTCGTTGCCGGCGCCGTGCATCCAGCCCCGAGCGGTGTGGGCGACCTGCTTGAACGCGACGGCCACATCGATGCCCTCGTCCTTCGCTTCGGCCTCCGTCATGCCGACGTTGCCGACTTCGGGATCGGTGAACGTGGCCGCGGGCAGCGCATCCAGGTTCAGCGGCTCGACATCGTTGCCGAGGATGTCCGCGACGGCGACGGCCGCCTGCCGTGTCGCGAGATGGGTGAACTGGCCCTCGCCGGCGATGTCGCCGACGGCCCACAGCCCATCGGTCACCCGCTGATGCCCGTCGACGTCGAGGAACTGCTCGCTGTCGTCGAGGCCGAGGTTGGCGATGCCGAGTTCCTTCAGGAACGTCTGGCGACCGGTCGCGACGAGGAGCTTCTCCGCGGTGTGCGTCGTGCCGTCCGCCATCTTCACCGAGAACTCGCGACCCTCATATGAAATCGAGTCAGCGAACTGGCCGGTGTGGACGGCGATCCCCTCGGACCGGAACACCTCCGCAAGGAGGTCGCCGACCTCGGGCTCGTTGCGCGGCAGCATGCGGTCCATCCCTTCGATCACGGTGACGTCGACGCCGAACCGGGCCATCACCTGCGCCAGTTCGGCGCCCACCGCGCCGCCGCCGAGCACGATCAGACTGTCGGGCAGCTCCTCGGTCTCCACGATCTGGTGGTTCGTCCAGTACGGCGTGTCCTCCAGGCCCGGGATCGGTGGGACGGCCGCGAGCGTGCCGGTGGCGACGACGACCGCCTTCGATGCGACGTATGTCGCACCGTCCACCTCGACGGTGCCCGGCCCGGTGATCCGGCCCTCGCCCCGCACGAAGATGCCGCCCTTGCCGACGAACCGATCGACCGCGACGGTGTCGTCCCAGTGGTCGGTGGCCTGCTCGCGGATACGACGGGCGACCGGCGACCAGTCGGCCGAGGTGGTCGACGAGCCGGCCATCTCGCCCACCCGTCGGCTCTCGGCGAGCAGGTTCGCGGCACGGATCATCATCTTGCTGGGGACGCACCCCCAGTACGGGCACTCGCCGCCGACGAGGTGGCGTTCGATGCCGACGACGCGGAGACCGGCCTCGGCCAGATCACCCCCGATCACCTCGCCGGCGGGCCCGAGCCCGATCACCACCACGTCGACGTCGGTCTGCGTTGTCGCCATGACCCATCTTCCCCGATCAGGCAGTGCACACCAACCGTCGGAAGGGACGAATTGCGGTGTTCCGAGAGTGTTCAGGATCGGCGCGACGCTCCGTCGTGACGACGCGGTGCGTGACCGGAACTACGATCGGCGGATGATCACCTCGATCCACGCCCTGATCTACTCCGACGACGCTCCGGCGACGCGGGCGTTCCTGCGCGACGTGCTCGGCTGGCCGTACGTCGAGGACACCAGCTCAGAACCGGGATGGTTGATCTTCGGGAGCGGCCCGAGTGAGGTCGGGGTGCACCCGACCGGTGGTGTGTGGGAAGGCGAGGAGTACACCGAGCCGCGCCGCCACCAGGTGTCGCTGATGTGCGACGACATCGAGGCGACGCGTCAGGAGCTGCTCGCGAAGGGGGCGACGTTCAGTTCGGAGATCGCCGACTTCGGATTCGGGCTGACCGCGATGCTCGACGTGCCGGGTGCCGACCCGATCATGCTGTATCAACCGCAGCACCCGGTCGCGTACGATCTCTGAGTCAGCCCGCTGAGTCAGCCCGTACCCGACTCGGCGAGCAACGCCGAAATTCGTTGCCGTGTCACCCCGAACAGCGTGGCGATCTCGTCCATCGTGTAACCGTGGGCACGCAGCGCGGCGGCCTCGGCCTTGCGCAATGCGGAGCCGACGTCCTGCAACGCCTCGATGTTCTCGGTGATGAGGGTCGGGATCAGCGGCTGTGGTTCACCCTCGACGATCGTCGGCAGCGGCTCGCCCCCTTCGAGCCGGGCGAGGAGGTGGTCGATCCGCTCCTTGATCCGGCGGGAACGGCCGATGTTGGCCTCGGCCATCTCGTCGAGTTCCTTCAGCACCGCGATCAGGCGGTCGGTCGTCCGGCGCACTTCGGATGCCATCCGGTCGAGCCTGGCACATCGATCGCCGTCGACAACGGTCGTTGCCGCAATAGCTATTGACAGCTCTGGTGACCGAGCGTACGGTCGACACCTGGCGCGGCAATTGCCCGCTCTTCGCAATGTGACCGCAAGGGAGGACATCGAAATGTCAAATCGCTTCATCGTCGGCGCCGTCGCCGCGATCGCACTCAGCACGGTTGCCGCTGGGCCGGCCGGCGCCGACCCCGACAACCGGAATTCGTTCGGTCCGATTGAAATCGACTGCGGCTCCGGGACTTTCGACGTCGTCGCCCACGGCAACGGACAGTTCGCGTCCGCCCAGGTCATCGGCACGAACCAGGTGCTGGTTCCGCTGGCATTCAAGGACGCGACGTTCACGTACACGGATCCGAGCGGCACGCCGTTCCCGGAGCCCGAGCCCGACGCCACGAAGGGCAGCGGCAAACAGCAGGGGGTCTGGTGCACCTACTCGTTCGACATCGACACCGGCAACGGACTGGAGAACCTGTCCGGTTCGGGCGACGTCTACGCGAAGATCACGCCCGGCACGTGAGGTCGGTCCGGCACCGACCGGCGGCCCGCCCGTAGGCGTTCAGCCGCCGGACGCGTCGGCCCTCGACAGCAGCAGCCCGATCTGACGCATCTGCGCGACGAGCGCGCCGGACTCGTCCCACAGCGCGCCGTCCTCGATCATCCGGCCGTCATGCAGGTCCGACGTCGAGAACTGCCCGAGGATCCATCCCGCGGCCGGCCGGCGGCGGACATGGACCGTCAGTTCGACCGACGGCACCCAGCCGACGTTGCCCAGCAGCCCGAACAGGCTCGGCGGAAACGCATCGGCGAACAACACCAGGGCCAGCGCGTCGGGAGGGGCACCGTCGCCGAGGCGGATCCAGCCCGACACTTCGGCAGCGCCGGCCTGACCTGCGGTGGCCTGCTCTCCGTCGAGCATGATGTCCACTCGGTCGAGGATCGGCAGGTCGATGCCCTGCTCCACTCCGGACCGCAGCACGCATTGGTCGGGAGGGGGGATCGGGGGCGCGGCGATCGTCAACGCGTCCTCGATCCCGGACGGCGATGCGAGATCGGCCAGCGACGCGATCATCTCCAGCCGCGCCCGACCGTCCTGGACCAGCGTCGCGCGGGCGGTCGTGATCGTCCGGCCGACGCGCAGCACTTCGGTGATCACCTCGGCTGCCGCACCCGCGGTCCCCGGGCGCAGGAAGTGGGTCGTGACCGAGATCGGGTCGGTGTGCGGCCCGAGCTGGCGCAACGCACGCAGCGCGATCGCAGCGAGGTAGCCGCCGTTCGGGTTCGTCCCGATGTTCCAGTGACCGGACACGTGCGCCGACCACCGGACGTCGGTGACCCGCTCGACCGCGGTCTCCGCTTCGAACCAGCTCATCGTCGCAGTCCTACCACGCCCCGAGACGGCACCGGGCCGCTCGGTAGTGTTCGCGGCATGGTTGCTCCCGACTTCTACCGCTTCGACACGCTGAGCCTGCACGCGGGTCAGCGTCCCGACCCGACGACCGGTGCTCGTGCGACGCCGATCTACTTCACCACGTCGTACTCGTTCCCCGACACCGATGAGGCGGCCGCGCTGTTCAACCTCGAAGCACCCGGCCACATCTACAGCCGGATCTCGAACCCCACCGTGGCGGTGCTGGAAGAGCGGATCGCCGCGCTCGAAGGCGGCGTCGGCGCGATCTGCACCGCCAGTGGCACCGCCGCCCTGCACCTCGCAGTGGCATCGCTGCTCAGTGCCGGCGACCACATCGTCGCATCGAAGAACCTGTACGGCGGGTCGTACAACATGATGAACCTCACGCTGCCCCGATTCGGCATCACGACGACGTTCGTCGACCCCCGCGATCCTGCCGCCTTCGCCGCCGCGATCCAGCCGAACACGAAGCTGTGCTACGGCGAGACGCTCGGCAACCCCGGCATCGAGGTGATGGACATCGAAGCCGTCGCCGATGTCGCCCACGCGCACGGATTGCCGCTGATGGTCGACTCGACGTTCTCGACGCCGTACCTGTTCCGCCCGATCGAGCACGGCGCCGACATCGTGATGCATTCGGTGACGAAATTCCTCGGCGGCCACGGCACGGCGCTCGGCGGCGTGCTCGTCGACGGCGGCCGGTTCGACTGGGCGGCCTCCGGGAAGTTCCCGACGCTCACCGAGCCCTACGCCGGCTACCACGGCATCGTGTTCGCGGAGGAGTTCGGCCCGTCCGCACTCGGGATGCGCGCCCGCGCCGAGGGGCTGCGCGACTTCGGCGCCTGCATGAGCCCGCACAACGCGTTCGCGCTCCTCCAGGGCATCGAGACGCTCCCGCTGCGGATGGCCCGCCACGTCGAGAACACCGACCGGGTCGTCGAGATGCTGCAGCGCAACGATGCCGTCAGCTGGGTCAAGCACCCGCGGGTGCCGTCACACCCCGATCACGAGCTGGCACAACGGTTGTATCCCAAGGGTGCGGGCGCGATCCTCAGCTTCGGCGTCAAGGGCGGCCGGAGTGCCGGGCGCAAGTTCATCGAGGCGGTGCAACTGGCGTCCCACCTGGCCAACGTCGGCGACGCGAAAACGCTCGTGATCCATCCGGGTTCGACGACGCACGGCCAGATGACGCCCGAGCAGCTCGAAGTGGCCGGCATCAGCGAGGACCTCGTCCGGCTGTCGGTCGGGCTGGAAGACCCGGACGACATCATCGAGGACCTCGAGCGGGCGCTGAAGGCAAGCCAGCGATGATCGTCAGCGTCGATGGTCACGACGCGCACGCGTCGACCGGTGGGGTGCTGTTCACCCACGACGATCCGGTCGTTCTGCTGGTGCACGGCGCGGGCATGGACTCCACGGTGTGGCAGCTGCAGACGCGCTACCTCGCCCACCGCGGGTTCCGCGCGATCGCCGTCGACCTGCCGGCCCACGGCCGCAGCGCCGGCGACGCGTTGACGACGGTCGAGGAGATGGCCGACTGGGTCGCGCGGTTCGTGAAGGCTGCCGACTTCGGGACCGTGCACGTCGTCGGCCACTCGATGGGCACGTTCATCGCACTCGAACTCGCCAGCCGATATCCCGCCCTGACGACGTCGATCACGCTGTGCGGCACGGCGACCGGCATGCCGGTGCACCCCGAACTGCTCGCCGCGGCGGACGACGACCTGCCGAGAGCGGCCGCGCTGATGGCGGCATGGGGCCACGCCAAACCCGCCCACGTCGGCCTCAATCCGACGCCGGGCCTGTGGATGCTCGGCGGCAGTCGGGCATTGGTGGAAAACAGTCGGCCCGGCGTGCTCGCCACCGACTTCCGGGCGTGCATGGCCTACACCGGTGCCGAGGCGGCCGCTGCTGCGGCGACGTGCCCCGCGACCGTCGTGATCGGGCTCGGCGACAAGATGACGCCGCCGAAGAGCGGCCGCGCCCTCGCCGCCGCGCTCGATCAGTCGCAGATCGTCGAACTCGCCGACACCGGCCACACGATGATGATCGAGAACCCACGCGCCGTGAAGCGGGCCATCCTCGACGCCGTCACCGCCGCCTCGCCCTGACGCGCCAGCGAGTCGTCGCCGTGCCTGGCACGACTACGACTCGACCGGGGACTCGACGGGGTGCCAGGCGCCGTCGCGGCCGAGGTGTTCGCGGGCGTCGTCGGTGCCGCGGTAGAACGTCGGGCTGCCGGAGTCCGCCAGCACCTGCAGCATCGCCGGCAGTTCGGCGCCCTCGCTGCGGATCCGCCCGATCACCCGCTCGGTGCCGATCGTGTCCAGCAGTTCGAACGGGCCCTGCGCCCAGTTGAACCCCCACCGGATCGCGTTGTCGATGTTGACGATGTCGTCGGCGATCTCGGGCACGAGTCCGGCGGCGTAGCGCAGCGTGCCGCCGAAGATCTGCCAGGCCAGGTCACCGTGCGGTGAGTCCTCGAACAGCACATCGCCGAGCCCGCCGGGCACTCCGGACAGGTCGGGCTCCTGCGCGTCACGCCACTCCTCGTCGACGAGGTCGAACGTCTCCTTCTTCTTGGAGCCGTCATCCAGCTTCTGCACCCGGCCGAACCCGCCCGTCTCGCGTGACTTGCGTCCGAGCTGGCCGCGTTCGAGCATCCGCTCCTCGACCTCGGGGAACGACGTGAACGCGTGACCGGCATCGCCGGGCGGCAGGTTGACGGCCAGGTTCTTGCCGACGAGATCCATCACGTCGAGGCCAATCAGGTCGATCAGCCCGTACAGCCCCGTCGGCGGCAGGCCGACCGGTTTGCCGAGCACGGCGTCGATCGTCTCCTGCGTCATCCCGTCGGCGAGGAACGGCTTGGCACGATGCAGTCCGCTGAGCATGAAGTAGCAGCCGATCCGGTTGCCGATGAAGTTGACCGTGTCCTTCGCGTGGACGACGCCCTTGCCCAACTGGGCGGCACCGAATGCCGCAAACGCGTCGATCACGTCGGGGCTCGTCTGCTCGCCGGGCACGAGCTCGAACAGCTTCATCACCCGCACCGGGTTGAAGAAGTGCGTGATCGCGACGTCGCGCTGGAATCGGTCGGGCATGCCGGCGGCGATGTCGCGCAGCGGGATCCCCGACGTGTTCGAGCTGATCACCGAACCGTCCTTGCGCAGCGGCTCGACCTGCGCGAAGAGGTGCTGCTTGATCGCCACGTCCTCGACGATCGCCTCGCAGATCCAGTCGTAGTCGGCGATTCTCGGCAAGTCGGCGTCGAACGTGCCGGTCTCGACGCGACCGCGGTGATCCTCGTCGACCGCGGCGAGCCCGCGTTCGACCGCGGCGGCGTCGACGTCGAGCATCAGCACGCGGCAGCCGGCGGCTGCGCTGGCCGCGGCGATGCCGGAGCCCATCGTGCCGCATCCGAGTACGGCAACCGATTCGATCTGTCGGGACATGTCACCCTCCACGGCCGGTGGTGTCGCGGTGCCGGGGGTCGGCACCCGCCCGGCGAGTCTGCCGGGCCGCCCGGGCCGAACGAACATCGGGCGAGGATTTCGACATGCCCCCAGGGCCGACACGGTCGGCGCGGCGGGCCCGTCGGGCTTCCCGACGGCGGCTCACCGCTGGAGCGATGGTGCCGTCAGAGGCACTCGTCACCGGGCAGCGCGGCTCGCACCAGCAACTGGTACGTCTGGCCACCCTCGGCGAAGAACGTCAGCTGGTCGGCCGATGCGAACAACTCGCCGAACTCGTCGCTCGTGACCAGGGTGCACTCGCCGGTTCCGGCGGTCGTCGCCAGATCTGCGAGCCGCACGCTGGCGTCTGCCGGCCAGTCGACGACGTTCGGCTCGACGTCGTCGCCGTATGCCGACAGGTCGTCGACGACCAACGCCTCCACCACGAATTGCTCCGGTTGGTAGAACTCGGGTTCGCCGAGCTCGGCGTCGCCGACGAGCGCCGGGAGGTCGCCGAGCTGGGCCAGGAAGTCTGCCAGTGCCTGCCGTTCGGGGGTCGTCTCGTCCTCGCCGAACGGCGGGAATCCCAGTGCGTATGCCGCGTGCACCCACGTCGATCCGTTGGCGTTGATCTCGACCTGCGCGGTCGTCGCATCGGCGACATTCGTCTCCTCGCTGTAGTCGAGGTCGGCGAACAGGCCGGCCTGCTCGGCGGCCGCGAGCAGCCGTTGGATGCCCACCGGCGTGATCGTCTGAACCTGGATCGCGGGCAGCATCGGCCCGGGGAAGATCGCGATCTGGGCGCCGGGTGTGAACACCCGTCCGTCACCGGAGACGAGGATCGCCGGGACCCGCTGGAACGCGAACTCGCGGGTGGTGAACCCGCCGACCTCGGAGTACTCGAACACGACGTCGTCGGCGCCGACCGGGTGGTCGTAACCGCCTTGCCCGTCGGTGGTCGGCACATCGGTGGCCGGTGGCAGCGTGCCGGGGCCCGGGTCGGTGGTGTCGTCGCCGCACGCTGTCAGTGCCAGGGCAGCAACCGCAAGGACGGCGAGCGAGGAACGACGACGCGTGGTTCTGGGGGTGGGGGGATTCAAACGTGTCATGTTCAGTTCGACGTTGGGCATGAGCGAATTGTTCCCGATCGGCGCCGGTGACAAACGGCCCCACCGATGCGCCCGTTGCGTCAAAGTTGTGCCAGGCACAACTTTGACTCGGGCAGGGCTCCGGATGGGTTACGCTGCGGCGAAAGGGAGATAACCAGACTCTCGGGAGGGGCCTGATGCGCAAGATCCTGGTCACGTTCGTACTCGCCGCAACTGCGCTGGTCGCAGCTCCGGCTCCGGTCGCACTCGCGGCGTCACCGTCATTCGTCGGCGTCGAGACGGCCAACACGGTCTCCGAGCTGACGTCGCTGTCGGTCAACGTCCCGTCGGGCAGCACCGGCGACCTGCTGATCGCCGTCCTCGGCGTCAGCGTCAACCCGAGCACCGCCACGCCGACTGGGTGGACCAAGATCCATGGCGGCTTCAACCAGGGCAACTGTGCGAGCGGCGATGGCATCGGGATCCGCTGTCAGCTCACCGCGTGGTACAAGATCGCGACGACAGCATCCGAGGGTGCGGTCACGTTCACGTGGGGTGCCAGCGTCAACCGTCAGGCCGCCGGCGCGATCCTGCGGTACTCGGGCGCCGACACCACCGCACCGATCTGCGGCTTCGAGTCACAGAACGGTGCGTCGACCACGATCACCGCACCGGCGATCGGCGTCGCAGCCGACACGACCGTGCTGTGGGTCGCGGCGTCGGACATCAACGACGCCGACACACCGCTGCAGTCACCGCCGCCGACGGAGCGGTTCAACCTGGCCTCGACATCGACCGGACCCGGCGACGTCAACGACGAGACCGGCCTCGCGATCGCCGGGTCGGACGCGCAGTTCGCCGGCGGTGGTTCCAGCGGCGCCGCGAGTTGGACGATGCCCGTAGAGGAGGAGTACCGCGGCACGACGATCCTGATCAGCTCCGGCTCGTGCGCGAGTGCGAACACGCCACCAACCGCCGATGCGAACGGGCCGTACAACGTGGACGAGGGCGGCTCGGTGATGCTCGACGCAACGGGTTCCAGCGATCTTGACGAGCCCGCGGCCGGCCTGATGTACGAGTGGGACTTCGACGGCGATTCGATCTTCGACGATGCCATCGGCTCGATGCCGACGTTCTCCGCAGCCGGCCTCGACGGCCCGGATTCGGTGACGGTCGAGGTCCGC
>JABDKP010000186.1 GCA_013002175.1 Ilumatobacter sp.
ACACAGGGAGGGACCGGCCTTCCCGATCGCAACATCGAGCGCGACCCCGACCCCGATGGCGACCGGCACGCGACGCCTGCGGCGTGGGCGTCGCCGACCTGCTGGAGGTTCGGCGGGCGGCTGCCCGGTGGCGGGCTCGGCCGGGCCGGGTCGGCCGGCCGACATCGCGCCTCCCGGTGCCCACGGGTCGGTCGCCTCGTCCGGCCGCGAGCCGCGTCGCGACTGCCGCAACCGGCGATCGGCGTCCGAAATGTTCACACGCTCCAGGCTGGCAGAAGTCGGACCTGGCGCCGAGTCGGGCTGCCGTGGCGCTAGAACAGGCGGAGATGACTGCCCCACCCCAGCCTGCCCCTGTGATGCCGGGCGCCGAACCGACGTCGCACGTCGGAGCCCGTCACGCGGGGGTGTTGATGCTGCACGGGTTCACCGGTAACCCGTCGTCGGTGCGCAACCAGGCCCAAGCGTGCGTGGACGCGGGCTTTCACGTCGAGTCGCCGCGCTTACCCGGCCACGGCACGGCGATCGAGGAGATGCTCGACACGGGGTGGGCCGACTGGTCCGGCGAAGTGGAGGCTGCGTATGCCCGACTCGCTGCCCGCGTCGACCAGATCGTCGTGATGGGCCTCAGCATGGGCGGCTCGCTGACGCTCTGGACCGGCCTGGAGCATCCCGATGTCCGGGGGCTGGTGTGCGTCAATCCCGCGACCCAGACCCAGCCCTCTGAGGTGCTCGACATGATCGCGGAGATGCTCGCCGACGGTGTCGACGTGATGCCGGGCATCGGCTCGGACATCGCCGATCCCAGTGCCGTCGAGATCGCGTATCCCGGCACGCCGCTGCGCCCGCTGCTGTCGTTCCTGAACGACGGGTTGGCGCCGATCACCGACCGCTTCGGCGAACTGGCGATGCCGATCCTGCTGTACACCTCACGGCAGGACCACGTCGTCGACCCCGCGTCGAGCGAACACCTCGCCGCCACGGCCGGCGGTGCGGTCGAGCACGTGTGGCTCGATCGGAGCTACCACGTCGCCACCCAGGACTACGACCGGGACACGATCAGCGCGGGGGCGATCGCGTTCGTCGAGCGCGTGACGGGAGCATGATCGTGGGCGTGGTCGCCAGCATCCCGTCGCCGTCGTTCAACTCGATCGACATCGGCCCGCTGAGCCTCAACATCTACGGCCTCGCGATCGCGTCCGGCGTCGTCGCGGCGGTGTGGATGTTCGGTCGACGTCTGGAAGAGCGCGGTGCAGGGACGTCCGACGACGCCAGTGCGATCGGGATCTGGGCCGTGCTCGCGGGCGTGATCGGATCGCGGCTGTACCACGTCGCCACCGACTGGGACCGTTTCGAGAACGATCTCGCCGCGATTCCCAAGCTCTGGGAGGGCGGCCTCGGTATCCCCGGCGGGCTGCTCGCCGGCATCCCGGTCGGGATGTACCTCGGGCGCCGGAAGGGCATCAGCTTGGCGATGACGGCGACCTGTGCGGCGCCGGCGATCCCGCTGGCGCAGGCGATCGGCCGCTGGGGCAACTACTTCAACCAGGAGCTCTACGGTCGGGCGACCGACCTGCCATGGGCACTGGAGATCGACGACGCACATCTCGTCGAGGGCTACGCCAGTGGCACGACGTTCCACCCCACGTTCCTCTACGAGTCGCTGTGGAGCCTCGCCCTGTGTGGCGTGCTGCTGTGGATCGACAAGCGGTTCCGCCCGGCGCTCGGCCAGCTGATGGCGATGTTCGTGATGGGCTACGGCATCGGCCGGTTCTGGATCGAGGGGTTGCGCATCGACCGCGCCGACGAGCTCGCCGGGCTGCGCTGGAACCAGTGGGTGGCGCTCGCCGCCGTCATCGGCGGCGGAGCGGCGCTGGCGTGGATGCGCCGGCACCCGGTCGTCGAGGAGCACGACCCCTTCGCGCTCGACGACCGGGACGACGTCACCGACCTCGACGAGTTCGACGAACTCGGAGACGACGACCTCGCCGCGACGGACGAACGTGTCGCCGCCGACGATCTCGATCCCGAGTCGTGACACGCGTCAACGTTGTGCCTGGCACAACGTCGACGATCAGTCGGGGAGGCGGGCGCCGGTGGCGGTGTCGAACAGGTGCAGCCCGGTCGGGGCCGGGGTGAGCGTGACGACGTCGCCGGCATGCATGCCGCTGAGGCCGTCGACGCGGGCGACGAGTTCTTTGTCGGTGCCTTCGGCGGTGCAGTAGAGGAACGCTTCCGAGCCGAGTTCTTCGACGACGTTGACCGTCGCCTTCAGGCCGCCCTCGTTGGCGACGATCATGTCGCCCGGCCGCACGCCGACGGAGACCTTGTCGGACGTGACCGCACTGCGTTGCTCGGGCTTCAGCGGGACGGTCAGGTTGCCGGCAGTGGCGCCGGCTTCGGTGACGTGGGCGTGGAAGAGATTCATCGCCGGTGAGCCGATGAAGCCGGCGACGAACTCGTTGACCGGGTGGGTGAACAGATCGCGCGGCGACGCGCACTGTTGGAGGATGCCGTCCTTCAGCACCGCGACGCGGTCGCCCATCGTCATCGCCTCGACCTGGTCGTGGGTGACGTAGGTCGTCGTCACGCCGAGTCGCCGCTGGAGCGACGCGATCTGGGTCCGGGTCTGGACGCGGAGCTTGGCGTCGAGGTTCGACAGCGGCTCGTCCATCAGGAACACCTGAGGCTGGCGCACGATCGCGCGGCCCATCGCGACGCGCTGACGCTGACCGCCCGACAGCTTCGCCGGCTTGCGGTGGAGGAACTCCTCGAGGTCGAGGATCTTGGCGGCCTCGACGATGCGGGCCTCCCGCTCGGCCTTGTCGACCTTCTTGATCTTCAGGTGGAAGCCGATGTTCTCGCCGACGGTCATGTGGGGATACAACGCGTACGACTGGAAGACCATCGCGATGTCACGGTCCTTCGGCGGGACCATCGTGACGTTGCGTTCGCCGATGAACACGTCGCCGGCGTCGATCGGCTCGAGGCCGGCCAGCATCCGCAGCGTCGTCGACTTGCCGCAGCCGGACGGGCCGACGAGCACGAGGAACTCGCCGTCCTCGATCTCGAGGTCGAGAGCGTTCACGGCGGGCCGGTCGAGGCCTTCGTAGATGCGGGTCGCGCGGTCGAATGTGACGGTTGCCATCAGGCACTCCTTACCGGGGTCTGCGGGGCCGGGTGATCGGCCCGGTCGGGTTGGGTGTCGTCGTGCCGGCCGGGGTCGACGACGACGACCTCACCGATTTCGGTGGCGAGGATCTGGTGGGCGTTGGCGTCGATGCCGCGGTCGGTGATCAGTTGGTCGGCATCGGCGAGCGCTGCGAAGGAACTGAGCCCGGTGACGTTCCACTTCGTGTGGTCGGCCACGACGACCTTGCGCACGGCGGACGCGATGAACGCCCGGTTCGTGTCGGCCTCGAGCATGTTCGGTGTGGTGAACCCCGCGCGTTCGCTCATGCCGTGCACGCCGAGGAACAACACGTCGACGTGCATCGAGGCGAGTGCGGCGATCGCGATCGGACCGACGAGTGCGTCGCTGGGGGTCCGCACGCCGCCGGACAGGATCAGTTGGCGGTCGGACCGGGGGTTGGCGTTGAACACGTCCGCGACGCGCATGCTGTTGGTCACGACGGTGAGGTCCGCCACCGAGCTGAGCTCGGCGGCCAGGCGCCACGTCGTGGTGCCGGCGGTGAGCCCGATCGTGCCCCCTGGCTCGACGGTGGAGGCGGCGGCGTTGGCGATCGCCAGCTTCTCGTCGGTGTTGCGAACCGACTTCTCGTCGAACCGCGGCTCGTCGCCGGGGCGGTCGGCGACGACGGTGGCACCGCCGTGCACCTTGAGCAGTTGGCCGCCGTCGTGCAAGGTGTCGAGATCACGGCGCACGGTCATCTCGCTGACGCCGAGGAGCTGGGCCAACTCGGTGACCCGGGCCGCGCCACGGGTGCGCATCTCGTGCATGATTCGCTCGTGACGCTGTTGGGCCAGCGATCGGCCTCCCCCGGAACTCACGTCCCCGAGCATGCACCACGGACCCGACCGCCGTCAACCGGAATTCAACAAGTTCGAACAGAAAGCGTCGAAAAGGAGCGTCTTCGGTCGGCACATTTGCCGGATCTGGACGGGCTGATGTTCGGCTCCGTGAGAATTTCGCACATTTGCCTTGACGGGGCTCGCGATCCGTGGCACATTCGTGCGTGACAGAATCATCAGCTGGTGCACGTGGCGCCCGCCGGTGCTCACCACTTCCTGAGGGGGAACACACATGACTGCACAGACCCCGGGCTCCCCGAGTCCGTCCGAGTTCGGCATCTCGCTGTTCGGCCGCCGCCGCTTCATCGCCGGCGCCGCCGGCGCCACCGGAGCCGCCGCCGTCCTGGCAGCATGCGGTTCCGACGACGACGGTGGCGCCTCCAGCCCGGCCACCGACGCAGCCGGCGACGACCCGCCGGCCACCGAACCCTCGGGTGACGTCGGTTCCACGACGTTCGGGTCGAACTACTCCGACGAGAAGCCGAGGGCCGGCATGGCCGCCGCCATCGAGGCCACGGGCGTCGCGACCGAGATCAACACGATCGACCACAACTCCTACCAGGAGAACTTCAACACCTACGTCCAGCAGCCCGACGACGTGCTCGCCTGGTTCGCCGGCTACCGCATGCGGGCCTTCGCCGCCAAGGGCGTCGTCGGCGACATCAGCGACGTGTGGGCCGACCTCGACCAGAGCGAGGGCTTCAAGAACGCGTCCACCGGGCGCGACGGCAAGCAGTACTTCGTGCCGTTCTACTTCTACGCATGGGGCGTGCACTACCGCAAGAGCCTCTTCGAGGAGAAGGGCTACGAGATCCCCACCGACTGGGCCGGCTTCATCGCGCTCTGCGAGCAGATGGAAGCCGACGGCATCACGCCGATCTCGGCGGCCAACGACGGCGGCTGGCCGCAGATGGGCATGTTCGACATGATCAACATGCGCACCAACGGTTACGACTTCCACGTGTCGCTGATGGGCGGCAGCGAGAGCTGGACCGACGACCGCGTCAAGCAGGTCTTCACCAACTGGATGGACCTGCTGCCGTTCTACCAGCCGGATGCCAACGGTCGTGAGTGGCAGGCCGCGGCGAACTCGCTCGGCGCCAAGGAAACCGGGATGTACCTGATCGGCAACTTCCTCACCTCGAACTTCGACGCCGAGACGCAGCAGGACATCATCGACGACATCGACTTCTTCCCGTTCCCCGAGATCGACCCGGCCTACGGTCAGGATGCGATCGAAGCGCCGATCGACGGCTTCATGATGGCCGCGTCGCCGGCCAACGAGGACGGTGCCAAGGCGTTGCTTCGTGGTCTCGGCAGTGCCGATGCGATCAACGCCTACATCGCGGTCGATCCGTCGGTGGTCGCGGCGGCCAATGGTGCCGACACCGCCAGCTACAACGCGCTGCAGCAGAAGGCGTCCGACCTCGTCGGTTCGGCGAAGTTCATCTCGCAGTTCCTCGACCGCGACACCGATCCGGCGTTCGCGTCCGAGGTCGTCGGCAAGGCGATTGCCGACTTCCTGTCCGATCCTGGCTCGATCGACGGGCTGCTCGCCACCGTCGAAGAGCAGAAGGCCACCTTCACTTTCGAGTGAGGTCTCGAGATGTCGGCATCACTCCGAGCCGAGTCTGAACTGATGGCGGCGCCCCGGAAGGGGCGCCGTCGTCGTTCCACGGCACTGACCAAGTCGGACAAGATCTGGCTGTCGCTGATGGTCGGGATCCCGGCCACCATCCACATCCTGCTCGTCTGGATCCCGGCGCTCGCGACCGTGGTCCTGTCGTTCATGGAATGGGACAACCTGTTGCCGATCGGCGAGGCCCAGCCCGTCGGTTTCCGCAACTACTGGGTGATCTTCACGATCTTCGACACCAACCTGTTCCCGGCGATGTTCAACAACTTCATGCTGGTCGCGTTCCTGTTCGTCTGTTCGGCGGTCGGGATGCTGTTCGCCTATCTGCTGGACAAGAACATCCGCGGCAGTGCGATCTACCAGAGCATCTACTACTTCCCGGTCGTGCTGTCCCTCGCGGTCGTCGGCTTCATCTGGAAGAGCACGATGTTCTCGCGCGACTCCGGGCTGCTGAACACGCTCTGGCCCGGCGGCCGGATCGACTTCGTCGGCGACAGCACGAAGGTGTTCCAGTTCGACCTGCCGTTCCTCGACTTCCCGCTCGGGTTGTCGCGCAACTTCGCGGCGCTGCTGCTGGCGATGGCGTGGCGGCACATCGGCTATGTGATGGTGCTGTACCTGGCCGGCCTCAAGGCGGTCGATCCGGGCCTGCGCGAAGCGAGTGCGATCGACGGTGCGAACGAGGTGCAGACGTTCCGCAACGTCGTGTTCCCATCGCTGAAGCCGATCAACGTCGTCGTCGCGGTGATCACCGTGATCGAGGCGCTCCGGGCCTACGACATCGTCGCCGCCCTCAACGAACAGCGCGGCACGGAAGTGATGGGCACAATCGTGACCAACGCCCTCGTCGGTGAGGGGGGTGGGCGCGTCGGCATCGGCTCGGCGTATGGCGTCGTGTTGCTGCTGCTGTGTCTTGCGTTCATCATCTGGTACGTCACGAACCACTATCGGGAAGGGGAGAAGGCATGACCTCGGTCAACGACGCCCCGATTGCGGTGTCACCGCTGAGCGACGACGAGTTCCACGACATCCAGAACGAAGTCGCGAAGCGCAACAAGCAGAAGCTGACGTTGCCCAGGGTCGTGCTGCAGGGCTTCCTGATCACGATGGCGCTGATCTGGCTGGTGCCGGTCGGGACCGCGGTCTACAACTCGTTCCGCAACTACGCCACCGACACCCAGGTGAACGGCGCGTTCGCTCCGCCCGAGACCTTGACATTGGAGAACTATCGCACGGCGTTCCGCGTCGGCGAGATGAGCTCGACGTTCCTCAACACGGCGATCATCGTCATCCCGGCGCTGTTCATCACCTTGTTCCTGTCGTCGATGGTCGCGTTCGCGTGCACCCGATTCAGCTGGAAGTTCAACATCTTGTTCCTCGTGCTGTTCACCGCCGGCAACCTGATGCCACAGCAGGTGATGTTCCAGCCGCTGGTGCAGTTCTTCAGCCGGGTGCCGTGGCCCGACTTCCTGTCCGCGGTCGATTCCGGCAGCCTCGCCGGGACGAAGGCGTCGGTGATCCTGGTGCACATCGCGTTCCAGATCGGGTTCTGCACGTTCGTGCTCGCCAACTACATGAAGACGATCCCGAAAGAGCTCGGCGAGGCCGCCGCGGTCGACGGTGCGGGTGTGGCCCGCCAGTACTTCCAGGTGGTGTTGCCGCTGACGCGGCCGGCGCTCGCCGCGCTCGCCACGTTGGAGTTCACCTGGCTGTACAACGACTTCTTCTGGGGTTCGGTGCTGATCAACCGCGGCGCCGAGCGGCCGATCACGTCGTCGATCAGCGTGCTCAACGGTGCGTACGCGACCGACTTCAACCTGATCGCCGCGGCATCGATCATGATCGCATTGCCGACGCTGATCGTGTACCTCGCGCTGCAGAAGCAGTTCATCGGCGGTCTCACCCTCGGCGCGAACAAGGGGTGAGCATGCGGCGTTCCGCACTGCGATGACGATGACCCCGTCGGGGCGGGGCGATCGTCATCGCCGGGGGAGTGGCATGCTCGGCGGATGGTGAGTGACCGATGAGTGAGTTGGTGCGGTTGGGGGACGGCGGAACCGAGGTGGTCATCGACGTCGCGACGGGGGCGCCGACGATCGTGCACTGGGGCGCTCCGCTCGGCGCCGGCGCGGAGTTGTCGACGCTGATGTCTGCCCTCAGCCGGCCGGTCGTGCCGGGCGGCGTCGACACGATCGCACCGATCCCGGTCGTGCCCGAGTACGGCTCGGGCTTCACCGGCCGGCCCGGACTGACCGGGCGGCGGGCCCAAGGTCGGGCCTGGGCGCCGCGATTCGTCCCGGTGGATCACCACCTGTCCGACGGCACGCTCACCGTCGACTCGGTCGACGAGACAGCCGGTCTGGCACTGCGCGTCACGATCGTCCTGGACGACGTGCTGCGCGTCCGTGCGACTGTCGAGAACACCGCTGATCGGCGCTACTCGCTGGACGGGCTGACGATCACCCTGCCCCTGGCCGAACAGGCGGGCGAGCTGCTCAGTTTCCAAGGTCGCTGGTCGCGGGAGTTCCAGTCCGTGCGGCGCGAGTGGTCGTCCGGATCGATCCTGATCGAAAATCGCCGCGGCCGGACGTCGCACGAGTACCCGTCGCTGCTCTTCGGCGGCCACCGCGGGTTCGACGAGTGGCAGGGGGAGGTGTGGGGCGCGCACGTGGCCTGGAGTGGCAACCACACGATGTTCGCCGAGCGGCTGCCCGACGGCCGCCGCTACCTCCAGGGCGGTGAGCTGCTCCACCCCGGCGAGGTCGTGCTCGATCCCGGCGAGTCGTACACGACACCCGAGCTCGTCGCCGTCCATTCGTCGACCGGCCTCACGGACGCCACGCAGGGTTTCCATCGCTCGTTGCGGGCCCGCCCGACGCATCCCGCCACACTCCGGCCGGTCCTGCTCAACACCTGGGAGGCGGTCTACTTCGACCACGACACCGACAAGCTGAAGGCGCTTGCGGATGCGGCAGCCGACCTCGGCATCGAGCGGTTCGTCCTCGACGACGGATGGTTCGGATCGCGCCGGGACGACACGAAGGGCCTCGGCGACTGGTGGGTCTCGGACAACGTCTACCCCGATGGGCTGAAGCCGCTGATCTCCCACGTCACGAGCCTCGGGATGGAGTTCGGCATCTGGGTCGAACCGGAGATGGTCAACCCCGACAGCGACGTGTTCCGCGCCCACCCGGACTGGGCGCTGATCACGCAGGGTTACGAGCCGGTGCTCGGCCGCCAGCAACTCGTGCTCGACCTCGGCAATCCGGAGGCGTTCGAGTTCATCCTCGGCCACCTCGACGCACTGCTGCGCGACCACGACATCAGCTACGTCAAGTGGGACATGAACCGCGACCACATCCACGGCTCGAACCAGGCCGGGGCCGCGGGCACCCACGGCCAGACGCTGGCGCTCTACCGGCTGCTCGACGAGCTGCGCGACCGGCATCCCGACGTCGAGATCGAGTCGTGTGCCAGCGGCGGCGGTCGCATCGACCACGAGATCCTGTGGCGTACCGAGCGGGTGTGGACGAGCGACTGCAATGACGCGCTCGAACGGCAGACGATCCAGCGCGGCGCGTCGATGCTGATCCCGCCGGAGCTGATGGGCGCGCACATCGGCCCGACGAGGTCGCACACGACGGGGCGGACGCAGACGCTGTCGTTCCGCGCCGCGACGGCGCTGTTCGGCCACCTCGGTGTGGAGTGGAACGTCACGAAGCTCACCGACGAGGAGCGGATCGCCCTCCGCGCGGTGATCGCGATGCACAAAGAGCACCGTGAACTGCTGCATTCGGGCGACGTCGTCCGCTTCGACACCGATCCGGCGTACAACGCCCACGGGGTGTATGCGCCGGACCGCTCGAAGGGAATCGTTTCGTTCGCACAACTCACGTCCGCTCCGAGCCAGACACCGCCGCCGCTGCGCCTCCCGGGCCTCGACCCGGACGCCCGATACCGGGTCGTCCACCTGGCCATTCCGTTCGAGACGTGGGGTGCGGCACGCGTCCAGCCGGCCTGGCTGCACGATGGGGTCGACCTGACGGGCCGGCAGCTCGCGGCGCACGGGGTGCAACCGCCGACGCTCCACCCCGAGTCCGCGGTGCTGTTCGAGCTCACCCGCCTCGGCTGACCCAGTCCCGCCCCGCTGCCGCTTCTCCGAACGCGTGAGGTTGTTGCGCACGAGGTGCGCAATTTCCTCACGCGTTGGCGAGGATGTCGGCCGTCCGGAGCATCTCGCGACCGACCGGTTGCAGGCCGACCTGGGTCGCGAGCAGGCCGGTGGAGACCCGCTCGACCACACCCCACTCCCAGATCGCCACCTCGTCGAGCCCGGTCCGGGCGGCGAGCCACCGCGACCGCTCGTGCGGGTCGCCGGTGCGGAGCTCGATGGGGTCCTCGCGCATCATGATGCCGAGGTCGTACTCCGGCTCGGCCCGCAGTCCGTCCGGGTCGATCAGCTTGAAGCCGACCGGAGACTGCAGGGCGTTCCATTCATGGATGTCGCCGTGGACGAGGACGGCTCGCCCGTCGTCGTGAGCGGCGATCCGGCGCTCGGCGCATGTGACCGCGTGCGCGACGGCCGCCTCGCCGCACGGGCGGTCGAGTTCGTCCCACCGCAACGTGATGAAGTCGATCAACCACCGACCCTTCTCCGCGCCGGTCGGCACGACGAGATCACCGACCGGCCGCCACATCTTCAACGCCGCTGCGCACAGGTGACCGAGCCGTTCGGCGAGCGGCAGCTGCAGGGTATGCATCGACGGCCCCAACCGTTCCAGCAGGAGCGCACCCCGCTCGACGTCGCTGTCGAGCAGCTCGACGCAGCCGTCGCCCCGGGCCGCTTCGAGCACGCTGATCTCGTGGGCGGCCGCGTCGCCGTCGCGCGGCACGATCAGCTTCACCACCGCGTGTCGGCCGTCAGCCCGCACCGCTTCGGCGACGAACGCCTCCGTCGGGTCGGGATAGGCCCGGCCGACCGACAGCGACCATCTCTCTTCCAACTCGGCGATCAGCTGCGGCAGATCGGCGAGCCAGCGCTCCGCGCCGGCGGCCGCGGCCTTGCTGCGCACGACGGCGGGGACGTCCGGGTTACGCGCCGCAGCCACGACGCGACCGTATCGAATCTCGACCGCGTGAGGTTGTTGCGCTCCAGGTGCGCAATCTCCTCACGCGTTGCCGGGGGAACCCGGTCGATCGCGGCTCCGGGATCGGCGAGAATGTGCTGCATGGCATCGATCAGCACCCGCGTCGCGACCGAGGACGACTTCGACGCGGTCGTGCGCTTCGACGGGCAGCTGTTCGGCGACGTCTGGACCGAGGAACAACGCATCGCGATCCGCCCGCTGCTCGAACTCGACCGGTTCCACCTCGCCCACGACGGTGACGCGCTGGTCGGGGTCGCCGGGCTCTTCTCGCAGGAGCTGACCGTGCCCGGCGGGGCGACCGTCGGGGCCGGTGGCGTGACGTGGGTGGCGGTCGCCCCGACGCATCGCCGCCAGGGCGTGCTCCGCACGTTGATGGACGATGTGCATGCCGATGTCGACGCCCGCGGCGAACCGATCGCGATCCTCACTGCGAGCGAAGGCGGCATCTACGAGCGGTTCGGGTACGGCGTCGCAACCCACTGCCGGCTCGTCGAGATGGAGCGTCGGCGCGTCCAGCTGCGCCCGGAGTTCCAGCCGCCGCCCGGCACCGTGGCGATGACGACGGGCGACGACCCACGCCTCTTCGAGTTGTTCGACCGTTATCGGCGTGGCCGGGTCGGCGAGATCGACCGGACGCCGGCCTCCTTCACCAGCGCGGTCGTCCTGAACGGTCCCGGCGCGAGCGTGGCGATCCACGAGGATGGTTTCGCGGTCTGGAAGCTGACCCCGAAGTGGAACGGCGGCCACCCTGCGCACGAGATGCGCGTGCTCGACGTCGTCGCGAACACACCGGAGGCGTACCGCGCGCTGTGGAACACCGTGCTGTCGGCCGACCTCGTCGGAACGATCACGAGCCACCGGCAACTGGCGCTCGACGACGAGCTGCCGTACCTCCTCACCGACCCGCGAGCGGTGCGCACCACCGACCTCAACGACATGCTCTGGGTGCACCTGCGTGACGTCCGCCGGTCGTTGGCGGCGCGCACGTATGCGACGATCGACGAGCTGGTCGTCGGTGTCGATGTCGGCGACAAGATCGAGCGGTGGCAGGTCGCCGGGTCGCCCGAGGGTGCCGACGTTCGACGCGCCCGGCGCCGACCCGACCTGTCGACCGATCGCGCCTCGCTCGGCGCGATGTACCTCGGCGGGGTCCGCCCGTCGACCCTTGCGCGGGCCGGGCGGGTCGTGGCAGACGCCGACGTGCTGCGGCGGGCCGATGCCTTCTTCGCCGCCGACCGCCTGCCGCACTGCTCGACCAGCTTCTGACCCGATCACCGCGTCCGGCGACCGGCGTCAGACGAACGTCCCCGTGCGGCGCGAGCGCTCGAACTGGGTGCGGATCGCGAGGCACGCAACGCCCAGCCATCCGAGCCGCGCGCCGCACATCGTCGGCCTCGTCGACCACGTCGTGTCCGGCGACCCGGGCGACGCCCGAAGTCGGCAGCAGGATCGTCGAGCGGATGCGCACGAGCGTGGTCGTGCCCGCCCCGTTGGGGCCGAGCAGACAGTGGGTCTCGCCCCGTTCGACGTCGAAGTCGAGCTGGTCGAGAGCCGTCATCGATGCCTCGCCCTCACCGAACGTTCTCGTCAGGGCCCGGCACCCGATCATGGACGGAGACCAGGGTGCCAGGAGGTTCGTCGCCTGTGCGGGTTTTCGGCGGCCGAGCGATCGCACCGAGAATCGGCAGGGTGCAGCTCAGGTCGCAGCGGTAGCCTCGGCCCGGTGTCAGAACCCGTTGCCTCGTCGAGCATCGGGCCGGATGCGGTGGCCAAAGTCGCCAAGCTCGCCCGGCTCACGCTGACCGACGACGAACTCGCCGCCGCCACCGAACAGCTCGGCAAGATGCTCGACCACTTCGCCGACATCGACGCCCTCGACCTGGACGGGCTGGAGCCGATGATGCAGCCGACGCCGCTCGCAAACGTGATGCGCGAGGACATCGAGGCCGACACCCTCGACCGCGACGAGGTGTTGGCGGCCGCACCGAGTGCCGAGGACGGCCGTTTCCGTGTCCCGCCGATCATCGGGCTGGACGAGTGATGGAGATCCCGACGACCGCGGTCGACATCGCCTGGAACGTCCGCAACAACATCGTCAAGGCCACTGACGTCGTCGAGCAGCACCTCGCCGCGATCGCCGAACGCGAGCCGGAGGTCCACGCGTTCAACCTCGTGCTCGCCGACGAGGCACGGGCCCGGGCGGCAGAGATCGACGACGCGGTGTCGGTCGGGCGCGATCCCGGCCTGCTCGCCGGCGTGCCGGTCGCGTTGAAGGACAACATGTGCACCCGCGGCATCCCCACGACGTGCTCGTCGAAGATCTTGGGCGACTGGCGGCCGCCGTACGACGCGACGGTCGTGACCCGTCTCGTCGAGGCCGGCGCGATCGTCGTCGGCAAGACGAACCTCGACGAATTCGCGATGGGGTCGAGCACCGAGAACTCGGCGTTCGGCCCGACGCGGAACCCGCTCGACACCAGTCGCGTCCCGGGAGGGTCGTCCGGCGGCTCGTCGGCCGCCGTCGCGGCGAAGTTCGCGTCGCTCGGCTTCGGGTCGGACACCGGCGGCTCGATCCGCCAGCCCGCGGCGCTGTGTGGCGTCGTCGGCGTCAAGCCCACGTACGGCGCGGTCAGCCGCCTCGGCCTGATCGCGTTCGGGTCGAGCCTCGACCAGATCGGGCCGTTCGCCCACACGGTCGCGGACGCCGCGCTCGCGCTCGAAGCGATCTCCGGTCACGACCCCGGCGACTCGACATCGATCCAGCAGGGCCCGCTGCAGCTCACCCGCCAGCTCGACATGGGCGTCGCCGGCTTGCGCGTCGGCCGCATCACCGACCTGCCGACCGGTGCGAGCCCCGACGTCGAAGAGCGCGTCGAGGTGGCCTTCGATGCGCTGCGCGCGGCCGGCGCCGAGATCGTCGATGTCGAGGTGCCGGCGTTCACGTACGGGCTCACCGCCTACTACCTGATCGCGCCGGCGGAAGCGTCGAGCAACCTCGCCCGCTTCGACGGCGTCCGCTTCGGGATGCGGGTCGACGCCCCCGACACGAACGCGATGTACATGGCCACCCGCACCGAGGGCTTCGGCGACGAGGTCAAGCGCCGGATCATGCTCGGCACGTATGCGCTGTCCGCCGGCTACTACGACGCCTACTACGGCCGTGCTCAGAAGGTCCGCCGGCTGATCGCCAACGACTTCGCGGCGGCGTACGAGCAGGCCGACGTGCTCGTGCTGCCGTCGTCGCCCAGCGTCGCGTTCGAGATCGGCGACAAGGCATCAGACCCGCTCGCGATGTACCTCTGCGACACGTACACGATCCCGTCGAACCTCACCGGCGACCCGGCGATGAGCGTGCCGTACGGCACCGGCGAACACGGACTGCCCGTCGGCGTACAGGTGATCGCACCGGCGCTGCACGACGATGTGATGTTCCGGACGGCTGCGACCCTGGAGAGGAGCCTCGGATGACGATCGCCTACGTCAACGACGACGGCTATCACCCCGCCAACGACGACCATACGCGGTGGTCGCACGAGGGGTACGAG
>JABDKP010000188.1 GCA_013002175.1 Ilumatobacter sp.
GGACGATCCCCTTCGAACTCAAGCTCGACATGGCTCGCCAGGCATGGGACGAAGCACGCCACGTCGAGATCAGTGCGAAGCTCTCCGACTGGATGGGCACCGAGATCGGCCAGTTCCAGGAGAACACGGTGCTGTTCGAGGCGGCCTGCTGCATCTTGCGGACCGCGGCCTTGCGCTCCTCGAGCGCCGTCAGGTCCATCTCGGCGATGGTCTCGACCTCGTCGTCGGTGAAGCCGGCCAGCTCGCGGAAACGACGGGCGAGCTTGAACGAGCTCTCGTCGCTGTCGCTGCGTGCACCGCCGAAGCTGAACAGTTTGTCGACGACCTGCTGGAACTCGAGCGCCTTCGCCCGGCGATCGGGATCGTTCTCGGTGACCCGGCGCAGCCAGTCGGAGCCCATCTTCACGTGGGTCACCTCGTCGGCGAGCATCCAGTCCTCGCAGAACTCGAGGAACGGATCGTCGGCGAGTTGACCGAACTCCTTCATCTGTGTGAACACGTCGATCGCCAGACCCTCGAGCGCCCGGTTCACGCCGGCGAGGCGCAGGCCCGGGTCGTTGGAGCAGGCGGCCTCGAACAGCACCGTGTTCTCCTGGAACTCGCCGATCTCGGTGCCCATCCACGATGACAACTTCGCACTGATCTCGACGTGGCGGGCCTCGTCCCATGCCTGGCGGGCCATGTCGAGCTTCAGCGCGAACGGGATCGTGTCACCGGAGCCGTCGCCGGCATCGAAGTCGTGCGCCGTGCGGCCGGCGCCTTCGAGGGCCTGGATCTCGCCGACCATGATCCCGTGCATCAGGCCGCGGGCGCGGTCGGACGCGTCATGGCGGTCGGGTGTGAGGCGGTTCGTCGACGACCGCGACGACGACTTCCTCTCCGAGCCGCCACCGGGTACGCGAGCGTCGGCCAGCCGCTCGGCCATGTTCGTCTGCACGAACCGCTCGTCGCGGGCGAGGTCTTCTACCGGGAAGAACTGACGCATCAGGCGTCTCCTTCGATCGTGGATGTCGACGTCGGCTCGTTGCCGCTGTTCACGGTACTCGGGCCGATGCTGCCTGGGCCAGCGATGCCCCCGGCCTCGACCATGATCGCCTCCAGCTTGGCCTGGTGGGCGGCGGCCCGCTGCACGTCGGACTCGGACGTGATCAGCGACTGCAGCATCATCTCGCCGTCGCGCCAGTCGTCGAATTCGTCCTGGAGGATGAACGTCAGCGACCGGATCGTCGGCGCGTCGGTGATCTCGCTCGTGTTGTTGCGGTGGTACGTGTATGCCGCGATGAAGTGCGGGATCAGCACCCGGTACACGCCGACGAGCTTTTCGATCGTCAGCTCGGGCGCCTCGGGTTCGGTCATCGCGTCGATGAAGCGGACCATCGCGTCGTTCGCCGGCTGCGTCAGCCGTTCCGGCTTCATCTCGCGCAGCTCGGGGAGCCGTTTGTGCCACAGCTCGGCATGCCACGCGTGGTGGTAGCAGTGCGTGCCGAGGCGCATCTTGACGTCGAGTTCGGGCACGGTGGCGATCCAGCCGCCGAGTGCCTCGAACAGCTTCATCTCGGCCCACTTGTAGTTGCCGACGCGGCGGGCCGTCTCGGCGACGTCGAACATCCCGGGCAGGTCGCGCCGGTCCCACGGCGCAAACGGCGCGCGGGCCGTCGTCCGTTCCGATGTCGTTGTCACTGCGTCGCCCATGGGGCACGACAGTACCGACGCCCGCCGCGCGAGCAAGTGTCAGACGCGTCAGCCGACGGGGCGGCCGGTCGCCCAGCTCGCCTCGGCTGCCCCGAGGTCGGTGGCCGGCGGGCCGTCGGCGGTGTACTCGAGCAGCATCGACCGCCACGGCGCACGCGCCTCCAGCTTGCCGAGGATCGCGCTGACGCCCCAGACCACCCGGTCGAGGATGACGAAACTCGGGGGCAGGTTCAGCTGCTCGATCACCGGTGCGTGCGGGCCCTGGATGTCGAAGATCGTCCCGAGGGTGTCGCGCATCCACTCGCGGGTGAACGTGAACTCGTCGCTGAGGTATGGGACATACGGGCTGGACACGTAGTCGTACACGAGGCCGGGATCGAGCCCGTGGCCGGGGCGGAGGAAGTTCGAGCGCTCCATCTCCCGCACGAGCAACTCGGGGTCGCGGGCGACGATGATCGCGTCCATCGTCGGCTTGAGCAGTTCCCACTCGCCGGCCGACCACCGCTTGACGAGGCCGTAGTCGAGAAACGTGACGCTGCCGTCGTGGTGGAACTTGTAGTTGCCGGGATGCGGGTCGCCGTTGAACACGCCGTGCCGGTGGATCGCATTCTGGGCGAACCGCCAGATGACCTCGGCGGCGCGCTGCTTGGTCTCGTCGGTCTCGGTCCGCCGGAACTCGTCGAACGACATGCCGTCGACCCACTCGGTGGTGAGCAGTCGCGGCGTGGACAGGTCGGGAACGAGGGTGGGGATCCGCACCCACGGGTGCCCGCTGAAGCGTTGTTCGAACTCGGCGACGTTCTCGGCCTCCAGCTCGTAGTCGAGCTCCTCACGCATCCGGCCGCGGAGCTCGTCGACGAGACCGTTGACGTCGAGGCCTTTCAGCATCATCGCGGAGAACATCGCGTACATCACCTCGGCGGCGTCGAGGTCGCTCTCGATGGCTTCGTGGACGCCGGGGTACTGCACCTTGACGGCGACGTCGCGCCCGTCGCGGGTGGTCGCCCGGTGCACCTGGCCGATCGACGCTGCCGCGACCGGGAGGTCGCCCCACTGCAGGAACGCGCGCTCGGGTGGTTTGCCGAGATCGCCCTCGACGACGCTCGCCGCCAGCGTCGGCGACATCGGGGCGGCATCGGCCTGCAATGTCGCGAGTGCATCCTGGGCTTCGTCGGGGAGCGCCTCGAAGATGAAGCTGATCATCTGACCCGCCTTCATCAGCACGCCCTTCATCTCGCCGAGTTCCTTCGCGACGTCCTCGGCGGTGCGAATCGCGAACTGCTCGTCGAGTTCGGCCCGTCGCTCCTCTGCCGTGCCGATGCCGCGAACGCGCGACACCGCATAGCGGGTGGTGTTCCGCGCCGACATCCGCCACACCTTGGCCGAGCGTGCGAAGCGGCTGGTCAGCGGCGACGACCGCGCCCGCTGGGCGGCGGTCGCGAGACCGGTCGCGAGCGCGAGGAGACCCGCCACCGACGCGACGCGGGTCGTCTTCATCCCGGGCCCTGCACCGTCCGGACGGTCGGCTGCGCCGCGAGGACGTCGTCGGGGATCGGTTCGCCCGTGACCTCGTCGGTCCAGTAGCTGCCGTCGTTCAGCCGGTCGAGCGCCGCCTGCACGTCGTCGAGGTCGCGTTCGATGCCGTCGAGGTCGACCACCGCGCCGGCAGTCGAGCTGTCCGAGGGGGCGTCGATCGGTCCACTGGGCGCGTCGGTCACGGGGCCGAACTTAGCCGCAGAATGCGGTCTTCGGTGTCACGTGCCGACGTCGCCACGCGCGCCTATCGTCGGCGGGGTGACCACCGACCCGGGGCAGCAACCGCTGCGGACCACCGCGGTGAGCGGGCGGTCGAGGCGGTGGACCGAGTTCCCGCTGGCGATGGCGATGCTCGCGCCCTCGGCGGTGATCCTCGGCGTGTTCATCCTCTATCCCCTCGGACGCGCGGTCTGGCTCGGTCAACAGCGGTGCAACACGTTCGGCGACGTCTGCCGATCGAACGGGTTCGGGCAGTACGTCGACCTGTTCCGCAGCATCGAATTCCAGAACGCGCTGCTCGTCACCGCCAAGTTCGCGTTGCTGACGGTGCCACTGGGACTCGTGCTCGGCGTCGGGCTGGCGGTCCTCGCGGACAAGTACCTGAGCGGGCTCGGTGTCTTCCGGGCGATCTTCTCGTCGACCGTCGCCACGTCGGTGGCGGTGGCGAGCCTGATGTGGCTGTTCCTCCTGCAGCCGTCGGTCGGGGCGCTCGCCAATGTGGACTTCTTCAACGCACTGTTCCCGTCGGTCAAGGACCCGGGCTGGCTGCAGGACCCGGGTACTGCGCTCACCGCCGTGGCGATGTCGAGCGTGTGGGCGAACCTGGGGTTCACGTTCATCCTCGTCACCGCGGGCCTGCAGTCGATCCCGCGTGACCTCCACGAGGCCGCTGCCGTCGACGGCGCGGGAGGGGTGCGCAGGTTCTGGTCGGTGACGGTGCCGATGCTGGGGCCGACGCTGCTGTTCGTGTTGATCGTGCTGACGACGCGGGCGTTCCAGACGTACGGCGAGATCGACCTGCTCACCGACGGCGGACCGAAACCGCAGGACTCGACGACGACGATCACCTATTTCGTCTACGGCCAGAACTCGCCGATCCGCAGCGACCCGGGCCTCCAGGCGGGCTCGGCGGTGCTGCTGTTCGTGATCCTCCTGGCGCTGTCGGCGCTGCAACTGCGCGGGATCGGGAGGCGGGTCCACTATGGCGACTGAGCCCGCAGTGGGCGCCGTCCCGGTTGCCGCCGTTCCGGCGGACGCGAGCGCCGACGCACTCAGCTCGGCGCGGGTGCGGCGGAAGCACTTCGACCAGCCGGTCGGGTGGCGGCTGGCCGGGCGGTACGCGCTGCTCGTCGCGATCAGCGCGATCGTCCTGTTCCCCGTGTACACGACGGTCGTCGCCGCCTTCAAGCCCGGCGACAAGGTGTTCCGCAACCCGCTGCTGCCCGATGCGTTCACGCTCGAGGTGTTCTCACGGGCGTGGTCGTCGGGTCACCTCGGCCAGTACCTCCTCAACTCGCTGATCGTCGCCGTCGTCGTCACGGCGGCGCAGGTGGTCACGTCGGTGCTGTCCGGATACGCGTTTGCGCTGCTCGACTTCCCGGGCAAGAACGTCTTCTTCGCGCTGTTCGTGGCGACGCTGCTGGTTCCGTTGGAGGCGACGCTCGTCGTCAACTTCGACACGATCGACTCGCTCGGCTGGATCAACACGTACCAGGGTCTCGCCGTCCCGTTCCTGGCCACCGCGTTCGGCACGTTCCTCGTTCGTCAGGTCTTCCTGACGTTGCCGCGTGACCTGCGCGACGCGGCGGCGATCGACGGCGTCGGCCATCTCGGTTTCCTCCGTCACGTCGCGGTGCCGCTCGTCCGCCCGACGTTGGGCGCTTTGGCCCTGTTCAGTTTCCTCTCGTCGTGGAATCAATACTTGTGGCCGAACCTCGTGATCAACGAGGACGAACGCAACACGGTGCAGAGCGGGCTCCGGCTGCTGTCGAAATCGAACCTGGACGAACCGAACCTCGTGATGGCCGGCACGGTCATCGCGGCCATACCGATCGCGGTCGTGCTGATCGTGTTCCAACGACAACTGGTGCGTGGGCTCACTGCCGGCGCAGTGAAGGGGTGAACGTCATGACGAACCGACCGGCGATGAGAGCGAACTCCCGACGGGCGCGGGGCGCTTCGGTGGTCGCTGCACTGGCGGCACTGGCGTTGGTCGCGGCAGCGTGCGGCGGTGGCGAGTCCGCGCTGCGCGCCGGCGAGGACGACCCGGCTCCCGCGACCGCTGCGGCGCAGACCGATCCAGCGGGCACCGCCGCGCCGGGAACTGATGCGTCTCGACCCGCGACGACGACAGCGGACGGCTCGGCGCCGGCGACGACGCAGGCCGCTCCGGTCACCACGCTCGCCCCGCTCGCGCAGTTCACGGGCTGCCCGACCGATGCCC
>JABDKP010000004.1 GCA_013002175.1 Ilumatobacter sp.
GACGAGCGGCTGCGCCAGATGGTGTCGCACCTCAGCGACGAGGAACTGCGCAACCTGCCCCGCGGCGGCCACGACTACCGCAAGCTGTTCGCGGCGTACAAGGCGGCCACGGAGAACCTCGGCTCGGGTCGGCCGACCGTGATCCTCGCCAAGACGGTCAAGGGGTGGACGCTCGGCGAGGGCTTCGAGGGTCGCAATGCGACGCACCAGATCAAGAAGATGACCAAGAAGCAGCTGCTGGAGATGCGCGACCGGCTGCACCTCCACGACGAGGTCCCCGAAGAGCTGGTCGACGACAAGAGCCCGCCGTACATCAAGCTGTCGCCCGACTCGATCGAGTACCAGTACATGATGGAGCGCCGCAAGTCGCTCGGCGGTTCGATCCCCGTCCGCACCACCCGTGCCCGCCGGCCGATGAAGCTGCCGAACGACGGCGCCTACCACGAGCTGATGGCGGGTTCCGGCGGCCAGGCGGTGTCGACGACGATGGGGTTCACGAGGCTGCTGCGGAACCTCGCCCGCGACGAGAACATGGGCCCGCGCGTCGTGCCGATCATCCCGGACGAGGCCCGCACGTTCGGCATGGACGGGCTCTTCCGCGAACTCAACATCTATGCCTCGCAGGGCCAGAAGTACGAGCCGGTCGACCACGACCTGCTGCTGTCGTACTCCGAATCGACGAAGGGGCAGATCCTCGAGGAAGGCATCACCGAAGCGGGCGCGATGTCCAGCTTCATCGCGGCCGGCACCAGCTATTCCACCCGCGGTGTACCGATGGTGCCGTTCTACACCTTCTATTCGATGTTCGGCTTCCAGCGGGTCGGCGACCTGATCTGGCAGGCGGCCGACATGCGCTGCCGCGGGTTCATGATGGGGGCCACCGCGGGCCGCACGACGCTGATGGGCGAGGGCCTCCAGCACCAGGACGGTCACAGCCTCGTGCTGGCGTCCACCGTGCCGGCGGTACAGGCCTACGATCCCGCATTCGCGTACGAGGTCGGCATCATCGTCGACGCCGGGATCAAGCGGATGTACGGCGGCGGCGAGCCGGACGAGACCGACGTCTTCTACTACATCACGCTGTACAACGAGAACTACGAGATGCCGGCGCTGCCCGACCGCGAGGGGGTCCGCGAGGGCATCCTGGAGGGCCTGTACAAGTGGGCGGACGCCCCCGAAGGCGACGGGCTGATCCCGGCGACGATCCTGTTCTCCGGCTCCGCGCAGGGCGCGGCCCGCGAGGCCGTCGCCGAACTCGCCGAGCACTACGGCGTCGGCGCCGAGCTGTGGTCGGCGACGTCGTACAAGGCACTGCGCGAGGAGGGGCTCGCAGCCGAGCGCTACAACCGCCTGCACCCGTCACAGGAACGTCGTGTCCCGCGGGTCAAGCAGATCCTCGACGAATCGTCTGGTCCGATCACCGCGGTGTCCGACTTCATGATGAGCGTCCCCGAGCAGATCCTGCGCTTCCTCGACGACCGCACGTTCATGACGCTCGGCACCGACGGGATGGGCCGCTCGGACACGCGCGAGGCGCTGCGCCGGTTCTTCGAGATCGACACCGGCCATGTCGTCACCGCCGTCCTGTTCGGTCTGCTCCAGGACGGCCGGGTGGACGCGGGCACCGTCGAGGACGCGATTCGCCGCTACGACATCGACCCCGACGCCGTCGACCCGTTCCTGATCTGACGCCGTCCGGCGGCGGTAGATTCACCGCATGGCCGGAACGTTGTACATCACGGGAGACACGGCGGCGGACAAGCTGCTGAACACGAACGCGAACGCACTGCTGCTGGGGATGTTGCTGGACCAGCAGGTGCCGATGGAGTGGGCGTTCCAGGGTCCCGCCACGTTGAAGTCTCGGCTCGGCCATCTCGACCCGAAGAAGATCGCGGCGATGGACCAGGACGAGTTCGTCTCGATCTGCTGCGAGAAGCCGGCGATCCACCGCTTCCCCGGCTCCATGGGCAAGCGGGTCCACCAGGTCTGCACCGCCCTCACCGATGAGTACAAGGGCAGCGCCGCCAACATCTGGAAGGGCGTCGACTCCGGTGCCGATCTGTTCCGGCGGCTCAAGGCGCTGCCCGGCTTCGGCGACGAGAAGTCGAAGATCTTCGTCGCACTGCTCGCCAAGACCCAGGGCATCGCCCCCGACGGGTGGCGCGAAGCGGCCGGCAAGTTCGGCGACGACACACCCCGGTCGGTCGCGGATGTCGTCGACGACGACTCCCTCGGCAAGGTCCGTGACTGGAAGAAGGCCCAGAAGGCCGCCAAGAAGGACAAGCAGGACCGCCCGCTGTCCTGATCAGCGGCCGGCGTCGCGCCCGGGGCGCCGCAGCAGCCGGCGCACGATCCGCACCGGGGTCCGGCGCAGCTCCGCGTTGAGCCACTGGTTGTCGCGTTCGAGCGCCTCGATCCGTGACGTCGAATCGTCGAGGGAAGCCGCTGCCGCATCGAGGGTGCCACGCCGCTGTCGGTGAACGGCGAGTTCGTCGAGCACCCACGGTTCGACCAGGACCGGCGCGTCGGCCACCGTCTCACCGCCGGCCGTCTCGCGGCCGGTTGGCCCGGAGTCGGCCTTCCCGGGCTCGTGCCACGGTGAGGTCGCGGTCAGCGCGCCGTGCCCGGTGTCGTGAACGCCGCAGAACGGTGCGAGGAACACGAGCAGTTGGTGGACCGTCCCGGCGTCGACGCCGGTGTCGGGATGGTCGTCGACGAGCGTGAGCCCGAGCACGTCGAGTGCGGCCAGCGGGAACGCCAGCGCTGCGGGCGGCGTCGCGAGAGCGATGCGATGGTCGATCGGGTCGAACTCGACGGGCCATCCCGACCCCACCTCCTCCTGGGCGGCGTTCGGTCGGCAGCGCAGCACCATCCCGTGCCATTCCCCGGCCGCGGCGACGAACTGCTCGACCCATGAGGGGCCGAGGCGCTGGCCGGGCCCGACGATCGACACGTGGGTGAACGCCGCCGAGTCGAGCGCGTCAGCATCGAGCAGTTGCCAGCGGTCACTCGTCTGAGCCGCGAGATCGCCGCCCAGCAGGGCGACATCGTCGGGCCCGCACTCGGCTGCGGCCACGACAGCGACACGCGGCGCGTCGGGCTCGGTCGTGCCCTCGCCCAACATGGACGGAGCCGGCGCACGCTCGCCCGGCGCGTACAACCGCACGAACTGGTACGTGTCGCCATGGCCGTCGGCACGGTCGCGGAGGTCGGCGAGGAAGCGACCCGCCGGCGCGGTGCGATTCAACAGCGGCGACTGGACGGGAGAATGCTGATCGGACCAGATCGAGATCGCGTCCCGGCGATCGACCTCGTCGAAGCCAGACGCCGACAGCACCGACGTCAGGGTGCGATCGGTGAAGAACCGCAGATGCGTCGCATCGAGCAACCCCGTCGGGGTCATGTCCCAGCGCGCACCGAGCAGTCGTACGGCCAGATCCCGGTGCGACACGTTCGGCACGCTGAGGCCGAGCACGGGCACAGATCGGCCGGTCATCCATGCATGCAGATGCGCGAGCAACAGATGCGGGTCGACGAGGTGCTCGACGACGTCGAGGGCGAGCACGGCGACGACCGCGTGCTCCCCGGCGCGATCCGCGGCGCGGGTCACCGCCTCGTCGAGCATCGGGTCGACATCGTCGGCGCGTCGCAGATCGATGGTCCCGGCGTCGAATCCACGTCCCCGCAGTGCGTCGACGCACGCTGGGTTGACGTCGAGACCCACGTAGACGAAGCCGGCGTCACGCAGCGGTTCGGCATGCGGTGCAGATCCGCAGCCGATGTCGACGACGATCCCGCGCTCATGTCGATCATGCAGCATCGACACGATGTGGCCGTGTGAGCCGTCCCAGCTGAAGTCGATGACCTCGAAGTCGGGCGGCGCAGCGTCCATCCCGGCCGACACTATCGACGGGTCGCTCCGGCACGCGCCGCCAACCGGCTCGGAACGCCTGCGAGCCCCTGCAGCAGGGCGACCGCGTGGACCCGTCTCGGCCGATGCCGCAGGCGGCGCACCGACAGTGACAGCGCACGCGCCAACTCGCCCGCCGAGCCGTGCATCGCCGACGACCAGATCCGATTCCGCTCCTGGAGGCGCCTGACGTCGTCGCCGAGCTGCGCGGTCGTCGCGCTGCCGACGTGCCACACCGTCGCCGCCGGAACGTGGCGGTAACGCCATCCCACCCGCCGACCGCGCCTGGCGAGTTCGACGTCCTCGTAGTACAGGAAGAAGCGCTCGTCGAAGAATCCGACGTCCGCGATGAAGTCGCGGTGCAGCATCACGGCACCACCGGTGAACGCCTCGATGTCTGCCGGCAAGCTGCCGACCTCGCCGAGCAACGCACCGCGGTGCCGGTCGGACCCCGCGCCGAAGCGGTCGATCACGACGCCGGCGCTGTTGACGATCGGTGCCGCCGATGTGTCGCCGTCGCCGTCGAGCAGGGTCGGCTGGGCCGCGCCGACATCGGCGTCGGCGTCGAGCTCGGCGACCAACGGCGCCAGCCATCCCGGATCGATCGACACGTCGTCGTTGAGGAGCGCGACTGCATCCGCACCGGACTCGAGCGCGCGGCGGATCCCGGCATTCATCCCACCGGCGTAACCGGCATTGCTCCCCGTCGACACCACCTCGGCCGCGACGCCGCGGAGCCGATCGGCGGCCGATGCGCCGTTGTCGATGACGACCAGCTCGACGGGGAACCCACCCGATCCGGTCCGATCGGCCAGCACCGACTGCACCGACCGCTCCAGGACGCCGGGAGGCGTGTCGAAGGCCAGCATCACCACCGACACCCGCTCGATCGGTGCCCGCGTTCGTCGTGGCGCAGCCGCAGACACAGACGGAGTGTACCGAGACCGCTCTCGGCCCGAGGTGCCGTCCATCGGACACCGTCTTGCCGGGGAGCGTGCGCCGATACGGTTGCGCCCCATGGCAAGAATCCCCGGAGCCGGGCTCGACGGGCCTCCCTTCGCACGGCGGGCGGCAGCCGTCGGGTCATCACCACTCGTCTCGATCATCCTGGCCGTGTACGACCCCCCGATCGGGGCGCTCACCGAGCAGCTCGAAGCCATCGCGAATCAGTCCGACCCCCGTTGGGAGTGCATCGTGATCGACGACGCTGCGCCGTCGCCCGAGGTCAAGGCGGTCCTCGCGGCCTGGACCGCGGCCGACCTGCGCCGCTCGCTCGTCACACGCGACGGAAACGGCGGCATCGCAGCAGCGACCAACGACGGGCTGGAGCGGGCCACCGGCGAGTTCGTCACGATCTGCGACCACGACGACCTGATCGCCCCGGACGCACTCGACCGGGTCGTGGCCCACTTCGACGACCATCCCGACCACGACCTCGCGTACAGCGACGAGGAGATGATCGACGACACCGGCTTCCTCGTGCACGAGTACTGCAAGCCGGACTTCAGCCCGTGGCGGCTGCTCGGACAGAACTACTTCAGCCACCTGACCGTGATCCGTCGGGCGGCAATCGGCGACATCCGACTCCGGGCCGCGTTCGAGCCCGCCCAGGACTACGACTTCTTCCTGCGCGTGGTCGAGGGCATCACCGCGGCCGGTCGGGGCATCGGCCACATCCCCCGAAGCCTCTACTCCTGGCGCGCGGTGGCGGGCTCGATCGCGCTCGACACCGGCGAGAAGCGGGGGGTGACCGAGGCCGTGCGACGGTGCGTCGAGTCCGCCCTCGAGCGCCGGGGCATCTCGGGCACGGTCGTGCCGGCGCCGAACAGCACGACCGCCATGCACCATCACTTCCCCGCGTCGAGCCGGCGCTCCGAGCTGATCGAGATCGGGCCGACGACGACAGCGGGCGAGGTCGCCGCTCGCGTCTCGGCGTCCACCGCCGACGTGGTCTGCCTCGCACCCGTCGCGCACAACATCGACGCCATGCCGACATGGCCTGTGCAACTCGTCGAGCTGCTCGACCGGCCGGACGTGGGCGCGGCCGGGCCGCGCCTGGCGAACGCGGACGGCGTGCTGCTGAGCGCCGGGCGGGCGGTCATGCCGACGCTGCACGATCCGTTTCGCGGGGCGGACGCGAGCCTCGCCGGCCCGTGGGACGCGTTCACGGTCACCCGTGAGGTCACCTCGCTCGCACCGCTCGGTCTCGCCCTCGATCGCGAGGCCGTCGCGGCCGTCGGAGGGATCGCCGACGACGTCGGGCTGGACGCGGCAGTGACCGAGTTGTGCGCTCGGCTGCGCGACGCCGGATATGCCACCCTCTACACGCCGACCGCGGAGTTGACGACCGATGCTGACGCCGTCCCGGACCCGCGTGACGACCGCCGGGTCGACGACGACATCTCGCGAGTCAGCGTGCGCGTCCCCCACATCCGCGACGAGCGATTCGCCCCGACCGGAACGGCACCGTTGGTCGGGTATGTGCCCGCCGCCGCCACGAAACTTCGACGATCGCTCGCATCGGGCACGGTCGAACTCGTCACATCCGACGTGTTCGACACGATCGTCGATCGCGACGTCTCGACACCCAGCGATGTGTTCCTCACCCTCGGCCGCACCCTGCGCGCCCGCGGGTGGTTCGACGATCACATCACGCCCGAACTGTTCGTCGAGATGCGGATCGACGCCGAGCATCGGGTACGGGCACGCCGGTCTGACGACGCCCGCGCGCGCCACGCCGACCTCGCACCCGCCGCGCTCGAGCGGATCGCCGACATCGCCGCGCCCGAGTGCTCGCTGGAGGAGATCTGGGCCGAGATGCCGGCCCTGCGCACCGATCCGGCACGCGCCGCCTCCGACGACGAGCTGATCGCAGCGGAGCTGGGCAACGAGGTCGAGCACCTGCGACTGATCGAGCCGACCATCGAGGCGCTGGGCGGCGCTGTCGACCGGGACGTGACCGTGCACCTCGTCAGCGACATCTACCTCAGTGCGGACCAGCTCCGCGAGCTGCTGCGCCAGGTCGGTGTCGACGAACGGCTGCTCGCCCACATCACGACCTCGGCCGACCACGGGATGGGCAAGGCCCACGGGCTGCTTCGGCAGGTCTTCGACGCGCACGGCGTCGACACCGCAACCGCCGTGCACGTCGGCGACAACCCGATCGCAGACGTCGCGACAGCCGAGGAACTGGGAGCCGTCGCGGTCGCGACGGATGTGCTGCCGATCGACCGCCACGTGCCGATGGTCGGAGAGGAGCTGGCCGCCAGATCGCGAGCGCTGGCCACCGACGGCGGCATCCGCTCGACGATCCGGGCTGCGCTCGTCCAGGCGGGGTCGCCGGGCGTCGATCCTTCGTTCCAGTTCGGCGCGGCGATCGCCGGTCCGGCGATGGCCGGGTTCGCGGCATGGGTGTCTGCGACGACCGAACAGCTGGGCGCCACGACGGTGCACTGCCTCCTGCGCGAAGGAGCGACGCTCGCCGACATGCTGGGGATCGTCGCTCCCGACGGACCGCGTCCGGTGCTGGTGCACGCCTCGCGCTGGGTGAACATGCGCGCCGCGGTGATCGAGGGCACACCGGACGAGTTGCTCACGGCGCTCGCTCGCAGGGCGCCGCTCACCCCTGACCACGTCGCGGCCTCCTTCGGGTGCGACGTCGACCGCGTCACAGCGTTGCTCGGTTCCAGCGAGGTGCCGCACTCGCACCTGGCCCAGGCGTGCCGGAAGCTCGCCGCCGACCACGATGTGCGCGCGTCGATCGTGGCGGCGTCTGCGGCGCTGCGCGGGCGGCTGGTCGACTACCTGCGGTCCGCGCTCGTCATCGACGACAGCCCGATCGTCGTCGCCGACGTCGGCTGGGGCGGCACGATCCAGGAAGGCCTCACCCGTGTCCTCCGGGCCGAGGGCGTCGACAACGACGTCGTCGGTCTGTACTTCGCCCTGTCGGCGCCGGGCGAGGCGCGGTTGCGGCGAGGGGCGCGGATGATGTCGTATCTCCCGAACGCCGTCGACCACAGCAAGCGCTCGCGGGTGAGCCGGGTCGTCTCCCACAACGCAGAGGTCATCGAGCGGATCCTGACCCCACAGCTCGGCACGCTCGTCGACATCGACGAGGGCGGACGGCCGGTCTGTCGTCCGGACGACGACGATCACATCCCGGCCACGCTCGAAAGCGCCCAGATCGGGATGCACGACGTCGTGCGCCGTCTCGCGGCGCAGCCAGGCGGGGTGGACACCGCCTTCTTCGTCGACGATGCGCTCGTGCGCCATGCGCTCGGGGCAGCGATCGCCGACGTGATCGAGCGGCCGACCGAGGCGACCGCGCTCGCACTCGGCTCGTGGCCCCACGACGACGTCGCAGGCACGGCCCACCGGTCGATCACCGGCCACGTCGCCACCGCCGTCCGGTTCGCGAACGCTCACGACATCGGCGTGGTCGACCCGAGCGAGACGGCATGGATCAGCGGCGTCGCCGCGGTCGCCAACCCGGTACTGGCCGCGCAGCTGTCCGCGTCGGCGCGTGGCGTACCGCCCCACGCACTGTGTCCCGCCGGCGAGAACGGGTGGTCCTCGCTGGCCGCCTTCCCAATCGATTCCGAACTCGCCGAACTGCTCGACGAAGGACATGCCCGCACCGGCGCCCGCGGCTGGTCGGTGGCGCGCGTCAACGGCCCGGTGCAGTCGCTGCGAGCCGTGCAGTTCACCGCGGCCACCGAACCCGTGCTCGTCGACGTCGGGGCCTTCGAGATCATCGCCACCGACACGTCGGGCGTGCGGCACCGCCTGGACGTGACCGACCTCACCGACCGGGCGCTGCGGTGGTCCGACGCCCGCCCGATCGACTCGCGGCGCTTCGCCACCGGCCCCGGCGGGCACGTCGTCGTGCCGATCGACGCCGAGCTCGCCGGCCGAATCAGGCGAGTCGATGTCACGCTTGGCTTCCGCGTGTGGCCGCTCACACCTGACGGCCCGCTGATGCGGCCGCCGCTGTGGCATGCCGTCAACGACGTGACGCGGCGGGTCGGCGGCGCAGTTGCCAGGCGCCTCCGCTCCTGAACCTCAGGCCCAGGCGACCTCTCCGTCGTCGAGGATCTCGTACGTCGGCCACCCGGACTGCAACGGTCGTTCGAGCCAGTCGCAGCGGTGCTCGGCGAGGTTGGGGTTGTAGTACGGGTCGCGGTGCAACCAATCGCCCCACGCAGCATCGAGTGCCGCGATCTCCGACGCCAGCACCGGGTTCGGGTCGGAGCCGTGCTCGAAGTGGTACCAGCAGGCGTGCGGCGTCCAGAGGATGCGACGGCCACTCATGCGGATCTTCAGCGAATAGTCGACGTCGTTGTAGTTGACGGCGAAGTCGGTGTTCATCCCGCCCACGTCGTCGTGCACGGCTCGCGGAACGAGCGCGGCCGCAGCCGTGACGCCGGCGCACTCACGTTCGACCGCGAGGAGACGATGGGGACCTGGATGGCCACCCCACCACCCGATCATCGCGTGGGTCGCGATGTGGTTGTACACGTGGCCGGCGTGTTGCAGCCGGCCGTCGTCGTACAGCAGCTTCGCGCCGACCATCCCGACATCGTCCTGCTGCGCCAACCCGACCAGCTCGGCGACGGAGTCGGGAGCGATCAGCTCGGTGTCGTCGTTGAGAATCAGCACGTACTCGCCGCTGGATGCCGCGACACCCGTATTGACTTTGTCGGCGAAGTTGAACGGCGCGTCGTACTCGACGACGACCAACGCATCACCGGCGACGCGCCTCAGGCCCCGCTCGACCACGGGGTCGGTGCCGCGGTCGATGACCGCCACGACCTCGAGTTCGCAGCCCCCGTCGGCGGCGAGCAGCGATGCGATCGCGTGGTGTACATGGATCCGCTCGACGCCCCATGCCCGGCCGCGAGAACCCCGGGTCGGGACGACCACCGACACGGTCGGCCGCCCCCGCAGCGCCCGCCGGATGCGGTAGATGCCGGGGTACTGGCCGTGGTCGACGATGGCATCGACGCCGACTCGCTGGAGGTGCTCGCCGACCGCACGCCGGCCGTGTTCGGTCGCGTCCGGCTTGTTGGCGATGTCGGATGCGACCGATGCCGGCGCCTGCCGCCAGTGCAGCAGGATCTGGGGCACGTGCTCGAACGGGCCGAACCGCTCGGCGAGCCGGAGGAGCAGGTCATGGTCCTGGGCACCGTCGAAGCCGGGCCGGAAGCCCCCGATCGAATTCACCGCGGCGCGCCGCGCCGCGACGAGGTGGGTGATGTAGTTGTGGCTGCGAAGCCGTTCCGGCGAGTACGCCGGCTTGTAGATCGGAACACCGCGGCGGCCGTCGGCGCGCAGCACGTCGTGATCGCTGTAGAGCACGTCGCGACCCGTGCGATCGATCGCTTCGCGGAGAGCTTCCAGCGCGTTCGCTGCGAGGACGTCGTCGTGGTCGAGCAACACGACGTACTCCCCGCCCGCCGCCGCCAAGGCCACGTTCGAGGCGGCGACGATGCCGCCGTTGACCGGCCGGCGGATCACGGTGCGCCGGGGCTCGGCTGCCGCGTCACGCAGCGCGGTGACGACTGCCGCATCGGACGACGCGTCGTCGACGACGACGTGTTCCCAGTCACCGTCGGTCTGAGCATCGACGGATGCGAGACAGGCGCGGAGATGGTCGGGGTCGGGGTCGTAGACGGTGGTCAGGACCGAGAACCGCGGCCTGTTCATTCGCGACGCGCCCTGACCCGCCGCACGAGCGCCGCGGGAGCGCGGGGCAGCCGCCGCAGCTGCGGTGCCACCGACGCGGCCCACCAGCGGCCGGCCGTGTCCCTCGCCCGCTGGAGCGGCCGCATCTCGGCCCGCCGGAGCAGCAGGTCCTGGTCCTGGCGTGCCCGGGCGAGCTGCACACCGAGCTCGACGACCCGGCCCCGCAGCTCGCCGGTCTCGGCGAGCGCCTCCCGGGCCACGTGCGCGGCCTGCTCGCGATCGGTCAGCAGCGCGGCGTAGGACGTCTCGGACGGTCCGACGAGCTGACGCAGCCGTTCCAGCTCTCCGCGTGCCGCTTCGTCCATCGATGCATCCTACGAGCTGGTCGTTTCCGGCCACGGCAGGCTCGGATACCGCTCGACGAGCTCGGCTCGCATCTCGGACGCCACCAGGTTCGCCGTCGCGATCATCGAGCCGGCCCGGGTCCGGTAGCGGCCCAGCAGCTGCGCGACATGGACGCCGAACTCGCCGGCTGCTGCGAATCGGAGCCAGAGGTCCCAGTCCTCCCAGCCGAAGGCGACGCCGCCGTCGGGGCGATACCCGCCGTGGCGGTCCAATGCGTCCCGCCGGATCATCGCCTGGGCGTCGATGTAGTTGGCGTCGCACAGCCATGGCACATGCCATCCCATCCCGCTCCGCAGACCGGGTTCGGCGCCGAAGGCCTCCAACGTGGCGTAGGCGAACGCCGCGTCGGGATGGGCGTCGAGCGCGTCGCTGAGCCGACGCAGACACGTCGGGTACACCAGGTTGTCGGCGTCCATCACCATCACCCTGTCCGCCCTGGACGCGCTGACCGCCAGGTTGCGGGCGCGCGCCAGCCCCCGATTGACGTTCGACCCGAGGAGCACCATCGGTACGTCGGCGTGATCGTCCATGAACGACCGGACGACCGAACGCCCGGCGTCGGTCGACTTGTCGTCGACGACGATCACTTCGACGTCGATGTCGGTCGACGCGCAGATCGAGGCGAGGGTCTCGGTGACCACATCGGCGTAGTCGAACAGCGTCACGATCACACTGACTTCCGGCCTCGCTGTCGCGTACGCGGGGGTGGCGTCGCGCTCGACGTGGTCCTCGGCGCCGAACTCTGCGAGCGCGCGCACCCGGCCGAGGGCACGGCGGTGGTCACGCTCGGCGATCATCTGGCGGTACAGCTCATTGCGCAGGTCGGCGTGGGGCCGGAACTCGGGCAGCAGCGGCGGCCGGTGGGCGCGGACGATCCGGCGGCGCGCGGCGAGACGCATCGACCATCGCGGCGGCCGGCGATCGGGCCCCTCCAGGGCGGCAGCGGCGTCGTCGAGGAACGGTTCGAGCGAGTTGGCCAGCGGATACTCGTCCATCACGGCCCGGTATGCCGCGTCGGTGACGTCGTCACGCTGCTCGGAGTCGAGCACGTCGATCACGGTCGCGCCGAGCCGGTCGAGCGGCGCTTCGAGGAAGTGCACGCCGGGCACCAGCGGCTCGAATCCGCGGGACGGCTCGGTGACGACGGCGCACCGATTGGCCATCGTCTCGACCATCCGCGCCCACTCGAAGTAGCCGTCGCTGTCGTCGCTGCGATGGAGGTTGACGAGCACCTTCGACCGTGCGAGCAGGTCGTACTTGTCGTCTCCGAAGACGACCCCGGGCTCACCACCCTCGATCGGTCGGCTGAACTGGAACAGCCGGATCTCGGCGCGGCGGTCCCACAGCACCGGTGCCAGCCCGGCGAGGACCCGGGCCCGACGATCGGTGTGCCCACCGAGGAACAGCACGTCGATGTCCCGCTCGCCCACCCGGTCTCGGATGCGATCCATCGACCGCACTCCACCGAGGGCGAGGCGTCGCGCCTCGAACCCCTCGCGGGCGATCGCCGACGCACCCGTCGCGTTGATGTCGCCGACGAGCGGACTCCCGACGCACAACCCGATCGCGAGGTTGAACCACGGCGTACCCGGCTGCTCGGTGCAGATCGGCACGCTGCAGCGCGCCGCCGCCCGGATCTCGGCGTCGCTGTCATCGCGGAGCACGTAGAACTCGTGCGGGGCGACGACCAGGTTGATCGTGCCGTCGGGTCGCGGCAGCCGGTCGTCGACGAGCAGCGCCCTCCGGCCACACGACGCCGCCGCATCGACGATCCAGGTCGCGATGTCGCGCATGAACCCGTTGCCGTCCGGAGCGACGAAGACGGTGACCTCCGCCCCGCTCATGCCTGGCGTGCGGGCCATGTCAGGCGTCTGCGTCCGCCGAGCCCACGACGCGCCGTTTCACGCGCCGAGCCAGTGACATCGGCGCCCACACCAACTTGCGCACACCGCGCCGGGCGATCTCCCCCTTGTTCGGTGCGGCGCGGAGATCCCGCGCGGCGCCGTGCACCAGCGCCCGCCGACTGATCGCGGGCGGGATGGCCGCGGCGAGCTCACGGAGCTCGGCGCTGCGCTGGTCGGAGGCCCGCTCCAGTGCGGCGAGCCGGGCGTCGATCGACGCGTCGACCGGTGCGTCGCCGGTGGCCGGTTCGGTGGACATGGGCCCGGATGCTACCGATCGGGCCGGGTCGCCGGACCGCCGGCCCTGCCGGCCCGATCGCTCGGAACCGGCCGGAGACTGGATAACGTCGTGTGCCGCATGTCGCTCCGGACGGCGGTGGCCCACCGCAACCTGCTCTACCTCCTCTCGCTGAAGGAGTTGCGGACCCGCTATCGCAAGTCGCTCCTCGGCTGGGCGTGGAGCCTGCTGAACCCGATCAGCCAGATGATCATCTTCAGCATCTTGTTCCTGAAGGTCTTCGGCGGCGTCCCGCCGAAAGGTGCGGCGAGCGGGCTGACCAACTTCCCCCTGTACTTCCTGGCCGGGTTGCTGCCGTTCCAGTTCTTCGCAGTCTCGGTCACCGCGTCGATCGGGTCGGTCCAGGGTGGCGCGAGCCTGATCAAGAAGGTTGCATTCCCGCACGAACATCTCGTGCTGTCGATCGTGATCGCCCAGTTCGTCACCGTGTGCATCGAGCTGCTGGTGCTGTCGGTGACGTTCCTGCTGTTCGGACACTTCATGTTCCAGTGGCTGGTGCCGATGGCGGTGCTGCTGGGCCTGATCGGTTTGTTCACGATCGGCGTGGCGCTCACACTGTCGGCCGCGAACGTCTTCTTCCACGACATCAACTACCTGTGGGGCATCGTGTCCCAGGTGTTGTTCTACTCGAGCCCGATCATCTTCGTGCCCGAGCAGATCCCCAGCCGTTCGGTGCGCGCGATCAGCAACTGGGGGCCGACCGGGAGCTTCGTCCGGGCGGCCCAGGAGATCCTGTACGACAACCGCATGCCGAGCCCCGAGCGATGGCTCCAGGTGTCGCTGTACGCGGGCGTCACCTTCGTCGCCGGTGCGTGGATCTTCAATCGTCTGTCGCCACGGTTCGCGGAGGAGATGTAGCCGATGTCCCTCCGAGCCGGACCTGCGTCGACAACGGCGGACGGCTACGCGCTGCGCGTCGCCGACGTCACCAAGACGTTCCGCATCCACCACGAACGTGCGTCATCGCTGAAGGCGTTCATCGCCGCCGGTGGACGCAACCGCTACGAGGACTTCTACGCGTTGCGGAACGTGTCATTCGACGTCGCGGAGGGCGAGGCGGTCGGCGTCATCGGGCACAACGGGTCCGGCAAGTCGACGCTGCTCAAGTGCATGGCCAAGATCCTGACGCCGAACGCAGGCCACGTCGAGGTGACGAAGCGGATGGCGGCACTGCTCGAGCTCGGCGCGGGGTTCCATCCCGAGCTGAGCGGCCGGGACAACGTGTTCTTGAACGCGGCGATCCTCGGCATGGGCCGCAAGGAGATCGCAGAACGGTTCGACGAGATCGTCGCGTTCTCGGGCCTCGAACAGTTCATCGACACCCCGGTCAAGACCTACTCGTCGGGCATGTACGTCCGGCTGGCGTTCGCCGTGGCGATCAACGTCGAGCCCGAGCTGCTGCTGATCGACGAGATCCTCGCAGTCGGCGACGTCACGTTCCAGCAGAAGTGCATGGAGAAGTTCGTCGACTTCCGTGAGCAGGGCCGCACCCTCGTGCTCGTCACCCACGACACCGGCAACGTGCGCGACTTCTGCGACCGCGCGATCTGGCTCGACCACGGGGTCGTCCGCTCCGACGGTGAGCCGGCGGCGGTGATCGACGAGTACACCGAGACGATGCTCGGCGCACAGCAGAGCACCGAGACCGAAGGCATGCGCCGGGGTGACGGTCAGATCACGATCCAACGCGTCGAGCTGCTGGTCGACGGCGTGCCGGTCGACCGGTTCCGCACCGGCGACGACGTCACGGTACGGCTGCACTTCGAGGCGTCGGAGTCGATCCCGAAGCCGGTGTTCGCGATCAGCATCGCGAGCTTCACCGGCGCCCTCGTGACGTCGCCGTCGAGCCGCAACGTCGGCCAGATCCCCGACGCGATCTCGGGCTCGGGCGTCGTCGACATCGAGCTGGGCGACGTGCCGCTCGTCCCCCAGCGCTACGTGCTGCACACCGAGATCACGGGCTACGGGCGTCAGCGCGTGTACGACCACCTCCAGAATGCGCGCACGTTCGACGTCGTCACCGGGTCCTCCTCCGAGACCCACGGGGTCGTCACGTTGAACCCGGTGTGGAAGATCAGCGGCGACGACGTCGTACCGAGTCTCGAGTGACCGATCACTCGACCGTCGCGGCGCCCGAGCGGCCAGACGTCAACTCCGCGAAAACCGACTTGCGGCGCGGGTGAAACCATAGACTCGACTCAGTGAGTGCAGATTCCGGGAGCCACCGGCTGCGAAGTCGCCTCCTGGAGATGACGATGCGCCACCATCGCCTCGCCACACCGACGCGCATCATCTTCGACCTGATCGCGTTCGAGACAGCCATCGCGGTTGCGATCTTCCTCCGCCTCGGCCTCACCCTGCAAGACGGGGGCGAGTTCAGGTTCTGGCAGATGGTGCCCATCATCGCCGCACTCCAGCTGATCATGGGGGTCGCCTCCGGCCTCTATCGCGGCAAGTGGCGCTACGGATCCTCCAACGAAGTCGCGGCGCTGTGCGCGACGGCGGTGACGACGACGGCGGCGGTCTATCTCCTCAACGAGAACTCCTTCACCGTTCGACCGATTCCCCAGAGTTCGGTCCTCGTCGGCGGGGTGTTCGGTCTCGTGCTGATGGCGGGCATCCGGTTCGCCTGGCGCCTGCTCCTGGAGAACTTGCGGCCGAGCCTGAGCACCTCGAGAACTGCGTTCTTGGCCTTCTCCCCACCGTCGATCGGTGAAGGGGAGATCGCGTCCGTGACGAAGTCTCTCGGATCCGACTGGATCACGACCGGACCGAAGACCCATGAGTTCGAAGTGGCGTTCGCCGAACGGGTCACGAGCCCCGCCGCACTGGCGGTCTCGTCGTGTACCGATGCGCTGCAAGTGGCGTTGGCGGCGCTCGGCATCGGGCCGGGCGACGCGGTGTTCACGACCACGATGACCTTCTGCTCGACGGTGCACGTGATCGAACACGTCAGCGCCACACCGATCCTCGTCGACATCGATCCGGAAACGCTCAACCTGTCCCCGATCGCCCTGCAACAGGCCATCGATGCAGTCACCGAAGCCGGCGAGCTCACACCGCGGTGCATCATGCCGGTCCACTATGCGGGCCACCCCTGTGACATGGCGGCGATCGACGAGATCGCCGCTGCCCACGGGCTCGCGATCGTGGAAGATGCCGCCCATGCGCTGCCGGCGATCGTCGATGGCCGCACCATCGGTGACCCCTCCGGTCCGGACGGGTTGATCCGCGCCACCGCGTTCAGCTTCTACGCCACGAAGAACCTCACGACCGCAGAAGGCGGGATGCTCACCGGTCCCGCCGATCTGATCGAAGAAGCGCGGTTGTGGAGCCTCCACGGCATGAGCCGTGATGCGTGGAAACGGTACGGCAAGGGCGGCAGCTGGTATTACGAGGTGATTCGCCCCGGTTTCAAGTGCAACATGACCGACCTGCAATCGTCGCTCGGACTGGTCCAGCTCGACCGACTCTCCGGATTCCAGACCCACCGCGACCAGATCCTCGCCACGTATCGCGACGGGTTCTCCGATCTCGCCGCCCTCGAACTGCACCCGGAGCGACCGAACGTCACGAGCGCTCATCACCTCTATCCAGTCCGGTTGCATCACGGCCACCTCTCGATCGATCGGGCCCGGTTCATCGACGAGTTGGCGGAGCGGAACATCGGGGCGAGCGTCCACTTCATCCCGATTCACATCCACCCGTACTACGCGGACAAGTACGGATACTCGGCGAGCGACTTCCCGGTCGCCCACCGCGAGTACGAACGGCTGCTGAGCTTGCCGCTGAACAACAAGATGACGCTCGACGACGCCGCCGATGTCGTCACAGCAGTTCGAGACATCTGCGACACGTTCGCGCTCGCACGTGACTGACGCGGCGCTCGCCGACGTCGATTACGTGGGCAAGCGCGCCTTCGATGCGGTGGTTGCCGGCGTCGGACTCCTGCTCCTCAGCCCGGTCCTGATCGGCACGGCGATTGCGGTCGGCCTGTCGTCGCCGGGTCCGATCCTGCACCGTGCACGACGGGTCGGCCGGAACGGCGAACCGATCACCGTCCACAAGTTCCGCTCGATGCGAACCGGTACGTCAGGCACCGCCGTCACCGCGGCGCGCGATCCGCGGGTCACCCCCGTCGGTCGCCTGATCCGACGATCGAAGATCGATGAACTCCCCCAGTTGCTCGATGTCGTCGTGGGCACGATGAGCATCGTCGGACCCCGGCCCGAGGACCCCCGCTACGTCGCCGGATACACACCGCACCAGGCTCGGATCCTGGCGTGGCGTCCGGGGATCACGTCGCCGGCCTCCATCGCCTACCGGCACGAGGAGGCGATGCTCGTTGCGGCTGACGACATCGGGATGGCATACGCAGAGATCAGCGCCGCCAAGATCGCACTCGATCTCGAGTATTTCGAACGCTCCACGCTCGTCGGCGACATCCGGATCCTGCTGCGCACGTTCTCGGCGATCTTCTCGAGGCCCGCCGACTCGTTCGTCTAGGCCGGTCGAGGCAGTGGCCCAATCTGCGCGATCTCAGACCGTGGAGGACGGGCGGTCGATCGAGGCGCCGTCGCGTCGAAGGAACGCCGCGGCGACGAGCAACATCCAGATGTACGAGTGCCAGAGGACGAAGCTCTCCATCAGGTGCTCGACCAGCACGAATCCCAACATGACGGCCCACCACATACCGGCGACCGAGTGGTCGGTCCACACGCCTCGAGCGACGCCGCCGATGGCGGCGAGCACGACGAGGCTGAACAGCGCGACGCCGATCAGGCCGAGCCCGAGCGCGATCTCGTAGAAGCTGTTGTGCGCACTCCCGTAGTAGCCGCCGACGTCGCGGTAGCTGACCCAGGCGAAGTCGAGGTTGTCCCAGAACGCCCAGTAGCCATACCCCTGCACCGGCCGGTCGCCGATGAACCTCAGCATGTCGCTCCAGATGACCGTACGGCTCGCCAGAGTCGGATCCCTGCCGAGCGCGCCGGCGATGCGGCTCACGTTCGGAATGACCAGTATCAGCACCCCCACACCAACCGATCCGAACGCCACTGCGACCCTCCGGCCGGGTACACCCACGCGCGCCAGGTGGCGCGCCGCGAGCACCGCGACGGCGGTGAGGACGCACACTGCGAGGCCTGCCTGTGCCGTGATGCTTGCAGTCTGCGTCAGCATCACCAGGTTGACGACCCCGAGTCCGGCCGCCACGACGCGGGCCGGCCACCGGGGGAAGTGGATCCACACGCCGACGGCGGCGATCATTGCGATGACGTTCGCGGGGCCCAACGAGTTCGGGTTGCCGAAGACGCCCTGCCAGTCGCCCAGACCGTTTCGACCGATGTTCGGCCAGCCCGCGATCAGCATCGTGCTGCCGACGGTCGTGATCAGCGACATCGCCGCCACCGCGAGAAGTTGCTCGGTGAACCGCAGTGACCGACCGAACCACACACCGAACGCTGCAATTCCGACGGCGACCATCGCTCGTGTCGCGGTGGCGTTCGGTGACACCGACCAGAGGACCGAGGCGAGCGACCACGAAACGAGTCCGATCAGGGGCCAGATCGGCCGGGGCCATGCCGACACAGGCGTCCTGGCCAACTCTCGGTACAGCAGCAGGACACTGACGAGGCCGATCGCGTTGAGCGGATACGAAAATGTCCACGTCTCGAAACTGAGCGGTTCATGACGGATGTGCACGCCGTAGACGATCGACGGTGTCCCGGTTCCGACGAGCAGCCCGGCAGCCGCGAACGCCACCGATGCGCGCCGCACCGGCGTGCCCGGGGTCGACCGAGACCGGTCCGGCTGCGCGTCGCTCGGCCGGATGGCCTCGTCCACGGGGGCGAGGCGCGACACATCATCGGTGACCACCTGAGAGAACGTACTCGCTCTGCTTCGGCGTCAACCGCCGGTAGATTCGCCGCTTGTGATCGTCGCTGTCGTCGGACTCGGAAAGATCGGCCTCCCGCTGGCGGTCCAGGCGGCCACGCGCGGCCTCACCGCCATCGGCGCAGACATCTCCACCGACACGGTTGACCTCGTCAACCGCGGCGAGGAACCGTTTCCCGGCGAGACCGACCTCGGCACGAAACTGAAAGACGTCGTCGACCGCGGCACACTTTCGGCAACATCGGACACCGCCGCAGCCGTCCGGGAGTCCGATGCCGTCATCGTCGTCGTCCCGCTGGTCGTCGACGCCGACGCCGACGCTGACTTCGGGGCGCTCGATGCGGCGACCGCTGACATCGGTCGCGGGCTCACCGCGGGGACGCTCGTCAGCTACGAGACGACCCTGCCGGTCGGAACCACACGCAACCGCTTCGTGCCGGCGCTCGAGGCCGCCTCGGGGCTGACCTGTGGCGAGGACTTCTTCGTCGTGTTCTCGCCCGAACGGGTGTACTCGGGACGGATCTTCCGAGACCTCCGGCGATATCCGAAGCTGGTCGGAGGCGTCGATGCCGCGAGCACCGCACGCGGGATCGAGTTCTACGAGGCAATGTTGGAGTTCGACGAGCGCCCCGACCTGTCGACGCCGAACGGCGTGTGGGACATGGGCTCGGCCGAGGCGGCAGAGTTCGCCAAGCTGGCCGAGACGACCTACCGCGACGTCAACATCGGCCTGGCGAACGAGTTCGCCCGCTTCGCCGACACGGCGGGGATCGATGTCGTGCGCGTGATCGAGGCGTCGAACAGCCAGCCGTTCAGCCACATCCATCAGCCCGGGATCGCCGTCGGCGGCCACTGCATTCCCGTCTATCCCCGCTTCTACCTCGCGAACCATCCCGACGCACGGGTCCCGGCGGCTGCTCGCACGGCAAACGCCGAGATGCCTGACTACGCCGTGTCACGCCTCGAGTCCGTGATCGGTTCGCTGAACGGCGAGAAGGTGGTCGTTCTCGGCGCGTGCTACCGAGGCGGCGTCAAGGAGACTGCCTTCTCCGGCGTGTTCGCCACCGTCGACGCATTGGCCGCTCGCGGGGCTCACCCGGTCGTTCACGATCCACTCTTCTCCGACGACGAGCTTCGTGCCCTCGGCTTCGAACCGCACGAGCTCGGAACTGCGTGCGACGCCGCCGTGATCCAGGCGGACCATCCGGAATACACGACCCTCACGCCCGCCGATCTGCCGGGCTGCCGCGCGATCCTCGATGGGCGCCGGTGTCTGTCCACGAGCCCCGAATTCGCGCTCGAGAGCATCCCCGTCGTCCTCCTCGGCGGGTGATGCGGGTGAACCTGCGACGACGATGAGCAACGAGGAACGTGATCGCCTGAGCGCCGTGTACGGCGAACTGCTCGGTGCTGACTCGGCGAAACGGTGGAGCCTGACGAACGCCGGAAATGACGCCATCCTGCGCCAGCGCGTCGAGCAGACGACTCGTTTCGTGGACGCCCAGTTCCTGCCTCGCTCCCCGGCGGTCCTCGATTTCGGATCCGGCGGCGAGACCACGCTCTGCCCCCGTCTCGGGGCCCGTACCGACGGCACGATCCGCCGCGTCGGGGTCGACATCCTGCTCGAGCGCCTCCGTGCCGCCTCCGGCGCCACCGCCAGTTCGCTGGTGTGCGCCGACGGCCAGTCGTTGCCATTCGAGAACGACACGTTCGACGTCGCTGCCGTCTTCACGGTCTTCTCGTCGATTCTCGATGGCGACGTGCGCCGGCGAATCGCGGCCGAACTGGTGCGGACGCTGAAACCCGGCGGTTTCGTCATCTGGTACGACCTGCGCTACCGCAACCCGGCCAACCGGAACCTCCAACCGTTGTCGCGCCGAGCGGTCGAGCGGCTCTTCCCGACGCTGACGCCCACGTGGACATCGACCACCGTGCTGCCCCCGCTGGCTCGACGGCTGACACCGCTCCACCGCCGGTGCTACGCGGTCGCATCGGCGCTGCCGATGCTGCGAAGTCATCTTCTCGGTACCCTCTCGAAGCCACAGACCGCCTGAGCGCGTCTCGACGCATCGTCACGAAAGGCGACCGGATGACCTCCCGAGTTGACACCACGATCTGTCGCCGCTGTGTGATGGACACCAGCGATCCAGACATCACCTTCGACGCCGATGGTGTGTGCTCGCACTGTCGCAAGTTCGACGACATCACCAGCAAGCAATGGTTTCCCGGGGAGGAAGGCGAGCAGCGGCTCAACACCATGCTCGACCAGATCCGTGCGGCGGGCACGGACCACGACTATGACGTCATCCTCGGTCTCAGCGGCGGACTGGACAGCTCGATTCTGGCGGTGCGGGCCAAGGACTGGAACCTGCGCGTGCTCGCGATTCACGTCGACGCGGGATGGAACACCGAACTCGCCGTCCACAACATCCAACGGATCGTGGAGTACTGCGACTTCGACCTCCACACCCATGTCGTCGACTGGGCCGACATGCGTGATCTGCATCTCGCGTACCTGCGGTCGGGGATCGCCAATCAGGATGTCCCCCAGGACCACGTGTTCTTCGCCAGCCTCTACGGACAGGCCGTCGAGCGCAAGATCAAGTACGTCCTGAACGGCGGCAACATCGCCACCGAATCGGTCTTCCCCGCGAACTGGCACGGTTCCGCGATGGACGCATGGAACCTGCGCGACATTCATCGCAAGTACGGAACGACCGAGCTCAAGTCGTATCCCACGATGGGGTTCCTCCGCTACTACCTCACCATTCCCTACGTCCACCGGATCAAGGTGTTCCGCCCGTTGAACTTCATGCCGTACGACCGGGCTGCGGCGCTGACCGAACTCCAGGAACGCCTCGGCTACAAGGACTACGGGCTGAAGCACGGCGAGTCCCAGTTCACGAGGTTCTTCCAGAACTACTACCTGCCCACACGGTTCGGCTACGACAAGCGGCGGCCGCACCTGTCCAGCATGATCCTGAGCGGGCAGATCACGCGCGAGGAGGCCCTCGCCAGACTCGACGACGAGATGTACACCGCTGACCAACTCGAGCAGGACATCGCCTACTTCTCGAAGAAGCTACGCATCGGCCGCGACGAGTTCACCGATCTGTTGCACGCGCCACTGCGCAGTCACCGGGACTTCCGCAACCAGGACAGCGCGTACCGCCGGCTCAAGCAGGTGCAGGGAATGATCGAGAAGATCACTCGAAGGAACCTCGGCGCGTACGGCTGACGTCGCCGGCCCGGGCGACGGCTGCATCAGTTGGCATGGGTCAGACCGCCGAGTTCGTCATCGGTCGGGTAGGTGACGAGAACCGCACGGTGCCGACCCTGGAAGACGAACGTCGAACCGGCCGCCGCAGCGGCTGCACCACGACGCAGCGCCGCGTCGAAGTCGTCGACGGAGCCCGCGCCCCCCAGCGCGATGACCGGCACGTCCACCGCGTCCGCGATGTCTTCGACGAGTTCGAGGTCGTAGCCGGCCATCGAACCATCGCGGTCCACGGACTGCACGATGATCTCGCCCGCGCCGAGCCGCGCGACGTTGATTGCGTGCTCGACGGGATCGAGCTTGTGCCGTACCTGCCCGCCCCGCGTCATGACCTCGCGGCGCCCGAATCGCCCCCGCTTGACATCGATACACACGACGATCGACGAGGTCGCGAACGTCGCGGCGGCGTGCGCGACGAACTCGGGGCGTTCCACCGTGACGCTACAGAGCACGACCTTCTCGAAACCCAGGCCGAGCAACGTCCGGATCTCGTCGACGGTCTCGATGCCACCGCCGACCGCCAACGGCACGAATGCCTCGGAGGCGATCTCCGCGAGCAGCTCGATGTCGGCAGGCGTCCGCAGCCGACCCGCATCGATGTCGAGCAACACCAGCTCGTCGACGCCCTTCTCGTTGAAGATCCGGACGATGTTGATGGGGTCACCGAGATAACGCGGGTCGGTGAACCCGGTCGACTTCACGAGTCCGCCGTCGCTCAGCAGCAGCACCGGGATGACCCGTGGGCGAAATCGCATCAGGACACCTCGAACGCGTCGAACGACCGGAGCAGTGCCATGCCGAAGCGGTGGCTCTTCTCCGGATGGAACTGCGTGCCCAGCACGTTGTGGTGTCCCACCACCGCGGCGATCTCGATGCCGTAGTCGACCGTCCCGAGCAGGAAGTCGGCGGTCGTCTCGAACGCATAGCTGTGGGCGAAATAGAACCGTTGTGGCTCATCTGTCGGAGGCAACAGGGGATGTTCCTGGGTCGGTGTGACGAATCCCCACCCCATGAACGGAAGGCGGAACTGCGCCGGCAGCGACCCTCGCATCGAGCGGACACGGCCGGGAACCCATCCGAGCCCGCGGCGTTCGCCCTCCTCACTCGAGTCGGCCAACAACTCCATCCCGAGACAGATGCCCAACAGCGGACGTCGCTCCTGGATCACCAGTTCCTCCAGCGCGGGGCGCATGCCACTCGCATCGAGGCGATCGACCGCGTCGTCGAAGGCCCCGACCCCAGGGAGAATGAAGCGGGCATGTCGTGCGAGCTCATCCGGATCGCTGACGAGTTCGGCGTCGATACCGAGCCTGCGGTGCATCGAAACGATCGACCCGAGGTTGCCCACCCCGTAGTCGACTATCGCGGTGGACACGGCGCCTCGTCGCTCAGGAAGGTCGTCAACCACTGCGCGAACTGTTCATAGTTGGACGACGCAGCATAGTGCCGGCGCCAGAACTCGATCCGGGCAACCGCCGGACCCGGGTCGTCGGCGACGACTGCGATCGCTTCGGCGATGCGGGCGGCATCGGGGTCGGGCGGCACCAGTCGACCGTTGCCGTCCGTGATGATCTCGGGTGTTCCACCGACCGCGGTGGCCACGACGGGAACGCCCGCACTGAGCGCCTCCATCATCGAGACGGCGACGCCCTCCGAGCTGCTCGTGTTCAGCAGCACATCGACCGCGTGTGATTCGAAGTGCTCGGCGACGTCGGTGTTCGGGACCGCGCCGTGCAGCGTGAATCGCAGCGAGCCCCGGCCGGGCGACCGCGCCCCGGCGTGCGCCTCGCCGACCACCCGTTCCACCTCTGGACGGAGCGGCCCGTCGCCGAAGTGATCCCAGACGACGTTCCGGTCCTCGGCCAGACGAACGATCGCCTCGGCAGCCAACACCGGCCGCTTGACCGCGGTCAACGACGAACACGTGACCACGCGGACCGTCGAGTCAGCCGACGGCGAACTCGCAGGGAACGGTCTGGTGCCGAGGCGACGGACGTGCAGCCGGTCACGGTGCATCGGATACCGTTCGACGAGGTACGAGTGGCCCCGGTCGGAGACCGATGCGACGGCGCTGCAAGCTCGCAGCAGGGACTCGTGTTGCGGGATGTAGTTCCCGGGGTGCCGTTCGAGGAACAGGTCGCCGCCGTGCACCCGGCTGACGATGGGAACCGACGGATCGGCTCGACGGATGCCGAGCACGGACTCGGTCAGCCAGTAGGAGTAGACCACCGAGGGCCGCCCGCTGCCGACCGCCGTCTCCCGGTACCACCTGGTGACGGCCGCGGCACCGCCGACGGACAGCAGCGCACGGGCGAGCTGACGGGGCCGGGCCATCGTGCGCGCATGCAGCCGCATCTCCCGGGCCGCGAGTCGGACCGCCGGGAACGACAACAGTGATCGGAGACGCCGACCCCTCGTGAGGCGTGGGCACAACGTCATGTCGACGTCGACGTTGTCAGGAAGATCGTTGCACTCGCCGGCCGGCGACGTCGGGGCGAGCGTGATCGTGTCGAACGCGTCCGCGAGCGCACCGATTTCGTCTTCGAGGAAGTCGATCCGGTTGCCGAACGGGAACGACTGGGTGATGACCAGCAACCGAGTCATCGCCGACGCATCATCCTGCGGCCGCGTTGCACCAACCCACCCAGCGTTCGGAACTCGGCCCGCCCGACCGCGAACAGGCGATGTACCGGTTGTCCGATCGCCCGCGACAATGCCGTGGCCGACCAGGATGCAGCCAGCGAATACGCGCACGCGGACACCACGGCGGCACCCCACACCCCGTAGCGCGGAGCAACCCACCACAGCACGGAGATCGTCAGGACGAGCCCAGCAGTCTGCGCATAGAGCGGGCTGCGCGGGCGATGGAGCGCTCGGAGGAGTTCCTCCATGACGGTCGACAGCCCGAGAACGGCGGTGGCGGGAAGCAGGATCATCGCCAGTTGACCCGACCGAGTGAACGACTCGCCGTAGACGAACGGAACGACGAACGGCGAGGCGGCACCGCCGACGATCGCCAGCGCGACGGCCACCAGCACACTGAATCGGACGTGGTTCACGACCGTCGACGGATCGGCCCCGGTTTGCACGACGCGCGGCAGCGCCAGGTTGGCCAACGTGTTCAGCACCGGCAGGCAGAGCATGCTCCATGCAGCCGCAACGGCGTAGTGGCCGAGCGCCGCCTCGGATTCGGTCACCGCCAGAAAGGCCTGATCGACCCGAAAACTGAGGGTGAACGGGATCACCGACAACGCCGTGGGCAACCCGAACGCGAAAATGCGACGCACCTTCGTGCGGTCGAACCTGAACCGCTGGTTCCGCCAGAACGACAGGCACAGCAGAAAGATCGCGCTCAGCAACGTGAGCTGCACGGTGACCAACGTGGTGTAGCTCTTGCTGCCGATTGCGATCAGCACGACGATGAAGGCCAGCGGGACCAGGTCGACGAGTGTCCGCAACCCGTTCCACCGCCCGATCCGCCGGAGGCCGAGCCATGGGTGCAGCAACGTCCCGGTGATGGGTTGCAGCGCCAGGCCCAGCATCATCAGCCGTGCCGGCCAGACGATTCCCGGCTTGTCATCCGGAAGCAGCAACTCGACGACGAAGAATCCGATCGCGGCGAACGCCACCCCGCTCAGCGCACTGAGCGACGCTGCGGTGCCGACCCAGCTCCCGGCGTTTCGCGGATCCTTCGCGGCGTGAAAGAGCGCAGCTTGCGGGAGGCCCAGGTTGGCGACACCGATGACCAGCGTCGGCCAGAGGAACACGAGCGCCAGCAGCCCCCTGCCCTCGTCGCCGAAATACTGCGCCGTCAGCACCGAGGTCCCGAACAGCAGCACGGCGAGCGCGAGGTTCGTCGCCCCGATCTTGCCGCCACTCGCGGTGATGTCGAGTTCCTGCGGTTCGTCGAACGCATCGTGGCCATCTGCCGAAACGGGTTCGTCGGCTCCGGCGGTCATCACCACCGCCGGCCGATTGTTCGGGGCCCCGAGGAAGGGTTGCCCTCTCAGCCGCCATCGATTCACCCGTTCAGGGTACCTGCGCGGCGACGGCCGGACGGGGTGGTCTCCTCCCCCTGATTCGCGGCGTCGAACCGCCGCCCGAGCAGCGCACTCCGGACGCCGTTTGCCGACGAGTCGGGATTGGTAGGCTGCGCCGATGCCTGGATCGGACACGGAGCACCTGGAGGTCGATTTCAGTCGGGCAAAGGACGGGTTGCGGCGCTACTGGTGGTTGTCGATCGTGTTCGCGACACTGGGTCTCGGCCTGGTACTCGTCAGCGCTTCCGATGTCACCGTGGTCGAAGCGGAGTTCGTGCAGTCCGACAATCGAACTCGGCTGAGCGAACTGATCACGCTCGACGGTGCCGACATCGTGCTCCTGCGGCTCGACACCGAGAAGTTCGCGGACGAAGTCGAGGAAGAACTCGGCACACCGTTGTCGTACACGGTGACGCGTACCGATCGCGGACTCATCGCGATCGGCGCCGAGGGTTCGAACGCCGAAGAGGCCGCGAGCAATCTCGAACAGATCGTCGGATTGATCAACAGGATGCTGCGTGATGAGGAGATCGACGTGGCGATGGAGCGCATCGAGATCCTCGAGACGACGATCGCCGAAGTCGAGGCCACCATCGACGACATTCGCAGCGACGGCGACAGCGTCGTCTCCGAGATCCTCGAACGCCGTTCGTTGGTCGGCCTCCTCGCCGCAGAGCAACATGACTTGACCGCGCTCAACGCTGCGCTCGACGCACAGATCGACAGCCTCGTCGAGATCCGCCGCGTCGAGCGCCAGCCGACGGGATTGACGAAGCTGTTGTTCGGGTTCGTCGGCGGGGCCGGCATCGGCATCGCCGCGGCGGTCCTGTTGGGCTTCCTGCGGCGCCGCGTCAGCGACGAAGCCGACGTTCGTCGACTCACCGGCAACGGACGGGTGATGCGCGTCTCCGACACGACGACGGACGCCGATCTCGCCGCGGTCGGTCTCGGACTGCTCCGCCTGCGGGGCACCGGACGCGAACCCGCCTCGCTGGCCCCGACCGGCGCGCGCTCGCACTCCGCGGCCGAAGCGATCGTCGACGCAGCGAAACGGACGGGGCTGCCGCTGACGCTCGCGGAGAACGGCGACGCACCGGGCGGATTCCGCATCTCACTGGTCGAGCACGAGTTCGGCCTCGACCGGCTCCTGTTGTTGCCCGACGACGTCGTGTTGATCGTGACGGCGAGCGTGGGCGATCAGTTGGACGATCTCATGGCGTTGGCCCGTCGTCTCGACACGGCCGGATACGAGTCAGCGGCCACACTGCTCCTGTCGTGAACGTCGGCGTCGTCCAACCCGCTCCACTCGTCGACGCCCACCGGGCAGTGGCCGTACCAGACCGCTCGAACTCCCGGTTCATCAACGCGTTGCTGTTCGCGTGCCCGCTGACGGCATCGTTCAACAGCGCATTCGGCGCCGTCACGGTGGCCGGGCAAACCCTCTATCCGTTCAAGGTGGTCGTCCCGCTCCTCGCCATCGCGCTCGGCTGGCGGGCGCTCGACCTGCTCACACGGCCGGGGAGCTACCCGTTCATGCTCGCGCTGTTGGCCGGGTGGGGAGTCGTCGGCCTCGCCTGGACGCCGGATCGCACCGCCGGCCTGAAGGAGGTCTCGGTGATCGTGTTCGCAGCGCTCGTCACGGCTGCCGTCGCGGTCGCCGTCCGTGCGCCCGACGGTGTCCGCTGGCTGCTCCGCGGATGGCTCGCGGGAGTCACCGTGACCGTTCTCGTTGCGCTGTGGGAACTCGGGTCAGGGCAACACCTTCCTTCGGAGTTCGTCAATCAACATGCGCTCGGAGACGGGGTACTGCTCGCGACGTTCGGCAACCCCAACAACTTCGGGGCGTTCCTGGTGCTCTCGATACCGTTCATCGGCATCGTCGCAACCAGGCCTGCCGTGCGCTGGGAACTCGGTCGGACCGATCGAGTTCTGGCGCGCATCCTCCTCGTGCTCTTGCCGATCCTGTTGTTGCTCTCCGGGTCTCGTTTCGCGCTCATCGGCCTTGTGGTCGCGAGCGGCGCCTACGTTGCGCTGAACCGGCGCGACCGGTCGGCGTGGCGTTTCGGAGGACTGCTCCTGCTGGCCGGTACAGGGCTGTCGACCTTCGCGATCGAGAGTGGGCAGCGGATCGTCGCCAAACTCGGCAGATTCACCGATCCGAGTGCCTTCGTGCAGGACTCGACAGAGATTCGCGCGAACCTCGTGCTGAACGGCCTCGTCTACCTGGGCCGTTCTGGCGGTGTCGGAATCGGACCGGCCGGCTTCGAGGAGTCGATCGCGTCTGGCGACGTGGCGTTCGCCGTTCGTCCGGGCGTGGTCAACGCGCACAACTTCTGGGTCGAGTTGCTCAGTCAGTACGGTCTCATCGGCGGCCTTCTGCTGGGCGTCGTGATCGTCAGCGCGACCGCGACGTACGTCCGCATGACGCGAGACCGCCCGTATGGCGCAGACCGCCATCGCGCGACCTTGATGCTGACCGGTCTCGCCGGCTATGTCTTTGCGAGCATGACGGCCAGTTCGTACATCAATGCTCCTGAGAATTGGATGTTCATCGCATCATTCCTCGCGCTGGCCCCGGCCCTCGTCACGATCGGACGAGAAGGGCGATCGCTCGACGACCGCGTCGATACCGACGAGGAGTCCGGCGTGGTGGCAGCGTCCAGCGGAACCTAGAATGCCCCGGTGAGCGAGCCCGAACAGCGCGAACAAGAACTGACGGACGCAGCGTTCTGGGAGCGTGAGTGGTCCCAGGTCGAGTCACACCCTGCTCTCGTCAGCACGGACTACGCGCCGCACCTGTACGGCGAGCGCGGCCTGTACACGAGAGTGCTGCAGCGCCACCTCGGCTCGTGCGATGGCGTGCGGGTACTCGAGTTCGGAGCGGGCGGCCCGAACATGCATCTGCTGGCACTGTCGAAGTACCTCCATGCCGACGTTGCAGGGATTGACTATTCTCCGGCGTCGCTCGACCAGTTGACGCGGCTGTTCGAGCTGCACGGAGAACCACTCCATGCAATCGAGGGCGACTTCTTCACGCATGACTTCGGTGACGACCGATTCGATCTGATCGTCCACTGGGGCGTGGCCGAGCACTTCGTCGACCTCGTGCCGTTTCTCCGCCGCTGTCGTGAACTGCTCGCGCCCGGCGGCGAGATGCTCTTCACGATGCCGAACCTGGAGGGAATCGCGCGTGCGACGTGGAGTCGCTGGAGCCCGGAGAACTGGTCGAAACACATCCTCCACACGGAGGCTGACGTCAGCGCGGCCGCTGACCGGGCCGGATTCGCGGTCAAGTCCCACTTCCGGTTCGGCATCCCGTTCGTCGGGCCGCAGTCCTACGAAGACACGGGTCGCCCCGCCATGCTCGTCGCATACCTCCAGCGTGCCCTCGCGAGGCTCCCGAAGGTCGTCCCGATCTTCCACGCACACGGTTCACGGCTGCTCGCCGGTGAGCAGGGCTTCCACCTCACGCAACTCGAGACGCCACCGCCGAGTTCGTCGACGCCATAGCGCCGACGCTCCCGGCGATCAGGAGCTCGTGGGTTGCGGAGCGCTCGGTGCGTGCGGGGCACCGAGGATGTGCCGGTACACGTCACCCAGCCGTTCGGCTTCGACTTCCCAGTTCAGCTCGCCCTCGACCAACTGCCGTCCTCGGGCGCCCATCTGCTCGGCCGCGTCGGGATTCGCCAGGATCCAGTCGATCGCGTCGGCGATCGCATTCGGATCGAGCGGGTCGACGTAGAGCGCATTCGGCCCGCCCAGCACACGGAAGTGTTCGAAGTCGGACACGACCGAGGGGATGCCGGCAGCCATGTACTCGAACATCTTGATCGGCATGCTCTCCAGATGGTTCGGCGTCGGGTGGAGGATCACCAGACCGAGCACGGATCGTGAAAGGAGATCCGCGACCTCGTCGCGACCGAGCCAGCCGAACATCGCCGTCTTCTTCCAGCCCGGCAGGGCGCGCACGCGTTCCTCGAATTCAGCCGGGGCGAACTTGCCGGCCAGGGCCAACCGCACGTCATTCGACCGGACGTGCTCGATCGCGTTGACGAGCTCTGCGATACCACGGACTTCGGTGAGCCCGCCCACGTAGCTGACGAACTCCCGCGTGCGCGGCGGCGAGGACGCTGGATCGGCCGGGAACTCCTCGAGGCTCGGGAAGTTGTGGATCACCGTGCTCCGCGACTCGCGGAAGTGCAGGCGAATCGGTGCCGTCGCGGTGACGACATGGTCGAACGTGAACGCCAGCACGGTCTCGACGCAGCGCACCACGATCGACAGCGGGAGTCGCAACCCGCGGGGAATCCAGAACTTCCCTCGGATCTGCTTCGCGATGTCCTCGTGGGCGTCATAGATCACCGCACGACCCTGGAGCTTCAGTACCGCGCCCAGGAACAGCAGCTCGGGATCGTGGAAGTGGACCAGGTCCGGATCGAGCCGGCGCACCGCCCGCCACGCAGCGACCTGCGGCTTCAGGAGCCGCGCGAACCGACCGCTCGCTCGCGGAATGCCGACGACCTCGACGGCGGCATCGCCGGGAACCGCGTCGACGGGCGCGACGAGGCTGACGTGCCACCCCTGGGCCGACAGACTCCGGCACATCTTGTGGTAGATCCGGACGTCGTCCCACGGATGAACGGTCGTGAGATGGACGACTCGCGGCGGTCTCGTCCCGGTCCGACGGCGTCGCCTCACGACGGCATCACCCCTGCAGCCCAATCCTGGACGATCCGACCCCACGACCAGTCCGGATCGACCCAGGATCTCGCGTTGTTCCCCCAGCGGCGACGGCGATCCGCGTCAGCCATCAGTTCCTCGAGGGCGGCGACGATCGACGCTCGATCGTTCGGCGCGACGATGCCCGCCCCCGCCGTGTCGACCACGTCGGAACCGACGCTCGGCCCGATGCTCAGGACTGGGAGGCCCGCCGCCATCAGCGGGAAGAGCTTCGCGGGCCGGGCGGCTTCGTTCAGCGCGATCGGGGCGACCGTCACGACCCCCGCGGTGGCGGCCCGGAGGATCTCTGCAAGCGTCTCGGTCGGGACCGGATCACGGAAGTGGACGTTGCGGAGATCGAGCGAATCGGCGAGCCGTTCGAGCTTCTTGCGCTCGCTGCCGCCGCCGACCATCAACAGGTCCGGCATGTCCGATCGTCCTGCCACCGCGTGCATCGCCTCGACCAGCGGCTCGACACCGTGGACCAATCCCATCGTCCCTGCGTACACGATGAAGGGCCGACCGTCGACGCCGTAGTCGGCGAGATCGACGTTCGCGCGCCCTGGTCGGAACAGGTCGGTGTCGACCGCGTTCGGGAGCATCACGATGCGACCCGGCTCGACCCCCTTGTCGACGAGGCGGTCTGCGACCTTGTCCGTCACGGTCGAGATGACATCGGCTCTGCGATACGCCCACAGTTCCAGTCGGCGCATCAGGCGCAGGACGCGCCCCTCACGCAGAGCGCCGACTGCGACGGCGGCGTCCGGCCAGAGGTCGGCGACGTTCAGCACGGAACGGACCCTGCGGACCCGGCAGTACACGAGTGCAGGCCATGCGACGAACAGCGGTGGCGACTCGATGACCAACACATCCGGCTTCTTGCTCCGCAACAGACCGAAGACCGACAGCGTCGTGAACGAGAGGTAGTTGAGCAGGCGCTTCGCGCCGGTGCCCATCGCGGCGTAGACCCACACGCGGCGCACCGACGCACCGAACACTTCCTCACGCATCGTCAGCGTGCGCCGGTAGCCATCTGCGATCACACCATTCGGGTAATTCGGCATCGACGTGACGACGTCGACCGTGTGGCCGAGGTTGCGGAGCTCGGTGACCACCGCCGCAAGACGGGTCTGCGCCGCACCGACCTCCGGCCAGAAATACTGCGAGACGATGAGCACGCGACGGGGCTGCGCGGCGATCGTTCGAGCGGTTCGGGTTTCGGGGTGCACCTGACTGACGGGTCCTTCAAGACGACACGGTCATCGCGGCGACGATCGACGTCGCCACCCGGACCGCGCGCGTCGCTGCTTCTCCCGTGACCCGCGGTCGGCCGCCGTCACGGACCGCCGCCAGAAAGTCCGCGAGTTCGAGTGCGAGCGGTTCTCCGCGATTCTCGATGAACGGAATCTCGATCATGTTCGATTGGCGGTAGCTCACGCCGTGGTCGCCGAGGAACTCGTGATGCGCCATCCGATGAATCGTGATGTCGGCGCGGACGAGATCCGCAGTCACGACGCTGTCCCCCTGCGTCACCTCGATCGATCGGATCTTCTGTTGCCCGAGTCGGCTCGTCGCCAGCGCGGCGGTCACACCGTTGTCGAACGTCATCGTCGCATTTGCGATGTCCTCGGACGTGCTTCGGATCGCGCGTCCGACACCGGCGACCGAGGTGACCGAGGCCCCCTCACCGGCGAGAGCGCACACGATGTCGATGTCGTGGATCATGAGGTCGAAGACCACGCCATCGCTGATTCGCGAGGAGTACGGGCCGATTCGTGCAGCGGCGATGTGGATCGGTGACTCGACGAGGTTCGACAACTCCACGATTGCCGGGTTGAAGCGTTCGATGTGGCCGACCGCCAGCACGACACCCGCTTCGGCGGCCGCCTGGGTGATCTCCTCGGCCTCGGCGACCGTCGCTGCGAGCGGCTTCTCGACCAGCAGATGAATGCCCCGGCGGATCAGCGCCGTCGCGGTTTCGACATGTCCCGACGTGGGCACGGCCACGACCGCTGCGTCGATGTCGTCGGGGAGCTCGTCGATCGAGCGACAGCAGAAGATCGCAGGGTCCGACGCGGCGGCTCGGGCGCGTTCGAGATCGGCGTCGACCACAGCCGCCAGCTCGGCGCCAGCGGTTCGTTTCAGGACGCGCACGTGGTTCGCGCCCATCACGCCGGTCCCGACGACGACGATCCGTAGCGGATCACTCATGACGAGAACACCGCACCCACCGTCTCGATGATCGTGTCGACGTCCGCGTCCGACAGATGCTGATGGATCGGCAACGAGAGCACCTGCGATGCGATCTCGGTCGCGCGTGGGACGTCGTCGAGCACGACGTTCGGGTGAGCTCGGTAGCACTCGTAATCGAACACGGTGCTCGGGTAGTACACACCGGCGCCGACTCCGCCGGCGACGATTCGATCGACCGCCGTGTCGCGGTCGAGCCGCGCATCCGGCGTGACCCGCACCGTGAACTGGTGATACACGTGGTCCCAGCCGTCGGCAGGTTCCGGCGGGAGCAGCAGGCCATCGATGCCGGACAACCCGGCGCGCAACGCGGCGGCGTTCTTGCGGCGCGCCTCGGTCATCTCCGTGAGACGATCGAGTTGCGGGATCCCGACGGCGGCGGACAGGTTCGTCAGGCGATAGTTGTGACCTGGAAGCTCGTACTGGTACCGGGCCCGCATCCCCTGGTTCCGGAGAAGGCGGAGTCGGTCGGCGATTCGATCGTCATCGGTGGTGATCATGCCGCCCTCGCCGGTGCTCAGGTTCTTCGTGGCATAGAGCGAGAAGCATCCGGTGCCGAAGCTGCCGGCCGGTCGGCCGTGGCAGGTTGCTCCGACCGCCTGTGCGGCGTCTTCGATGATCACCAGATCTTCGTCGGCGGCCACGGCCTCGATCGCGGGCATGTCGGCCATGCATCCGTACAGATGCACGGGCAGCAGGACCCTCGTACGGTCGTTGACGAGCGCGGCCATCGCCGCCGCGTCGACGTTGTAGTCGTCGTTGATGTCGGCAAATCGAGCCGTCGCTCCGGCCTCCAGGATGGCGTTCAGCGTGGCGACGAACGTGAACGGGCTCGTGATCACCTCGTCGCCGGGTCCGATCTCGTGTGCTTGCATCGCGGCGACCAGCGCGGTGGTTCCGTTGTTCACTGCGACTGCGTGCGCAACTCCGTGCACGTTCGCGAACTGCTGTTCGAAGCGCTCGACGTATGCGCCCTGTGCGAGCTGGCCCGATCGCAGGACCTCGAGGACCAGCGCTTCCTCGTCTGGCCCGATCCGGACGACGGTGATGGGAATCATGATGCTCTTTCGTGTCGGCAAGCTGCGCAGGAGAGATCGGAGGGGCGAGCCGCATCGCGGGACACCACGTTGCCGCAACGACAGACCCAGGCCCGGTGCCTCGCCGGATTGCCCACGACGAGGGCGTGATCTGCGACGTCGTTGGTCACGACCGACCCGGCTGCGACCATCGAGTACGCGCCCAGGTCGTTTCCGCACACAAGGGTCGCGTTTGCCCCAACCGACGCTCCGGTTCGAACCATCGTCTCGGTCACCGTCCAGTCGCTGCTGAACGCCCGGGGCACGAGATCGTTGGTGAATGTCGCCGCAGGACCGACGAAGACATCGTCTCCGATCGTGACCCCGCTGTAGACGCTGACGTTGTTCTGGATCTTGCAGCGTGCGCCCACCGTCACGCCGGCATCGACGAACACGTTCTTGCCGATGACACACCCGGGTCCGAGCTCGGCTCCGGTGCGGATGTGGGCGTGGTGCCAGATCGAGCAGCCTGCTCCGATCGTTGCGCCATCTTCGACGATCGCTGTCTCGTGGACGAAGAAGTCTGGCTCTGGCACGCAGCCGAGGATATCGGCGTGATGCATCGCGACGATCCGACGGTTCCTCCGGGGGATGGGGCCGAGTACGACTAGGTCGTCGCCCGGAGACCGACGACGAGCCCGAGTCTCCGAAACGTCTCGACCGCGGAGAAGACGCGACGAAACGTTTCGACGAAGGCGTCGTCGGCACCGTGGAAGACGTCGAAGTCCCACGAGCGGTGGATGATCCGGCCTCGGACCTGGGTCATCAGCTTGCCCGAGGCGGCGTTCTCGGCCGCGAGGAACTGGCCGCCCTCGACGAGTCGGTCGCGTAACGCGACGAGGAACTGCTCGAGATCCGGAACGACGACGAGCACGCTCTTGCAGAAGATCACATCGAATGGGCCGTCCGGCAACATGCCGGCCGACCCGTCATATGTGGAGAACGTCACCCTGTCCGAGACGCCACGGCGCTCAGCCGCAGCGCGCGCGACGTCGAAGTGTTCACCATCGATGTCCAGGCCGTGCACGGTCGCTCCGAGTTCCGCGAACAGCATCGACATCGCGCCGCGACGAGGCCCGAGTTCGAGCACCCGCCGCCCCGCCCACTGTTCGGGGTCGCCGATCAGACGACGGACCACCGGGGCCCACAGCCAGACCCTCCATTCGGTGGCATCGCTCAGTCCGGCTCGGAGTGTCTCGCTCGGGTCCTTCATCGCCGACAAGCTACCGATCGTCCACACGCGGTCGGAGGCCGGACGCCGGCTGATGAGCGAGACACGACCAGAGCAGCAGCACGGACGCGGCGATGTGCAGGACCATCAGCAATTCGAGCGGCAGCGGCGTGGAGTACGTCCCCCAGTTCAGCGGTGAGAGCGACCCGCCTTCCCCGACACCCCAACGTCGAATCGCCTGGAGATACGACATGTTCCAGACGACGACCGCCATCACGCCGACGACTGCGCCGACGTTGAGCGGCCGGCTCCGGTGCCGCGGTGCGAGCAGCAGCGGCACCCCCATCAGGAGCGGCAACGCATAACGTCCCTGCCAATAGAGCCCGATGTCGCGAACCTGGCTGAACTCGACGACCCATGAGATGACGACGAAACCGGCGAGGGCGATCACCGATCCGAGCGCGGCCCGGGTGTTGGCGGCGACCAACGCCGCCCCGAGAAGGATGCCGACGCCAACCCACCAGACCAGCATCGCCGTTTCGGGAATCGAGGTGTCGAGCCAGCCGAGCACACCGACCGCAGATCGCAGGTGGTCACCGGTGCGGCTGACGATCATGTTGACGATCGTGCCGAGTCCGGCGTCGTGCAGCCGCTGGGTTTCGGCGAGCTTCGGTGGCACGAGGATCGTCCACGCCGCACTCGCCGCGAGCCCGAGCGGCATCGCGATGCGCGGGACGGGCGGCAGGCGGTCCCAGAACCGCCGCGGAGAGCAGTGCTCGACGAGCAGCACGATCGCCAGTGCGGCGCACATCCACAACGGGCCGTCGTTGCGGGCGAGGACTGCCACCAGCCACCCGACTGCGAGCAGGTTGCCGGCCGACGCATCACCCCGCGCGACGTCTCGCGCCGCGAGCCAGACGACGAGCGCTCCGGACACACTCCAGCCGCTCGGGTTGACGACGCTGAACGTGAACAGCGCCATCGGGGTGAGCGCGAGCAGCGCAGCGCCGATTTCGTCGCTTCGGCCGGCCAGTCGGAGCCGTGCCAGCGCAGCGACGACCAGGCCGGTCGGGACGATCGCGTGGAGCAGGCGCGACAACCACATCGTCCGCGCCTCGCCGGGTGCCAGTGTTCCGACACCGGGCAGGATGTGCGCCCACGGCGGATTCGTCGCTGCGGTCGACGCGAGGTCCTGCGTCCCACCATCGTCGGGCGACACGCTTGCGCACGAGGCCGGGACGTGTGGCATCTGGGCGTAGCAACCCGGATCCGGCGCGCCGACCCACCCCGGAAGTTCGAAGGTCCGACCGGCGTCGTCGACGTCGCCGACCGGCTCGGCGCCGAGCAGCTGACCACCCCACAGCGCGGCACCGCGCCGAACGTGCGCGGGTTCGTCCGGGCCCGCGCTGCGCGGGACCGAGAACGCCTGCACCGCCACGATCAGGCCGAAGAACAGCCCGATCCGCACGATCACCGTCCGATCAGCGGTCATCGCGGCCTCAATCGGAAGTGTTTGATCGTCAGGAGCAGCATCCTCGCGGCGTACACGACGCTCTTGGTCGGTCCGGCGTACGGTCGTCCGCCGGACCGGGCGATCATGTCGACGGGCACCGTTCGCACGATGAGGCCGGACTCCGCGGCGAGATAGAGCACTTCGATCGTGTCGGCGAGATAGGCGGTGGGAAAGATCGGCGCGAGCTTCTCCATGGCCTTCGGCCCGAACGCACGGAAACCGCTCGTCGGGTCGGAAACGTGGTGGCCGACGTGTCGGGACACCGCAGCCGAGAAGAAGCGCAACGCCGTTCGCCGGACGAAACTCATCTCGAAACCCTGCTCGAAACGGGTCCCGACGACGAGGTCGGCTCCGGAGTGCAGTGCCGCGAGGAGCACGGGGATGCTGGACGCGACGTGTTGCCCGTCGCCGTCGACCTGAACTGCGGCATCAGCACCCAGGTCGAGCGCGTGCCGCAGACCCGTGGCGATTGCCGCACCGACACCGAGGTTGCGTTCGTGGCTGACGCACGACGCCCCGGCCTCGCGTGCGAGGTCTGCGGTTCCGTCGGTCGAACCGTCATCGATCACGACGACGCTGTCGACGTGGGCAGCCGCACTTCGCACGACCTCCGCAATCGTGTCGGCCTCATCGAGCGCTGGAACGATCGCCAGCACCCCAGTCACGGCGCGGCCAGCCGACCGGGCCCGGTGCGGTGAGTACGCAACAACGTCGTCCGGTCGGGCACCAGGCCAGTGTAGGACGCAGATGTTCGCCAGCCGTGATGCCCGAGACCGGCGGTGCGGGCGACATCGGGTCGAGGCCGGACGGGACGCTCACCCCGTGAAAAACACCTGGTTGACGGCCTCCGTGTCGCTCCCCTGACTCAGTACACTCCCGAACCATGCTCTGGCGACGGCGTGCTCTGCTCTACCGGGTGATGTCTCGCGTCCCGGCGGGTGCTCGTGCGGTCGAGGCCAGGCGGCGCCGCGTCGGAGGCCTCAGCCCGGACAAGGTCGACATGCGAACGAACGCTGTCGCACGGCTGGTCGAGATGCTCGGACGAATCGACCGATCGGTCGAAGGGACGGCAATGTGCGAGATCGGCAGCGGCTGGCAACCCGTTGTTCCCGCCGTGTTCTACGGCATGGGGGCCGAGAGCATCGTGATGACCGACATCGCTGCGCACATGGAGACCGACCTCGTCGCCCGGACGATGAAGCATCTGGATGAACACGCCGACGAGATGGCGCAGATCACCGGCGTCCCGGCGAAACAACTGCAGCTGCGATGGCGCGACCTGATGCCTGTCGACGGTGCGTGGCAGCAGCGCTGGGCCGAACGCGGGCTCGTCTACCTCGCCCCACACCACTTCGATCGGCCGACGTTCCCCTCCGGGGCATTCGACGTCGTGTACAGCAACTCGGTACTCGGGTATGTGCCGTCCCCCACGGTCGAAGCGATCTTTCGCGAGACGCACAGGCTGTTGCGTCCCGGGGGTTGGCTGATGCACCGGATCAGCACCTACGACGACTTCGCCAATTCGGATCCGACGATCACACCATTGAATTTCCTGACGTTCGATCGCGAGGACTGGGAGCGGATCGGCAACAGTGCGATGCACCACCAGAACCGGCTCCGGCCGGCGGAATATGTTGCGCTCGCCGAGCGACATGGTCTCGAAGTACTCCTGCAGGACCGAGAACCCGAGCATCTGCTCCCCGAAATGCTCGACGACGTGGTGCTCGACGCCGAGTTTGCGGACCTCCCCGTCGACGAGGTGCTGTGTGCGCACCTGATCCTGGCAGCAGAGCGTCCGCGCTGATCAGCTGGCGCCGACCGACATCTTGTGTCGGAGCCACCGTCGCTCCAGCGCTCGGCGCCTGCGGTCGCTGATCACGTGCTGACCGCCGCGCTGCGTCCGGATGTGATCGAGCAGTGTCGTCGTCGGAACGAACCACCCGTCCTTGGCAGCCAGCCGCGTCATCAAGTGCCGAAACCGGGGATCGAGTTGTCCATCGACGACGAACCCGGACGCGAAGTGGGTGTACATGATGCACGCGCCGCCCTCCTGTTCCAGCCGGTCCTGGTTGTCCTCCGAGATCATGTCGACGAACGCGTCGACGGCCGAACCCTCCGACGACGCAAACCATTCTCGGACATACGGTCGACGGGGGTCGTGGTACGGCATGTCCGGGCATGCGGCGAGCGTGTTGATGTCGCCGTAGACGAAGTTGCGGACGTACTCGATCCGTGATCGACAGACGTCGCCCCAGAACAGAGGACTCCCCTCGACCTCTCCTTGCCAGCCGCGATTTCTGAACCTCGTCATCACGTTGTAGGCGAGACGTGCCGCGCCGGTCAGACGCTTCTCACCCCAGTAGATGCAGTTGTCGCAGCCGGAGTGATTCGCGTGCGTGTGGGGATCGTGGCCGAAGATCTGGTGGAACCTGTCCAAGCCTGCGACCGTCTGTTCGCGGTCGGCGGTACCGGCCGCGACGCCGTGCAGGCCGATCTCGAAGCCCTGCTCCTGGAGATCGAGCACCCACGACCGATAGTCGGGGTCGGCACACGACGTACCGCCGATCTGCGGAGGTTCGGCGCTCTCGATCGGCCAGACGGTCTTCGTCGTGAGCATCCCGATCTCGGCGAGGAACCCGTAGACGATGGAGCCGACGTCGAGGGTCATGTTGTCGGTGTCGTCGAAGACGGTGAAGGCGAACCGTCGCCCGTCCGGCCAGGTGACCGTCGGCGTCGAAGGTGTCGGCATGCAACGGAAGTAAACAGCGTCGACGGTTGTCGGGGCAACCCGTACCGATACTCTGCCGTCCATGGCAGCTGAGGGAACGGTGCTGGTCACGGGTGGAGCCGGCTACATCGGGTCGCACACGGTACGCGCACTCCGGGAGGCAGGGCGTGCCGTCGTCGTGCTCGATTCGTTGGAGTTCGGCCGTCCTGACGCCGTGATCGACGCGCCGCTCGTCGTCGGCAACATCGCCGATCAGGAACTCGTCACCGCGACGTGCCGCGAGTACGGGGTCACCCAGCTCATGCACTTCGCTGCCTACAAGTCAGTCGGTGAGTCGATGGAGAACCCGACGCGGTACTGGCGAAACAACGTCGCCCGGTCGATCGAGCTGATCGATGCCTGCATCGACGCAGGCGTCAGCGAGATGGTGTTGTCGTCGTCGTGTTCGGTCTACGGCACGCCGGCCCAGGTTCCGGTGACCGAACGGGCACCGATCGACCCGGAGAGCGTCTACGCGGAGACGAAGGCGACCCTCGAACGGCTGATGACCTGGTACGGGGTCACCAAGGGGCTGCGGTCCGTCAGCCTGCGGTACTTCAACGCCGCGGGGGCGAGCTTCGACGGACGGCTCGGCGAGGAGTGGACGTTCAGTCTGAACCTGATCCCACTCGCGATGAAAGCGGTGCTGCTCGGCGATCGACGACTGCAGGTGTTCGGTGACGACTACGACACGCCCGACGGCACGTGCATCCGCGACTACATCCACGTCGAGGACCTCGCCGGCGCGCACCACAAGTCGCTGGAGTACCTCGCCGACGGTGGCGGATCGGCGCAGGTCAACGTCGGCACCGGTACGGGTTCGTCGGTGTTCGAGGTGATCCGTGCGACCGAACGCGTCGCCGGCCAGGCAGTTCCGTACGACGTCGTCGATCGTCGACTGGGAGACCCGGTTGCAACGTACGCGGCCCCCGAACATGCCGAGCAGACGCTCGGCTGGTCGGCCCGCTACGGACTCGACGAGATCGTCCGATCGGCGTACGAATGGCACCGTTCGCAGGTCGCGACGAGCTAGGCGCGTGTCGGTCAGCGCGCCTCGGCAGACGGATGCACACTCGCCGAGCGCATCCGGTCCAGCCAGCCGATCAGCACTGCGATCGCCCGCGGGTCGTGCCGCAGGCGGTGCCCGGCGCCGACGAAGAGGCTGAGCTCCGCGTCGCCATGGGCGTTGACCAGTTGGCGGGCGTCGGAGACCGGCACGCTGTCGTCTTCCTCGCCGTGCATCACGAGCATCGGGCGGGGTGCGAACCGCCGCGCGGAGGCAACCGGCCGGAATCTCCGGAACTCGCGTGTCCACTCCTCGACCGACGCCGGGAAGCGGGGGTCCTTGATCGCACCGATCTCACGGGCGTGTTCGAGGAACCGTCGGGGATGATCGGCCCAGTCGTCGAAGTCGGCGCGTGGGCTGAGCAGCCCGGCCGCGACGACGCGCGGGTCGTCGGCGGCGACGCAGATCGCGATCGAACCGCCGGTGTTCGTGCCGAGCAGGATCACGCCCTGTGGCTCGCTGACGGTCTCGAGGTGGGTGATCGCGTTGCGCAGGTCGTCGACCCATCCCTGGAGCGAGAAGTCTCCCTCGCTCTCGCCGCAGCCGCGGAAGTTGAACGTCATCGCGACGCAGCCGAGTTGCTGGGCGACACGATCCATCAGTTGGGGGAAGGTGCCCCCCGACAACTTCGCATCGAGCGGGCCGATCGGGAATCCGTGGCAGAGGATCACGCCCGGACCGGGCTGGACCTCACCGGGCGGGTGGGCGAGATGGCAGGCGAGCGAGAACCCACTCGACGTGAATCGCTCGGTCATCCCAGGCACGGCCGACCTCTCGCAGGGCTCAGGCGCGGGGCGCGCGCCGCATCCGCCTGGCGTCTGCTGTCGCCGGTGTGTAGCCGCGGTTGCGGGCCTCGCCGAGCGTGTCGGGACCGAACGACAGTGCGACACCGAGGTCGACGAACTCGTTCACGACGCCTGCGTCCTCCCAGGTGTCGAGGTCGTAGACCAATTGGGTGCGCTTGTCGCCGAGGAACCGGCTGTGCTCGAACTTCGGGTGGCGGTCCATTGCGTGGCCACGGTACCGGAACGGCACGACTGCGGCGTGACGCGGACGCGACAGCGCCGGAGCATCGTGACGACACTCCGGCGCTGTACGGACTGTTGAGACCGATCTCACCATGAACGAACCTGCAAGCAGGCGCGAACGCCACTGGGATCAGGTGTGGCGATGAGATTCAGCGGGGGTTGGCGAGTATTCGCCAGGCGATCCAGCCTGTTGACCTAGCGGCCAACCACCTCCAGGATCCCGTAACAATTGTCTGGCATTGTCTGGACCACCTCCTCTCTCTGGTGGCACCAGTTCACCACACTTTTCAGATCGTGTACGACTGATTTGCAAGAATTTTTTCGGCGACCGCCGGGTCGCCGGTGACGACGATCCGGTCCCGCAACGCATCCGGTGCAACCCGTCCGGCGCAGCGCCGCGTCATCACGCCGACCGGCATCGTCAGCGTCGTCGTCGCGGGCGCGGACAGACGGTCGACGACGACCGCACGGTCGGCGACCTCGACGTGGATCTCGCGCACGACCATGCCGCCGTCGGTGAGCGCGAACGTCACGCGGTGGCCGGATTCGACGCCGGCGCGCTTGCCGACGACGAACCCCATCGCGGTCGTCATCTCGTCGAGCGTGACCTCGACGGCCAGGCCGGTCTCGTTGCCCGGCCGGCCGGTCGCGTCCCGGATGTCCTGTTCGTGCAGCCAGCAGTCGAAGACGCGGATCTGCATGAAGCGTCCGTAACTGTCCTTGCCGGCGGGCGTGAACGTCTCGGCGTCCCACTCGTCCTGGCCCATGGCGCGCAGCGCGAGGATGCGCGCCGCCGTCACCTCGTTGAATCGCGCGAGTACGGCGGCCGGTTCGACCGTTCGCATCGCCTCGACCCACACCTCGTTGAACGCACCGATGTCGTTGCGGACGTGCGGCGACCGGTCGCGGTCGATCTCGATCGCCGGTGCGTCGTGGCCGAGCAGCATCGACTCGGTCCCGACGATGTGGGCGACGTTGTCACGAACATCCCATCCGGCGAGCGGCGAGCGCGCCGACCACTGCTCGGGCGGCAGCGAGGCGAGCAGGTCTGCGGTGCTCCCCCAGACCTCGTCGAGTGCCGCGATCGTGCGCTCTCGCGGGATCGGTGATGTCATCGCAGCAGCATGCCACGGCCACTCTACGGCGGTCGATCCAGCCGCTAGCGTCGGTCGCCATGCACGATTCGTCGTACGCGAAGATGGCGTCGTTCGTCCGGGTCCACCTGGCCGCGCACCGGGGACAGCCACTCGACATCATCGACTTCGGGAGTCAGATGGTCGACGGGCAGCAGTTGTCCTATCGCACGCTGTTCGACGACCCGTCCTGGACGTACCGCGGGCTGGACATCGAGTCGGGTCACAACGTCGACATCGTCGTGACCGACGCCTACGACTGGAGCGAGGTGGCGAGCGACTCGGTCGACCTCGTGATCTCCGGGCAGGCGTTCGAGCACGTCGAGTACTTCTGGGCGTCGATGTTCGAGATCGTCCGCACACTGAAGCCGGGCGGGATCGCCGCGATCATCGCGCCGTCCGGTGGGTTCGAGCACCGCTTCCCGGTCGACTGCTGGCGGTTCTATCCGGACGGTCTCGTGGCGCTCACGTCGCATGTCCAGTGCGAGGTGGTCGACGTGTTCACCGACTGGGGCAACCTGGATTGGGAGGACTCGGTGCTGGTCGCGCGCAAACCGGACTGGGACGTCGACCGGCGCCGGCTGTTCGAGCGGCGCTCGATGCTGCAGCGGGCGCTGCTCGGCGACGACCTCCCCGACGAGTTGCGGCTGGACCCCGGCGCGCACCCCGACGATCTCGCGCCCAGCGCGCTCGCCGCGCTGACGACGGGTGCCTTGACCGCCGAACTCGACGCCGCCCGCACCGCCCGCCTGGAACAGGAGGCGGCCGCGCGCCACGCAGCCGCGGCAGCCTCCCGGGCCCAGGCCGCCGAACTGGATGCGCTCCGGGCCCACGTGGCCGGCCTCGATCACGCCCCCGGTCCGGTCGAGCGGGCCTACGGCATCGTCAGGGCGCACATCGCTCGGCTCGTCGGCGAGCGGGGTCGCCGGCTGTACAAGCGGTTGCGCGGACGGGTCTAGATCACGTCGTCGAGCGGGGCCTGCGGGCCCACTGCGCCGATCGCTTCGAAGTAGGCAAGGTGCGCTTCCACGACGTGCACCGCATCGACGTCGTCGAGGAGGTCGATGTCGTTGCGCTCGGACTCACCGAGCAGGTACGCGGTGAGCGTGTCCTCGGTGACGACGACCGGATCGGCGATGTCCTGCGGCCGGTCGACGACGCGGTCGGGTTGCAGCCCCTGCGCGTGCAGCCACTGCATGTGGAAGACGAGCAACTGCTCGACCTCGTGCGGGGTCAGGCGGGCCTGGCTGTCCGCCGGGAGCCGATCGCACACGAAGTCGGTCGCTTCGTCGAGTGAATAGGTCGCCCGCGGCGCGACCGCATCCAGGCGGTGCGCCTCGCGTCCGACCGATGCTGCGGCGATGACGAACACGACGACCGCCGCCACGACGGCGAACACGATCGTCACGGCATCCATCCCGCTGATTCTACCGGCCCACCCGTCTCCGAAATCTGGCGCTCACGCCCCGCTGGCCGGGCTCCGGGTGACAAATTTGGGGCGGGTCAGCGCATGCCAACGCAAATTTGGCGTTCACGTCACGCGTGGCGGGCGTGGGGCGGCAAATTTCGGGG
>JABDKP010000031.1 GCA_013002175.1 Ilumatobacter sp.
CGCCAACCCCTTCTCAGACAACGTCTTCGAGATCGCCGCCGTCAACGTCGTCTTCCCATGGTCGATGTGCCCCATCGTCCCAACGTTCACATGCGGCTTGTTCCGCTCGAACTTCTCTTTGCTCATGGCGTTACGATTCCAATCTCGATGTTTCGGTGTCTGGTTGGGTTGTCAAAGAACCGGGCCGGCAGCCCGCACGAGGCACGGGCGATCACTCGCCGCGGACTCGCTTCACGATTTCCTCTGCGATCGTTGCGGGCACCTGCTGGTACTCCGCGAACTGCATCGTGTAGGTGGCACGCCCCTGGGAGCGTGAACGCAGGTCCGTACTGTATCCGAACATCTCCGACAGCGGCACGGTGGCGTTGACGACCTGCGTGTTGCCCCGAGCCTCCATCAGGCCGATCCGGCCGCGGCGGCTGGAGAGGTCGCCCATCACGTCGCCCATGTACTCCTCGGGGGTGACGACCTCGACGCTCATGATCGGTTCCATCAGCACCGGCTTGGCCATCTCGGCGGCCTTGCGGAAGACGTTCTGGCCGGCGATCTTGAACGCCATCTCCGAGGAGTCGACGTCGTGGTACTGCCCGTCGACGAGTTCGACCTTGACGTCGACGGTCGGGTAGCCGGCGAGTACGCCGTTGTCCATCGAGGACTCCATGCCCTGGTTCGTCGGGTTGATGTACTCGCGCGGAATGCGGCCGCCGGTGATCTTGTCCTCGAACTCGTAGCCGCCACCGGGGTTGGGCAGCATGTTGATCTTGACGACTGCGAACTGACCGGAGCCGCCGGACTGCTTGATGTGGCGGTACTCGACGTTGGTGACTTCCTTGGTGATCGTCTCGCGGTACGCCACCTGCGGCTTGCCGACGGTGGCCTCCACCGAGAACTCGCGCTGCATGCGGTCGACGAGCACCTCCAGGTGCAGTTCGCCCATGCCGGAGATCACGGTCTGGCCGGTCTCCTCGTCGGACCGGATGCGGAACGTGGGGTCTTCGTCGGACAGCGACTTCAGCGCCTTGCCGAGCTTCTCCTGGTCGGACTTCGTCTTCGGCTCGATCGCAACGTGGATGACCGGCTCGGGAAACTCCATCCGCTCGAGCACGATCGGCGAGTTCTTGTCGCACAGCGTGTCGCCGGTGGTGACGTTCTTGAAGCCGAGCCCGGCGACGATGTCGCCGGCCATCGCGACGTCGAGGTCCTCGCGCTGGTTGGCGTGCATCAGCAGGATGCGTCCGAGGCGCTCGCGGTCCTCCTTGACGGAGTTGTAGACCTCGTCGCCCTTGTTGATCTCACCGGAGTACACGCGGAAGTAGGTGAGCTTGCCGAACGGGTCAGCGACGATCTTGAAGGCCAGCGCGGCGAACTCGGAGTCGTTGGGGCCGCGGTACAGGTCCTCGTCGCCCTTCAGGTTGGTGCCGTGCGCAGGCGGGATGTCGATCGGCGACGGAAGGAAGTCGATCACGGCGTCGAGCATCGGCTGCACGCCCTTGTTCTTGAACGCCGAACCGCACAGGATCGGGACGAAGTCGAACGCCAGCGTGCCCTTGCGGATCGCGGCCTTGATCAGGTCCTCCGGAATGTCCTCGCCCTCGAGGTAGGCATCCATCAGTGCCTCGTCCTGCGTGGCGATGGTCTCCATCATCTGCTCGCGGTACTTGTTGGCCTCGTCGACCATGTCCTCGGGGATGTCGAGCTCGTCCCACTCGGCGCCGAGTTCCTCGTCACGCCAGACGAGCGCCTTCATCTTCACGAGGTCGATCAGGCCGACGAACGCCTTGATGGCCTCAGGGCCACCGGCACCGATCGGCAACTGGATCACGAGCGGGTTCGCCTGCAGACGGTCCACGACCATCTGCACGGTGCGGTAGAAGTCGGCACCGATGCGGTCCATCTTGTTGACGAAGCACATCCGCGGCACCTTGTAGGTGTTCGCCTGGCGCCACACCGTCTCGGTCTGCGGCTCGACGCCGGCGACCGAGTCGAAGACCGTGACCGCGCCGTCGAGCACCCGCAGCGACCGCTCGACCTCGATCGTGAAGTCGACGTGACCCGGCGTGTCGATGATGTTGATCCGGTGGTCCTTCCACGCGCACGTCGTGGCGGCCGACGTGATGGTGATGCCGCGCTCCTGCTCCTGGGCCATGTGGTCCATGGTCGCCGCACCGTCGTGCACCTCGCCGATCTTGTAGCTCTTGCCGGTGTAGTAGAGGATTCGCTCGGTCGTGGTGGTCTTGCCCGCGTCGATGTGCGCCATGATCCCGATGTTCCGGGTGCGCTCCAGGGGAAACTCTCGCTTGGCCATCTCTACTTCTCCGTCTCAAAGGGCGACTTCGGGGGGTTGCCACGAGCGTGCAGCGCCCGTGCGCGCGGTGCCTCAGATGCACCCAAACACGAACGACGAGTGTATCGGCGGAAACCCCGCCCCAACCTTGGGGATGCGGTCATCTCGCCCGCCCGGCGCTCCCTTCGATCGCGTCCATGGGGACGGCGTCAGGTCGTCCGGGCGCGGCGGGTGGTCGTCGAGCGCCAGATGTCGGCGCAGATGCCGCGCGTGAACCGGGCGGCGGCCCGGGCGCAGCGCCATGGATGACGCAGCACCCGGCCGAGGATCCGTAGGGGGTTGCCGACGCCACGCACCGGATGGTGGAGCTGGCCGACCAGCGACATCGGCATGGACTCGCTGATGCCGTAGCGCTCGGGGCGCCGGCCCCGAGGCATGAAGTAGGACCCGAACAACATGTCCCAGATCGGGAGGAACACCGAGTAGTTGCTGTTGTGCGCGTCGGCTTCGTTGGCGTGGTGCCAGTGGTGGAACTCGGGCGTCACGACGATCCGGTGCAGCGGTCGCAGCCGCCAGCGGACGTTCGCGTGGAGGAACAGGCCGAGCGCGAGCTGAATGACGGCGAGCGCACCGGTGAACGTCGCGTCGAAGCCGGCCGCGACCAGCAGGACGAACGGCGGCGCGACGATCGCCCCGTCGAACGGATGATTGCGGAAGCCGCTGACCCAGTCGAGATGCTCCGTCGAGTGGTGCACCGAGTGGAACTTCCAGAGGAACGGAACCTCGTGCGACCAACGGTGCACCCAGTAGATCGCCATGTCGAACAGCGCGATGCCGACGAAGGGCATCACGGACGTCGGCAGCATCGTGACGAGCGGCCGCAGCAGCAGGCCGGGGACCCACGCGAGGCTTGCCAGACCGATGGCGATCGCCAGGACCGCACTGACGACGCCCAGTGCGGGCGCCGCGAGGGCGTGCGCGATGTCGGTGCGCACCCCCGGCCGACGGATCGGCTGCCGGTGCCGGGGGAACATCTTCTCGAACGGCACGACCACGACGAACAGCAGCGGCACGACGACGAGCGTCCCGAGGTCGAGCGCGATCGACATCGCGGCGAGTGAGAGCACCGCGAGGCGGGCGAGCCACGCGCGACGGCGGTCGGATCGGTCGGCCTCGATGGTCGGCGTCGGCGGACCGAGGCGAGGTGCCGGCAACGGGGGTGGCCATGTGGTGTCCATGCGGTCTCTGTCGAGCCGACGGCGACGAACGGTTCACGCCGACCAGATCGAATGAACCGTTCGGCGTCCCGCGCACGACAAGGATGGTGATGATGACGACCGCCGTCGACGACCGGGCACTGCTGGCGCGGACCGCCGACGGCGACCGCGTCGCCTTCGAGGAGCTGTACCGGCGCCATGCGGGGTGGTTGACCGCCCGGTTGCAGTCGCGCTGCGGCGACCCCGAGCTCGCTGACATCGCGTTGCAGGACACGTTCGTCGCGGCGTGGCGATCGGCGCGCAGCTATCGCGGCGACGGCGACGTCGGCGCGTGGTTGTGGGGCATCGGCATCCGTCGGCTGATCGACGTGCTCCGCAAGCGGCGTGCGACGCCGATGGACCCGGTGGTCATCGCGGCGATGGGTGCGGGGGCCGCGCCGGGCGAGCCCCAGTTCGGGCTCGGCGGCGGTGAACTCGACGTCGCGATGCAGCGCCTGCCGGGCGAGCTGCGAGCGGTCCTCATCGCGACGGCGATCGACGGGCTGACGACCAAGGAGGCGGCACGCCTGCTCGGCGTCCCGCAGGGCACCGTCAAGACGCGGCTGATGCGGGCCCGCAAACACATGCAGGAGGCACTCTCGTGAACATCGACCAGGCCCGGCTCGACGCGAACTGGCGGGCGATCACGATCGAACTCGACGCGCCGCGGGCGTCACGACCCGAGCGCGCCCTTCGCCGGATCGGATTGCCGAGCCACGTCACCCGACTCGTCGGCGCGACACCGGCACTCCGCCGGGCGTGGTACCTCGCGATCGCCGGTGTCGTGTTCGTCGGCCTCGCGGCGACCGACGCCGACGCACCCCGCCAGAGCGTGCTCGTCCTGCTGATGCTCGCCCCGCTCGTGCCCGTGTTCGGCATCGCGCTCGCCTACGGCCCGAATGCCGACCCCGCCTACGAGATGCAGTTGGCGACGCCGACGCGCGGCCTTCGCCTCGTCGCGATCCGCAGTTTCGTGGTGATCTCGATCTCCGCTGTGATCGTGACGTCGGTCGCGCTCGTCAGCGCGGTCGCCCGCCCGTACGCGGCGGCCTGGCTGCTGCCCGCCCTCGCCGTCACCGGAACCAGCCTGATGTTGATGACCTGGGTCAGCCCTCGTCGGGCGAGCATCGCGGCCGGAACGAGCTGGTTCGTGGCCGTACTGGTCGCAGAGCAGACGAGCGGAGCGCTTGCCGCCTTCACCGCAATCGGACAGGTCACCGCATCCGTCGTCGCCGTCGTCTCGATCGGCGTGGCGGTCCGTCGGCGCAGCAGCTTCGATCATCTGATGGCGGCCACGTGATCGCGTCCGACATCGTCTGCTCGGGAGTGCACCACGCGTTTGCGGACCGCGATGCCTTGACGGGTGTCGAGCTTCGCGCCCGCGGTGGCATCGTCACGGTCCTCGGCGCGAATGGGGCCGGGAAGTCGACGTTGCTGCGGTGTCTGGCGACCCTGATCCGTCCCGATCACGGCACCGTCGATGTCGACGGACTCGACCCGCGCCGAGAGGCCGAGCGGATCGAGATCCGCCGGCGGATGGGCTACCTCCCGCAGCAGGTCGGTTTCAGCCCCGGCGCCACCGTGTTCGACGTCGTGGACTACTTCGGCGTCCTGAAGGAGGTCCGCGACGACCGCCGTCGCCGCCACCAGGTCTTCGACGCGCTCGACCGGGTCGGGCTGGCCGACCGCGCCGCCGACGACGTGGCGGCACTGTCGGGCGGGATGCAGCGACGGCTCGGGATGGCCCAGACGTTGCTGGGAACACCGTCGCTGTTGATCCTCGACGAGCCGTCCGCCGGCCTCGACCCGGACGAGCGTCTCCGACTGCGCGCGGTCATCGCCGAGCGCCGCTCGTCGACGACGATCGTCGTGTCGACACATCTGACCGACGAAGCTGCCCTCGGCGACGCTGTGGTCGTGCTCCACGACGGACGGGTCCGGTTCACCGGCACGCCGCAGGCGCTCGCCGACGCCGCCTCGGGACACACGTGGGTACAGACGGAACTGCCCCCTCCGAACGTGCGGGCGTCATGGCGACTCGCGGACGGGCGGCATCGCTGTCTCGGCGCACCGCCGCAGGGCGCGACCATCGTGGCACCGACGATCGAAGACGGCTACCTGCTCCTCGTCCGCTCGCCGGATTGACGTCAGGCGCGGCCCTGGATGTAGTTGTGCAGGTTGGCGTTCTCGGACTCGAGTTCGCCGACACGGAACTTGACGACGTCGCCGATGCTGATGATCCCGGCCATCGTGCCGTCGCTGTCGAGCACGGGCACGTGCCGGATCCGGCGTTCGGTCATCATCGCCATCAGCCGATCGACCGTGTCGGCAGGCTGGCAGGTCACGACGTTGGCCGACATCGCGGCACCGACGGCAGTGTCGAGCGCCGGCGCGCCATGTGCCGCGATCGACCGGACGACGTCGCGTTCGGACAGGATGCCGTTGATCGTCGATCCATCGTCGCTGACGACGAGCGCACCGACGCCATGGTCGCGCAGCGTCGCGACCGCGTCGGACAACGTGGCCTCCGATGCGATCGTCGCCACGGCGGTGCCCTTCGTCGACAGGATGGATTGGACATTCATCGAGTGATCCCTCTCATTTTCCTTGGCGGCCCAGTGCCCACGGTAGTGCACTCGTGAACCCCAGAAAAATAGGCACGGCGACAAGCCGTCGGAACCGACCGCGGCGGAAGGCCGGACCATCGATGACGGACGCCCGCGGCCGACGTCGGGCCGCAGGCCCGAGAACTGAGGAGCTGCGGCTCCGCCGCAGTGGGCGGCTGCGCCGCCCGAGGCGCCGGAGACGCCTCCTCCTCACCAGCGATAGTGGGCGAACGCCTTGTTGGACTCGGCCATCTTCTGGATGTCGTCGCGGCGCTTCATCGCCGCACCGAGACCGGTGGACGCGTCCATCAGCTCGTTGGCGAGGCATTCGGCCATCGTCTTCTCTCGACGAGCGCGGGCGTAGTCGACGAGCCAACGGATCGCCAGCGTGGTCGAGCGACGCGGGCGCACTTCGACCGGCACCTGGTACGTGGCGCCGCCGACGCGACGCGAGCGCACTTCCAGCGGCGGCTTGAGGTTGTCGATCGCCCGCTTCACGGTGTCGATCGCCTGCTCGTCGCCATCGAGGCGACCCTGGACGATTTCCATCGCGTCGTACACGATCTTCTCGGCGACGGTGCGCTTGCCGTGGAGCATCACCTTGTTGATCAGCTGCGTGACGATGACCGACTTGTAGATCGGATCGGCGACGAGCTCGCGGCGGGGTGCGGGGCCTTTACGTGGCATCGTCGGGCCTACTTTTCCTTCTTGGCGCCGTAGCGGCTGCGCGACTGCTTGCGATTCTTGACGCCGACGGCATCGAGCGCGCCGCGGATGATCTTGTAGCGCACGCCGGGCAGGTCGCGGACACGGCCGCCCCGGACGAGCACGATCGAGTGCTCCTGCAGGTTGTGGCCCTCGCCCGGGATGTAGGCGGTGACCTCGATGCCGGAGTTCAACCGGACACGGGCGACCTTGCGCAGCGCCGAGTTCGGCTTCTTCGGGGTGGTCGTGTACACGCGGGTACAGACGCCACGCCGCTGGGGCGAATCCTTCAGGGCCGGCGTCTTCGACTTGGTGACTTTGGAGCTTCGACCCTGACGGACGAGCTGCTGGATTGTTGGCACGAATGAAACCTCGTTCGCTGGTCGCTCCGGTCGGCGCACGGCCGGCGGAATGTGGTGAGTTGGATGAACCGCTGTTCATCCGCCATACATCGGATCTCTGTCGTCGCCGATGAGAGGACCCTGCAAGGCTATGAGGCGCCGTGCAGTCGCGCAACGCCGCAGTGACGTGGTGGTCAGCCGATCGGCTCGGGCGTCTTCTCGCTGTCGTAGGACCCATGCAGGTTGGCGAGGAATGCTGCGGGATCCTCCTCGCCGGCATCGCTGGAGTAGAACGTCATCGGCTCGTACTCGGGCGCCTCGATCCCGAACTCGCGGTACTTCATCATGCCGGTACCGGCCGGGATCAACTTGCCGATGATGATGTTCTCCTTGAGGCCGATCAGGTGGTCGGCGCGACCGTCGATCGCAGCCTCGGTGAGGACCCGCGTCGTCTCCTGGAAGGAGGCGGCCGACAGCCACGAATCGGTCGCGAGCGACGCCTTCGTGATCCCCATCAGCTCGGGACGGCCCTCGGCGGGACGTCCGGACTCCTCGATCATCCGCCGGTTCGTGTCGCGGAAGCGCTTGGAGTCGACGCGCTCGCCCGGGAGGAACCCGGAGTCGCCCGGCTCCTGGACGCCGATCCGGCGTGTCATCTGCCGGACGATCAACTCGATGTGCTTGTCGTGGATCGACACGCCCTGGTCGCGGTACACCCGCTGCACTTCCTCCACGAGGTAGAGCTGGGTCTCGCGGATGCCCTTGATCTCCATGATCTCCTTGGGATCGAAGGGACCGTCGACGAGCGGATCGCCGGCCTTGACCGACTGGCCGTCGTGGACGATCGGACGGGCACCCAGCGGCAGCAGCACCTCGTGCTCGTCGCCGGCATCGTCGACGACGACGACCGGGATGCCCTTGCCCTCGTCCTCGCGCAAATGCAACGTGCCGGTCGCCTTGGCGAGCCGGGCCGAACCCTTCGGCGTGCGCGCCTCGAACAACTCGACGACGCGGGGCAGACCGCCCGCGATGTCCTTGCCGGCCACACCACCGGTGTGGAACGTGCGCATCGTCAGCTGGGTGCCGGGCTCGCCGATCGACTGCGCGGCGATCACGCCGACCGCCTCGCCGAGTTCGATCATCTTGCCGGTCGCGAGCGAACGGCCGTAGCACATCGCGCACACGCCGAGCTCCGCGTCACAGGTCAGCACCGAGCGGACGCGCAGCCGCTCGATCTTCGGGTCGTCACGGAGCGCCGCCATCTCCTTGTCGCCGACGATCGTGTTCCGCGGCAGCGACGTGCGGCCGTCGTCCATCGCCTTCGAGAGATCGGTGTCCTGGAGCAGCGCCCGACCGTACAGCTTCGTCTCGAGGTACGAGCGGGTGGTCGCGGTGTCCGGTGCCACGTGCTCGATCCAGATCCCGAGCGTCGAGCCACAGTCCTCCTCGCGGACGATCAGCTCCTGCGCGACGTCGACGAGACGGCGGGTCAGGTACCCGGAGTCGGCCGTGCGCAGCGCCGTGTCGACGAGGCCCTTGCGGGCGCCCGGCGTGGCGATGAAGTACTCGAGTGTCTCGAGGCCCTCGCGGAAGTTCGACTTGATCGGGCGCGGGATCATGTCGCCGCGGGGGTTGGCGACCAGGCCGCGCATGCCGGCGATCTGACGCATCTGGGTCATGTTGCCGCGGGCGCCCGAGCCGACCATCATGTCGATCGGGTTGAACTGCGCTTCCTTGAACTCCTGCTCCATCGCGGCCTGGACTTCGGCGGTGGCGTCGGTCCAGATCCGCACTTCCTGCTGGCGGCGCTCGCCGTCGGTGATGATGCCGCGCCGGAACTGGGTCTCGACCTTGTCGGCCTGGGCCTCGTAGCCGTCGAGCAGCTGACGCTTGATCTTCGGTGTGCGAACGTCGTCGATGGACACGGTGATGCCCGACTGCGTGGCGAACCGGTAGCAGAGGTTCTTCACGTTGTCGAGCGCCTTGGCCACTGCGGCCTTGCTGTAGTGGTCGGAGAGGTGCTCGACGAGCACGCCCATCTCCTTCTTGGTGACGAGGAAGTCGATGTGGCCGAACTTCTCGGTGTACGACTCCTGGACGACATTGCCGTCGGCGTCTTCGATCCGCGATGGCAGCGCCTCCTCGAGCAGGGCGCGACCGGGCGTGGTCACGAACTCCTCCTCGCCCGCCTTGCGGACCTTGATCGTCGCGTGCAGGTCGAGCGTGCCCTCGTCGTAGGCGCGGAGCACCTCCCACAGGTGACGGAACACGCGACCCTCGCCCTTGGCACCCTCGATCGACTCGGTGAGGTAGTACCCACCGATGATGAGGTCCTGTGACGGGGTGACGATCGGGCGGCCGGACGCCGGCGACAAGATGTTGTTCGCCGACAGCATCAGCACGCGTGCCTCGGCGCGGGCCTCGGCCGACAGTGGCACGTGGATCGCCATCTGGTCGCCGTCGAAGTCGGCGTTGAACGCCGTGCAGACGAGCGGGTGGATCTGGAGGGCTTTGCCCTCCACGAGCACCGGCTCGAATGCCTGGATGCCGAGGCGGTGCAGCGTCGGTGCCCGGTTGAGCAGGACGGGATGCTCGCGGATCACGTCTTCGAGCACGTCCCACACCTGCGGGCGACGCCGCTCGACCATCCGCTTGGCGGTCTTGATGTTCTGCGCCAGTTCGAGGTCGACGAGGCGCTTCATGACGAACGGCTTGAACAGCTCGAGCGCCATCAGCTTCGGCAGCCCGCACTGGTGCAGGCGCAGCGTCGGGCCGGCGACGATCACCGAACGGCCGGAGTAGTCGACGCGCTTGCCGAGCAGGTTCTGACGGAACCGGCCCTGCTTGCCCTTGAGCATGTCGGACAGCGACTTCAACGGACGGTTGCCGGGCCCGGTGACCGGGCGGCCGCGACGACCGTTGTCGAACAGCGCGTCGACCGCTTCCTGCAGCATCCGCTTCTCGTTGTTGACGATGATCTCCGGCGCGCCCAGGTTGAGCAGCCGCTCGAGCCGGTTGTTGCGGTTGATCACGCGGCGGTACAGGTCGTTGAGGTCGGACGTGGCGAAGCGGCCACCGTCGAGCTGCACCATCGGGCGCAGCTCCGGCGGGATGACCGGCACGACGTCGAGGATCATCGCCATCGGGTCGTTCTCGCGGCGACCATTGTCGTCACGCCGGTTGAACGACGCGACGATCTTCAGCCGCTTGATCGCCTTCTGCTTGCGCTGGGCGCTGAGCGGCTTGCGACCGGAGTCGCCGACGTCGATCGCCTCACGCAGCTTGACCTCTTCCTCGTCGAAGTCGATGCGGTTGATGAGCTGCTTGATCGCCTCGGCGCCGGTGCCGCCTTCGAAGTACTCGCCGTACTTGTCGCGCATCTCGCGCCACAGCATCTCGTCTTCGATGATCTTGCGGGAGTGGAGGCCCTTGAATTCCTCCCAGGTGCGCGCGACGAGGTCGAGCTCGATCGCGTAGCGCTCGCGGATCGCCTCGATCTCCTTGTCGCCTTCCTTCTGGAGCTTCTTCAGGTCGGCGGGCTTGGCGCCTTCCTTCTCCGCGGCCGCGGCCGCTTCCTCGAGCTCCTTGAAGCGGCGGTCGACGGCGATCTCCAGTTCCTTGTTGATCGCGTCGACCTCTTCGAGATACTCGGCCTCGAGGTTGTCGAGCGCCTCGTGGCGTCCGTCCTCGTCGACCCAGCTGACGAGGTGCGCCGCGAAGTAGATGACCTTCTCGAGCATCTTCGCCTTGAGTTCTTCCTTCGGCTCGATGCCGGCGAGGAGGTACGCCAGCCACGACCGGGTGCCGCGCAGGTACCAGATGTGGACGGCCGGCGCAGCGAGCTCGATGTGGCCCATCCGGTCGCGACGGACCTTCGAACGGGTGACCTCGACACCGCAGCGTTCGCAGATGATGCCCTTGAAGCGCACCCGCTTGTACTTGCCGCAGTAGCACTCCCAGTCGCGGGTCGGGCCGAAGATCTTCTCGCAGAACAGGCCGTCCTTCTCGGGGCGCAGCGTGCGGTAGTTGATCGTCTCCGGCTTCTTCACCTCACCGTGCGACCAGTTGCGAATCTGGTCGGCCTCGGCGAGACCGATCTTCAGTTGGGAGAACATGTTGACGTCGAGCATGTGGTGTCTCTTTCTTCGGGTTGCTCTTGCAATTCGTCGTCGTGAGCAAAGTTGTGTCAGGCACAACTTTGACCACGGAGGTCAGTGGCCACGGCAGACCTCAAAGTTGTGCCTGACACAACTTTGACGCGGTCAGCGGAAGTTGCCGGCGCGCTCGGCTTTCTCGCGTTCGCGGCGGGCGTCGTCTTCGTCGGTGCCGCGTTCGGGGCGGGAGATGTCGATGCCGAGTTCCTCGGCGGCGCGGAAGACCTCGTCGTCGAGGTCGCGCATCTCGATCTCCTGACCGTCCTCGGTGAGCACTTCGACGTTGATGCAGAGCGCCTGCATCTCCTTCATCAGCACCTTGAACGACTCGGGCACGCCCGGCTCGGGGATGTTGTCGCCCTTGACGATCGACTCGTACACCCGGACCCGGCCGAGCACGTCGTCGGACTTGATCGTCAGCAGCTCCTGGAGGCAGTACGCCGAGCCGTAGGCTTCGAGGGCCCACACTTCCATCTCGCCGAACCGCTGTCCGCCGAACTGCGCCTTGCCGCCGAGCGGCTGCTGGGTGATCATCGAGTACGGACCGGTCGAACGGGCGTGGATCTTGTCGTCGACGAGGTGGGCGAGCTTCAAGATGTACATGTAGCCGCACGTGATCTCGTTGTCGTACGGCTCGCCGGTGCGACCGTTGTACAACATCATCTTGCCGTTCGTGCCCACGAGGCGCTCGCCGTCGGCGGACTCGGGATTGAGGTTGCTGAGGATGCTCTGGATCACCGGGTGGCGTCCGGCGCGGTCCTCTTCGTCCCACTTGGCGCCGTCGAACACCGGCGTCGCGACGAACGTGGCCGGCTTGGTGTTGGGCCGCGTCTTGGTCTCGGTCCCGCGCATCGGGATCTCCCCGACCGGCTTGCCGTCCTCGTCGGTCCAGCCCCACCGGGCGCAGTAGCCGAGGTGGGCTTCGAGCACCTGACCGACGTTCATCCGGGAGGGGACGCCGAGCGGGTTGAGGATGATGTCGACCGGCTGGCCGTCGGCGTTGTACGGCATGTCCTCGATCGGCAGGATCTTGGAGATGACGCCCTTGTTGCCGTGACGGCCGGCGAGCTTGTCGCCGACGCTGATCTTGCGCTTCTGGGCGACATAGACCCGCACCAGTTGGTTGACGCCGGGTGGCAATTCGTCGCCGTCGTCGCGGTTGAACACCTTGACGTCGATGACCTTGCCGACTTCGCCGTGGGGCACCTTGAGGCTGGTGTCGCGCACCTCGCGGGCCTTCTCGCCGAAGATCGCCCGCAGCAGGCGCTCCTCCGGTGTCAGCTCGGTCTCACCCTTCGGCGTGACCTTGCCGACGAGGACGTCGCCCGGTCCGACCTCGGCGCCGACGCGGATGATGCCGCGATCGTCGAGGTCGGCGAGGATGTCGTCGCTGAGGTTCGGGATGTCCCGGGAGATCTCCTCCGGACCGAGCTTCGTGTCGCGAGCGTCGACCTCGTGCTCTTTGATGTGGATCGACGTCAGTACGTCGTCCTTCACCAGCCGCTCGGAGAGGATGATCGCGTCCTCGAAGTTGTAGCCCTCCCACGGCATGAATGCGACGAGCAGGTTCTTGCCGAGCGCCAGTTCGCCGTGGTCGGTGGACGGTCCGT